>NZ_ABCS01000018.1 GCF_000170895.1 Plesiocystis pacifica SIR-1 | reverse complement strand
CCCTCTGAGTCCACCTCGACTCTGCTAAGCTAGAGTCGATGAGCACCGGCATCGTTGGGATCGGCACCTACCTCCCCGAGCAGGTTCGACACAACGACTACTGGTCCCCCGAGCTCGTCGCCGGCTGGCGCGGACGGGTGGGCTTCGACAACTGGAGCGAGGACCGCATCGCTGCCCTGAACCCGGGCCAGCGCGCGGTCTTGACGGCCGTACAGCCCTTTCTCAGCGACCCCTTTCGCGGCTGCCTGACGCGCCGCGTCAAGGACCCTGGGGTGTCCAGCCCCGACATGCAGGCCGCCGCCGCCAAGCAGGCCCTCGAGCGCGCAGGCGTCGAGCCTGGGCAGGTCGGGGTCGTGATCAGCAACAGCCTGGCGCCCACCTACCTCGGCAGCGCGGACGCCTTCGCGATTCACGCGCAGCTCGGGCTGCCCTCCCACGCGCTCGCCTTCGACATCGAGGCCGCCTGCAACGCGCTGGCGCACCAGTGGGTCATCGCGCGCGGGATGATCGAGAGCGGGGCCGTCGACTACGCCCTCTTGACCCAGGCGGCCCTCGGCTCCGTCGTCGTCGAGTACGAGGCCGAGTACTCGCCGTGGTTTGGCGACGGCGCGAGCGCGGTGCTGCTCGGGCGCGTCGAGGGCGAGGGCGAGGGCTTGCTCAGCTGCTACACCGAGACCGACGGCAAGGCCCACGGCGGTGTGATCATCGGCCCCGAAGAGGGGTCGTGGACCGACGGCGGGCGGCCCCGGCTGCGCAACAACACGGTGATCATCGCGCGCACCTTCTTGAACATGTGCAACTCCGCGAAGCTCGTGCTCGACCGCGCCCAGGAGCGAGCGGGCGTGCGCGCGGATGAGGTGTCCTTCTTCGCCTGTCACCAGGGCCAGATCTGGATGAGCGACGCCATCCGAGACTTCGGCGGCATCGGCCACGCCAAGAGCTTCAACACCCTCAGCGAGTTCGGCAACCTCCTCAGCGTCAACATCCCGCTGGCGCTGCGCATGGCCCACGACGCTGGCCTGCTCGAGGTCGGCGATCTGGTCCAGACCTACGCCATCGGCAGCGGGCACTCGGAGAGCAGCCTGGTGTTTCGCTGGGACGGGTGCTGAGGCGCTGTTTTGCCCCCACAGGTGCTCTCGAACCGGGGGCGCTTCGTCGCTGCCGCTCCTCCGCTGTGGCTGGTGGGCAATGGGGGTCGTGCCCTGCAGAGGGCATGTGGTCGCCCCCGCTCGCGGGGGCGTGGATTTGGGTTTGCAGTCTCTGAGTCGTGGACGTGGGGCAGGGAGGGCGTGGCGTCGTCCACGACGGCTAAAATAGACAGAGGGTCGGCCAGAACTCGTTTTGGCCGGCCCGCTCTGAGTCGTGGACGTGGGGCAGGAAAGGGGCTGTGAATGCATTCACAGCCCCTGCGCCGCAGGCTACTTTTTGTTGGCGACCCGTTCGGCGCGCTCGACCAGCAGCGCGAGGGTGACGACGTCGGGCAGATCATCGGCGAGCCGCACCTGCCAGCGCCGCTCCATCTCGAGCACCAGGTCGACGACGTCGACGGAGTCCCAGCCGAGCAGCTCGGCGAGATCGTCATCGTCGCCGATGGCGGCGAAGTCCGCGTCCCGGTCGTCAAAGATGGTGGTGAGGACCTCGAGTATCTTCTCGCGCATGTTCAGAGCTCCATGACCGCGGCGCCAAAGGAGTAGCCCGTGCCAAAGCCGACGAATACGAGCCGCTGACCGGCCTGGATGCGCCCGGCGTGGAGCTCCTGAGACAGGAGCACGGGGATCGAGGCCGAGGCCGTGTTGCCGACGGTCTCGATGTGGACGGGGGCCTTGTCGAGGGGCAGGTCGAGGTGCCGCGCGACGCCCTTGATGATCCGAATGTTGGCCTGGTGGAAGAGGAAGTGATCGATGTCGTCGATGCCGAGGCCGGTCTCCTCGAGGACGCGCTGCACGGCGGCGGTCATGTGCTCGATCGCTCGTTTGAAGATGTCGCCCCCGTTCCAAAAGCTCATCGTCCCCCTGGGGGAGTAGGGGGCGTCGCCGAGCTCCTCGGCCATGCCGGGGCTCAGCTGCGGCCACGCGCTGCGGTCGAGGTGGTCGTTGACCACGAGGCACTCGCCGATGTGGCTGGCGAGGTTCCCGACGAAGCTGGCGATCACGCCGCGGCCTTCGTCGGGGCGCCCTGGACGGAAGATCGCAGCCCCAGCGGCGTCGCCGAGGATCGGCGCCGAGCGGGGGTAGCTCTGCGCGTGCCAGTGCATGACCTCCGCGCACACCACCAGCGCGCACTTGGCCGCGCCGGTCTCGAGGAATTGCCGGGCGACGTGCAGCGAGCCGACGAAGCCGGTGCAGCCAAAGCGCACCCCCATCACCGCGCAGCTCGGGGACAGGCCCAGGTCGCGGGCGAGGGGCCACGCGATGTCGGGGTAGTCGAGCTCCGGCTGGGAGATGTGGGCGACGAGCAGGTCGATGTCACTCGGCTGCAGCCCCGCGTGGGCGAGGGCGGCCTGAGCGGCGTGCGTGCCCATCACCCAGCTGGTCTCGTTGGGCCCCGCGGCCCGGCGCTCGCGGATCCCCGTGCTGCGGAAGACCTTGCCTTCGCCGCGGCCGAGCTCGCGTTCGATGTCGGCGGAGCTCCGAATCGTCTCGGGCAGGTAGTGCCCCACTCCAGCCAGTTGAATGCCCATCGCGCCCTTTCAGCTTAGCAGAAGGCCCGATGCGATCCAACGCTGAGGGCCCTGGCTCCCCCATCGGCGAGGTGGGAGTCGCGTCATTTCGGCGGCGACGAAGCGCCCGCGAGGACCTCGTCGACGGCCTCGAGCACGAACTCGACCTCGCCGAGCGCGTTGGGCCAGTGCGGTGCCATGCGCAGCAGCCCCTCGGGCTGCGTCGCGCTCACGCCCCGCTCGTAGAGGCCGGCCTTGAACGCGTCGATGCCTGGCGCGCCCTCGGGCAGGCGCAGGGACAAAATCGCCGAGCGCTGCTCCGGGACATCGGAGCGCAGGCTGTGGAAGCCTCGCTCGCGCAGCCCCGCGTCGAGGCGATCGAGGTAGCCGTGCACGTGGGCCTCGATCGCTGGCGTACCGAGCTGAAGCAGGGCCCGCGCGCTGACTTCGAGGGCCGCGAGCAGGGTCGTCGGCGCCGCCCCGACCTCGACAAAGTCCGCGCGCTGACGGATCGGCCGGTCGTAGCGCAGCTCGTCGGCCGCGAACAGGAAGGACACCGGCTCCTCGTGGCTCAGCCAGCCGGCCGTGTTGGGGCGCAGCCCGGCCACGCGTTCGGGCGCGACGTAGAGCATCGCGCAGCCCTCGAGCCCCATGAGCCACTTGTGGCTGCCGGCCGCGAGGTAGTCGACCCCGAGGGCGCGCACGTCGAAGTCGAGCACGCCGACCGCCTGAATCGCGTCACAAAACAGCTCGGCTCCGTGGGCGTGGGCGAGGGCGCTCATGGCCTGGACGGGCATGCGCAGCCCCGTTTGGAATTGCACCGCCGACACGGCGACCAGGCGAACCCCGCCCGCTTTGAGCCGCGCCTCGAGGCGCTCGAGCCCGACCCCCGAAGAGCCCGCGAAGTCCTCGACGTCGAGGAACTCCACGCGCAGATCGAACAGCTCCGCCGCGCGCTGCCACGGCGTCACGTTGGTCGGAAACTCGCCACGCAGGACCACGATCACGTCCCCCGGACGCCAGCCCAAGCTCAGCGCGATGGTCGACACCCCCGTCGTCGTGTTCGCGACCAGGCCCACGTCCTGTGCCCGCGCACCGATCAGCTTCGCCAGCGCCTCGCGCAGCCCCTCGCGCCGCTCGAGCCAGGGCATGAAGCCCTCGACACCCAAGCGCGCGTAGTCATCCATCACCTGCTGCACCGCGCCCTGGACCAGGCTCGACGCCGGCGAGATGGCCGAGTGGGCCAGGTAGGCCCTCGCGCTCAACGTGGGGAAGAGCGAGCGATCACCGAGGGCGACGGAGGCGCTGGGGGGCCACATGGGCGGAGTGTAGCGGCCCCCTCGCAGCCGCTCCGCCTTCGCGCGGGGAGTGAGTCGACCAACGCCAGCTACGCGCGAACTTCGAGCTTGCGCCCCGCCGACGCCGACGTATGATGCTCGCCGCTGGCCACGTCCCAGCGAGCCAAACATCAACCAAATCCCTTCGGGGGTGCACTGGCGTTCGACGTGGGTTCGGAAGGTGAAGACTGCGTGTCGCGGGCTCGACGCCGCGTCAAAAACGACGGGAAACACACAGCTGCCAACGACAGCAACTACGGCCGCATGGCCGTTGCCGCCTAATAAGCGACACGACGTCGCGTGAGGCGCTCTAGTAGCGCGTCGTCGTCAATACAGGAGCTAGTCACCGTAGGGCCCCGATGCGGTGATGAAAATCTAGGGGATCGCTCCCGCGAGGGCCTGCTGATAGGCATGCGCGGGGGCTAAATCCAAGTATGTCAGCTACGCACGTAGACGTCTCATCGGAAGGCTTGCGGACCGGGGTTCGACTCCCCGCGCCTCCACTCTAAATCGGGCAGTTAGGGGTACCTGGCTGCCCGATTTTCATTCTGGCGGCTTCTTGTGCCGCTCTTGTGCCGCGACCTCGTCGTCCAACGACTGCACCGCGGAGTGCAGGACCTTGGGCGACAGGTGCGCGTAGCGCATGGTCATCTCGATCGTCGAGTGGCCGAGGAGCTCCTGGACCGCTCGCAGGGGGACGCCGCGCATCACCAGGTGCGAGGCGAAGGTGTGGCGCAGGTCGTGCCACCCGAGCGCCTCGATCCCGGCCTTGCGCTTGGCCCGGATCAGCGGCCACTTGCACATGTTCTTGGTGAGCATGGTGCCGTCGGGCTGGCAGAAGACCAGCGGTCCGAGTCGGTGCCTCCAGGCCTCGAGGGCCTGGTGGACGGACTCGGCCAACGGGAGCTCCCGCTGCCGGTGGTTCTTCGGCGTGCCGACGATGCCCTCGGCCACCGCTTGGCGGATGACCAGGCGGCCCGACTTCAGATCCACATCGCACCAGCGCAGCCCCAGCAGCTCACCCTGACGAAGGCCGGTACGCATGGCCACCAGGATCATCGTCCACCACATCGGCTCCTCCTTCGCGCCCTCGAGCAGGCGGTCGGCCTCCTCGAAGTCGAGGAAGCGGAACTCGGGCTTGGGCGCCCGCATCCACTTCACGGAGGGGACCGCCTCGAGGTAGCCCCACTCACTGGCGACGACCAGCATCTTGCGGACCGTGGTCAGGTGGTTGTTGATGGTCTTGGCCGAGAGGGTCTTGGCCTTGAGGGCCTTGTAGCGCTCGATCTGCCGCGGGCCGATCTGGCTCAGGCGCATCTTGCCGAAGAAGGGCGTCAGGTGGTGCTCGAGCATGGAGCGCTTGCTCCGGACGGAGCTGGGCTTGTTGTTGACCGTGGCGTAGTTGTCGATGAACTGCGAAGCGAACTGGGCGAAGCTGGGGCAAGGCTCCTGCTTTGGCTCCTGACGGGTTGTGTCTCCCTTCTGGTACGTGCCGCTGAGCAGGGCCGACCGCACTTCGCGTTCGTACTGCTGAGCGCCGCGTCGCGTATTGACGGGCGAGCGCCGGCGGATCCGCTCGATGCGGCCGTCAGGGTGCTGGAACTGCACGTCGATGATGTAGCGGGTCATGGTGTGGCCAGATTTGCTGGTCCAGGTTCGTTTTCGGATGGTCACTGGGGATTCCCCTTTGGGTTGGGAATCAGGCAACCTTGGCCCGCGAAGACTAGCACCGGGGCCCTGTGGGGCCGTACCTCGACGGTCGGGGGAAGCAAACAGGGGCGCGTGGGCGTTACGGCGAGTGCGGGGGTCTTCTGGGGCTCGGGCACGACGGTCTCCTTCGTGAAGGGGGCACGGACAGGGGCTGGCGCTCTAGCTGGCGTCGGCGATCCACTCGAGGACGGCGTCACGCTGAAAGCGAAGTACTCGGCCAACGCGGACGGCGCCTGGGATCTCGCCGCGGGCGACGGCCTCGTAGACCGTCTTGCGGTTGACCCGGAGGAGAGCGGCGAGCTCTTCGGCCTTGAGGAACTCAGGGAGGTGGCTTGAAGCTGCTTGGGGCATGTCGGTCTCTCTGGGGTCAGGTCGTCAGCGTGAAGCTGCGCCAGGTGTCGGGGATGGGGGTGCCGGCCTCGATCGCGTAGCCCTCGCCGCCATCATCGAGGCCGAGGACGTCGACGCCCCACTGGCCGACGGTGGACCAGATCTCCGGGCCCGGGTCGTTGCCTCGCTTGGGGGAGCTCTGACGGTGGGCGTAGACGTGGCGGATGCCCGCAGAGCGGAGCTGGCGGAGTAGGCCACGGCCGGCGAGCACCTGCGCAGCGGTGAGGACGTCGCGGCCGTAATCCTCGGGGCGGTACCAACCGCCCTTGACCGAGCGGAGGTTGCCGGCGAACTCGATCGCCACGGAGCGGCCGTTGAAGCCGTCGGAGGCCGAGAGCCGGGCGGACATCGGGTGGAGCTGGGCGATCGTGCCGTCCGGGACGATGATGAAGTGGGCGGTGACCTTCAGGTAGCGGCGCGGGTCGTTGCCGCGGGAGAAGGACATCTGGTGGAGCACCACGGCATCGATCGCGCGCGTCCGCTTGCTGCGCTTGCCCCCTGGCGCGAGCGCGGTCAGATCCAGGACCGCGATCCGACTCGAGCGCGCGCGGGCCCACAGCGCGGCGACGCCGAAGACCGCGACGGGGGCGAGGCCGATGACGATCGCTAGCATCACGACCTCTTGGAGAGCTCGATCATGATGCGCCGGGTCTTGGCGCTGATCGGGCCCTTGTACTTGGCGAGCTTGGCCGCGCAGGAGCGGATGTCGCTGGGGATGTCCTCGTGGCGCCGGACGACGGCGAGGTGACCGGGGGGGACCTTGAGCAGGACGGAGTGCTTGCCGGTCCCGTAGCGGATGACGACCAGGGGGCGGTCGCCCTGGGAGGTGGTCATCTCGACGGTGTAGCGGGCGTCGGGGCGGAGGCCGAGGCCCTCGGCGATCTGGGAGCGTTTGCGGAAGCGGACGACGTCGTGGCGGTTGAACTGGAGTCGGGTTGAGGTGGTCTTAGCTGTCTTCGGTGCGGAGCCCTTCCTGGTCGGGGTCGTCTTCTTGGTCGGGGTCGTCTTCTTGGTCGGGGTCGTCTTCTTGGTCGGGGTCGTCTTCTTGGTCGGGGTCGTCTTCTTGGTCGCGGTCGTCTTGGCCGCGGTCGTCTTGGCCGCGGTCTTCTTCTTGGCCGTGACCTTCTTCTTAGTCGCGGCCTTCTTCTTGGCCGCGGTCTTCTTCTTGGCCGTGGCCTTCTTCTTGGCCGTGGCCTTCTTCTTGGCCGTAGCCTTCTTCTTGGTCGTGGACTTCTTCTTGGCCGCGGTCTTCTTCTTGGCCGCGGTCTTCTTCTTGGCCGCGGCCTTTTTCTTGGCCGCGGCCTTCTTCTTGGTCGCGGCCTTCTTCTTCGACGTCTTCGCGGAACTGGTGGCCTTGGTCGTCTCTACACCCATGGTCTGCTCTTCCTTCTGCGCCTTCTTGGCGACGCGCTCAGCCTCTCGCGCAGCCCTTTGGGCCAGCTTCTCCTCCTGCTTCAGCTGCTTCGCCGCCCAGCTGAGCCGCCGCTTCGCCTGGCTCATGGCGGCCTTCTCCGAGCCCGTCGGCTGCCCGTAGCTGGAGACCTTCGCCGTCTCCTCGGCGAACTCGGCCTCGAGCTTCGCCACGTCGAGCTCGCCGCCCGTCGGCGGATCGAATTGCACCTTGGTCCCGAAGTCCGTCGGATACAGGTAGCCCAGCCACGGCCCCGCGACGCGGTAGCGGACCCCCGCTGGCGCGCTGTCGAGGAACTTGTGGATCGTGAACGCGGCGACGTTGGGAAAGTCCGTGAAGCCCTTCTTCGGATCCCGCTTTGAGGTCGCGGGCATGGTCTTGGTCTCACTCCACTCCCCGGCCCCGCTCTTGACGCGGTACCCGAGCGTGCTCGGCCGCCAGGCGCCCCACATCGGCGCGCCGTTGCGAAGCAGCGCGATCACGATCGTGTCCTCGAGGCTCCAGCCCTTGGGCAGCTCGGGGAGCGGGAGCCCGGATTGCGTGCGCTGGACGAGGGCCTCGAGCACCTTCTTGCTCTTGACCGGATTGCCCGCGGCCGTCAGTGGACCTACCGCGATGCCCCCGTCTGGCCCGGGCACCCAGTAGACGCTCTTGTTGCCAACGATGCTCGTCCGGTAGTCGTTGAGGGTGACCTTGGCCTTCTTCAGCGCAGGCCGGAGCTTGGCCTCGTTGACGAGCTTGGTCAGCTTGCGCAGCGTCTCGGGTGAGATCGGTCCACCGTAGCGGCGGTACTTCGTGCCGAGCTCACCCGCGAGCTCATCGAAGGACACCCCGATGGGGAAGACCTGGGCGACCAGCTTGGCGCCCTTGGGCAGCTTGGGCTCCCGCCAGGTTGTCGCGCTTTGTCGCCGGCCGTCCTCCAGCTCGACCCAGGGGACGCCCACGGACAGCTCGATCGGCGACAAGGGGTCGTTGTCGCGGAAGACGACTCGCGTCGGGACGAGGGCCTCGAGGGCGCGCTGCTGGTCCTCGAAGTCGGTGATCTTGGGCGGCTTGTCGAGCTTGCCTCCCTGCTTGCGGCTGCGTCGACGGGCGATGGCGTTGTCGGCCTCGGCCTTGACCGCCTCGATGCCCGCGGCCTTGCCCGGGTAGAACATCGGCGAGTGCTCGGGGTGGCAGAGCATGAACTGCCGCGACGGGCTCTTGAGGCCCTCCTGCGACGGCGGGCAGCTGCCGATGCTCTTGCTTTGGTAAGCGGTGCACAGCGTCAGCGAGTCGTCGTGGATGTGGGTGAAGCAAGACGTGCCCGGGATGTTCTTCCAGCCGGTGACGCGGCCCTTCTTTCGCTCGGCTTCGAAGGCGGCCCAGGCGGTCTTGATGTCCTGAATCTGCTTGGGGAGCTTACTCTTCGAGGTCTTAGCCATGGTTTTTGCTCGCTTGGGTTTTCGGGGACGCTTGGGGGTCTGGGGCTCGAGATCGCCCGCGGCCTTATTGACCTCGACCAGGACGGCGGCGATCGCCTCGTCCTCGTCGGCGTAGACGCCCTCCGCGAAGAAGCCGTGGTCCTTGGGTCCGCGGAGCTTCACCTTGGTCTTGCGGCCGGCAGGGGCGACACCACGGCGAGAGGAGGAGAAGCCCTGGACCCAGTAGACCTTCAGCCGTCGGCTCTCGCGCTCGTAGTTGCTGAGCTTCGGGTGCAGCCGCCAGTACGCGAGGTTGAAGCGGCGCTCGGTCAGCTCGCCCTTGCGCTTCGCCTCGCGCACGACCTCGAGCAGTGCCCGGGCGTCGGCCTGGCGCGCGACCTTTCGCGCGGCCTCCCGCTCGGCCTGCTCGCGCGCGTCCGCGTCAGCCTTGGCCTCGAGCTTGTCGAGGCTCAGCACCCCCGTACACAGCCGCGAGGCGTCGTCCCGCTCGGGGAAGCGGACGTCGTAGACATCCCGGAGCACCCGCTGCGCCACGCTCGTCTCGATGCGACACAGCTGCGTGTAGACCTGGTCCGCCGGCTTCGACCCGTCGTAGAGCTCCGGCTGCAGGGCCAGGCGCATCCGCTGATCCCAGTCCTCGAGGCGCGCGAGCACCTCGGCGTGGGCCTTTTTGACGAGCTCGGGCGTCGCAGGCTCGTTCTTGCCGAGCAGCGCCTCGAAGGCTCGCATCTCGTAGCTACGCCGCGTCTGCCAGGGGGAGTCCCGCACCCGGGCGTCGAGGGTCGCGTCCCGGAACCAGAAGTTCGCCTGCCCCTTGGTCACCGCCTCGAGCTGGCGCCTCCACGTCTGCGCGAACTCGGAGATCGCCAGGACCCGGGGGTCCTGGTCGATGCTTCGCAGCACGCCACCAAACTCCGCGCGCCCGTAGGTCTCGCCGCGTTCGGGCGCGGGCGGCCAGGTCCCGGCTTCGAAGGCGAGCTTGCCCCGGACGCGAGCGAGCTCCTCCGTCCCCTCTCCGGGTCGCAGTAGCCGGTGCTTGTTGAGCCACGCGCGGAGCTTGGCGCCCTGGCCCTTGCGCTCCGCGTCCTCGAAGGCCGCGCGCAGCTTGGGCCAGTCGGGATGTCGATCACCCGGCTTGATTCCGTGCGACTTTGCCAACGTCGCTATGTCGAGCGCAGCTTCGACTTTTGCGGACGCCGTAGAGCTGTGCTCGACGACGACGGGGACCCCCTTGGCCCGCAGCTGTGTGGCGACGGCCTCGACCTTGTCCCGCGCCTGCTCCTTCCCACGCGTCCGCGGGGCGTACCAAGCACAACCCTCCGGCAGGTTCCGGGAGAACCGAAACCGATACGGCGTCCGCAGGGCCTTGATCGCCTCCTTGTGCGCTTTGGTCTCCCCGCACAGCAGCACCCCGCTCTCAAGGCTGTACCGCACGGTCAACCCTCCCGTCTTCGTCTCCTCCGGCTCCCCAAACAGACTCCCCGGCCGCTGAATCTCCAGCTCCCGCTCGGGCGCCCAGATCGCATCCGGCTTCTCCCCCGTCGAGCCATCGGCCTGCCGAAACCAGACCTGCACCTTGTCAGAGAACATCCTCAGCCCACGGATCTCCCGCTCCCCGTCCCCGGGGATGCGCACGACATCCGCGACCCGAAGCGCTCGCGCTTCGATCTTCATCGCTCACCTCCTGATTGTCCCGACCCCTACGCGCGGGCCGTAACTCGTGCTCACGGTTCGATGTGGAAGTTCCAGCGCGCTACGAAGACCAGCCCCGTCTTGGGATCCCGATCCAGCGCCCGGAGCGTCACGTCGCCGTGCATGCTGCCTTCTTTGAACACGATCTGCTGGCGCAGCCCCTTGGTCCCGACGAGCTCGAAGCGGACCATCTCGCGGTCGACGTGAAACTCGATGTCATCGGTGATGTAGGGCATCACCAGGTCGTAGGGCGTGCCCGGGTGCACGTCGTAGCTCTTCTTGCTGACGTGGCTGGACTCGAAGGTCCCCGCCGGGCGACCGTACTCGCCGTAGCCCTTCACCTCCGAGGGCTTGGGCCGCGCTGCGAAGATGATCACGCCACGCGGGACCTCGACCATCTCCCCGATCCGAAAGCCGTGCCCGGCGTGGGACCCGAGGTGGGCCGAGTAAAGCGGAGGCTCGGAGATCCGCGCGCGGATGACCGTATCCTCAACCGTGCGCACCTTCGCGGTGAGGATCTCCTCGCGCACGCTCGGATAACCCGGGACCGGCTCGGACTTCACGCCGAACAAGACCACGTCCTCTTGGGTGAGGTTGTCGAGGATCTCGTCCTTGGGCGGCGCGTAGCCGCCGAAGGCCTCGACGAACTTCTGCTTCACGTCGTCGGGGAGGGTGTTGCGATCCATGAACCCACCGCGCGGCCGGACCTCGTCAGGCGTGACCGGCTCGGTCACCCCGTCGTCGTCCGCGTCGTTGGGCAGGTCCTCGGGATCGACCTCCTCCTCATCCTTCTTTTTCTGCCGGCGCTTGTAGAACCAATAGGCTCCACCGCCGATCAGGGCCGTCGTAGCGAGCGTCGCCGCCACGATGCCCACGGTCTTCATTGCGGTCATCGGATCCTCCATCCAAAGGTGAGTTGGCCGTGCGTCCCGGGCTGGATGCGCCCGAGGCGAACGACCAGGGCCATGGGTTGGCCCTTGATGGTCACGGTGGGAAAGCCAGCCCCGTCGTCGCTTCGATAGGCGACGGGGAGCCGGCGGGGAGCCTCGACGACGAGCGGGATCTGGTCCGTGTTGGCCAGGGCTGCGTCGATCTCGGCGGGAGAGCTGGTTTCGTCGGCGATCCGCTCGGCGGGGATCCACGCGACCGTCACGCCCGGCGCGCGGTTCCTGCCCGCGTAGCGCCCGGTGGACTTGGTCAGGGTCACCCACGACACGAAGCGCAGCGCGCTCGCGTCTCGAGGGAGGACGGCGGCGTGGAAGCTCGGGCCGTCGTCCCCGTCGAAGCGGCGGATCACCGACCGGCAGATCACGGCACGAGCTCCGCAGCGCCGGGATAGCGCGGCCAGTCGAGGGGGATCGGCGTGTCGAGCACCGAAAGATCGAGCCCGAGCTCGCGGGCGGCCTTCTCGGTGTTGTGCCGCGTCGTCCTCGAGCGCGCCTTGGCCTCGTTGTAGTCGCCGATCAGCCCGGGCGAGGCCATGCCCCGTTTGAGGGCGAGGAGGGTTCGGTGCGCGGGCGGGAGTTCGCGGAACTCGGCGCGGTTGACCAAGCGGTGGGCGTAGTCGACGAAGAAGACCGTCGCACGCCACGGGTTGAAGACATCGTAGGGCGTGACCTTCCCGCGACGCAGGGCTTCGGTCCCGCGCCACGGGGCCAGCGCGGAGCTCGGCAGCATCCCGTAGGGACCGCCGCTGCCAAACACCCACATCTCCCGGGGGTAGGGTGACTGGCTGTAGGCGGCCGCGTTGCGGTCGTAGCCGATACCGGCCGCCTTGGACTCGGCGACCTGCGCCGCCCGCGAGGCGTTGCGGGGCTCGGCGAAGTCCGGGAACAGCTCCGGCTGCCCCAGGCCGGTGCGCGGGTTGCCGCGGCTCTCGGTGAAGCGCTGCAGCTTTCCAAGGAGCACCATCTCGGGCGGTGCTCCGGTCCGTCGGATCATGCGATCGAAGCTGGGCTTGCGCGCCGAGTAGATGGCAGCACCGACCACCGTCACCGCAGCCACGCCCCCAAGCGCGTACCAGGCCCAAGTCGGGACCGCTGGTTCAGACCTCATCGGGCTCCCTCCGGTTGGCCACGCGCGCGATGGCGATCGTCCCGCCGATCAGCAGCCCCGCCCCGAGGATGACCCCGCCCCACAGCAGCCCACGCTTGGCGGCCTCGCCGAGCTCCGTGAACAGCTGGTCAAAGCGCTCCTCGGCCATCTTCTTGGTCTCATCGAGGTCCTCGCGCGCGTCGTCGATCGCCTCCCCGGTCTGGGCCAGCCCATCCATGAAGCGCCCCACGAAGCCCTCGCCCATGTCCTCGGCGTGGTCGGACAAGATGCCCAGCTGCTGCGCGAAGTACATATGCATGATCGCGTCCGGCACCGGCCCCGCCGACTCGCGCCGCCGCACCAGCCCCACGTAGACGGTCTCCGTCGCCGTGTCCTCGGGCTCGAGCTCGCGCAGCGTGTCCCCGTAGGACCGCAGCCGCTTGAGGTAGGACAAGAACTCGGCCTGGTAGCGCTTCCGCTCCGAATCCGGGACCTTGTAGCTGGGAAGCTTCTCCCACACCGACTGCGCGAGCAGGTGCACCCGCTGCGCCTCGTCCTTGACCTCATCGAGCAGCGCCTGCAGCCGCGCGGCCGTCCGGTCCTCCCGCGCGTCGAACTCCGGCCAGATCTCATCGAGGACCTGGGTGTAGTGCGGCTGCACCACCAGCGGCGGCGGGCTCCCGGGGTCCATGTCGATCGGGCTCGCCGCGAGGATCGGCTCCACGTCGAAGACGTGCGGAGGGCTCGGCTCCTCGCCCATGTCGAAGCCCGGCTGGGAGAGGCCATCGACCTCCACCGCGGCCTCGAACTTCCCGACGACCTCGGCCTCGATGACCTCGAGGGCCTCGGGCTTTATGAACGCCAGCTTCAAATCAGGCATGGCTGTCGCTCCTGCGTCCGCGCAGCGACGAGAAGGCCGCCCGGGCCTCGTAAGCAAAGGCCAGGGCGAGGGCGGTGTCCTGGTCGACCTCCCCCGAGACCACCAGCGGCACGCTGCCGATCCGGTTGTAGTCGCGCTGGAACTCGCTGATCCCCGCGGCGGAGGTCAGGTAGCCCAACTCGCGGAGCATCTGATGCGGCGTCATCGGGTCTGCTCCGTCAGCGTCGACCAACGGATCCCGTTGTCGGTGTAGTTGGTCAGCATCACCTCGAGGGCGTTGAGCGTGTTCTTCCCGGCGATACCGTCGACCTGGAGAATTCCGCGGTAGTGCCGGAGCAGGCTCGACTTCTTGACCTCCACAGGGAGGCGGACCTTCTTGGACTCGAGCCCGCGGATCACCGCGTTCCAGTCACGTTGAAAGCGAGTGACCTGCGGGTGCGGGTTGAGGGGGTCGTCGTTGACCTCGACCTTGTAGCCCTGGCTGAGCATGGCCATCCGGATCGGCCCCGGCCGCGGCCACAGGATCGTGTTGTAGCCCTCGGGGTCGAGGCTGATGTTCGGGGGCTTACCGCGGGCACGCCCGGTCCCCGAGCTCCCGCCGCCGCTGGGCTTGGGCTTCGGCGTCGTCCCGCCCCCTCCGGGCGTCGTCTCGTCATCGATCACGAGGGGCGAGTCCGGCATCCACCACCCGTTGCGCTGCCCGAGCTTGTAGAGCCCAAAGCCCGCGAGTCCCAGCGCCGCGGTCGCGCCCAGCCCGATCCCGACTTTTTGCCCAGGGGTCAAGCCCTCGCGCTCATCGGGGTAGGGCGCCTGCGCGTCCGTCAAAGTCTGCGCCGACTGAGAGTCCTCAGCCTCGAGCGCGCCCGTCGTCATCGTCGTCGTGTTGTCCACAGCAACAGCTCTCCTCAGTGTTGAACTTCGAGACCGGATCGAGCACCTCGCCGTCCTCGACCTGGTAGGCCAGGCGCTGGCCGTCGATCAGCACGGGCCGGCACGCCCGACCGGCCGCCAGCTCCTTGCCCATCGAGTAGGCCACGACGCTCACCGGATGCCCGGCGCGGGTCTCGAGCAGCCGCCGGGCATCTTGAAGGGCCGCTCCCTCATCGAGGGAGCAGCCGGCACAGCGCGCGCAGCAGGGAAGGTCTTCCCCTACCGCGCGCCGAAACTGGCGAGCGTTGAGCTTCGCCAGCGCCTCGGTGAAGAACACCGACGCCTCGCGGGCGAGCTCCTCGCCCACGAGCTCTGTCGGGAACCGGATCATCCCTTCTTGCCGCTGCTCGTCGGGTTGATGCCCGACTCACTGAGCCAGTTGCTCAGCAGACCGTAGAGCTTGTCCGACAGGCCGATGTGCTCCTTGAGGTAGCGCAGACCCGCGTAGCCGCCGATCGCCCCGAAGAAGGTCGCCTGGAACATCTGGCTGTCCGACCCCGTCAGGTTCGAGACCTCGATCGTGAAGCCCTTGGAGCTGTCGACGGGCCCGATATCCGGCGGGAAAGGGTTGAAGGGGGTCTTGAGGGCCTCCCAGTCGAAGGTGTCGGGGTCGCGCGTCGTGGTGATGCCGGTACCGGTCATGCCCGCGTCGCGGTCGTCTCGGCGCGAGATGGCCTCGATCCGAATGTCCGGACCCGACAGGTAGGCGACCATGGCGACCGGCATGAGGCGCTCGTAGGGTTTGACCTCATGTCGGACCCGGCCACCGGCGGGCACCGGCACCTCGACCTCGAAGGGCACGAGGCAGCCAAAGGCGAATTCGCTGGGACATGCAATGTCCTGCTTCATCGCTTGCTGGGCAGCCTCGAGCCCGTATGGAGCTCCCGGTGCAGCGCACGGGAGCAGGCTATTGAGATTGGAGTTGAACATGGTTTTGTCGTTGCTTGGGTGTGGCTAGCTCTGGATTTGGGTTGTCAGGTCAGGTCTCGTTCGATCGTCTGCACGCGCTCGTTGAGCCCGGCGACGAGCCCCTCGAGCTCGACCACGCGGGCCTCGAGCTGGGTCTGGCGGCCGTCGAGGTGGTCCTGGCGGGCCTTGTCCTTGGCCTGCTTGTCGAGCATCAGCTCCGCGCGACGGGTGCGGCCCTGCTGCTTGGCCTGGCGTCGTTGGAGCGTGCGCTGCTCCGAGGGTTTGGCGGCGGTCTTGGTCATGGTCATCCGTCCTTTCGGATCAGGTCGTAGGTGGTGATGGCGATCTGGTTGTGGAGCAGCACCTTCCCCGCGTTGCCGGCGACGCGCGCGACGCTGTTCTCCGGGCCGAGCAGGCTCAAGGCCTTCGCCCCGGTCCCGACGACGCCGTTGACGACAGCACCCACGGGGAAGCCCCCCTTGGTGCGCCACGCTGCGAGCGCACCCGCCCCCGGCGAGAGTCCGACCTCGAGGACCTCGATGATGACGTGCTCGGTCTTCTGTCGGCGCTGCTCGGCGGCCCACTCGTGGCGGCACCGCCGGCCGAACTCCGAGGCCTCGAGCTTCTCTTGGAGAACGACGGCGCGCTCGGCCTCGTGGCGCGCGAGGTCTTCGTCGAGCCTCGCCAGCGCCTTGGTGTCTGTGTTCTGCGGGAGCTGCTCAAACATGAACGGAGCCTGACTCGACTCTGGCCATTCGTCGAGAATTTAAATCAATTTAAATCAGTATATATGAAAGTCCTCAGTCGACCATGTGGGGTCATTTGGGGCACACCGAGTCGGCGCCAAGCGAGCCACTCACTCGCGTTTGAGGCGCTTGAGAACGCGCTCTAGCCGCGGCGGGGACGAGCGTGCTTCAAGGGCCTGTCAACGGTCTACCAATCGCGTACTAAATCGCGCTTCCGCTGTATCAACGGCCTACCAATCGCGTACTAAATCGCGCTTCCGCTGCATCAACGGCCTACCAACCGCGTATCAATCGCGTACCAACGGCCTACCAATCGCGTATCAACTGCGCGCCGAAGGTGCCCTAGACCGTCAGCCCAGGCCGCATCTCTGCGAGGGTGTGGCATGAGCGCACTCCAACAATTTTCTTGCGCGCGACTGCTGTCGGAATTAGGAACAGCGCCGAGGCAGATGCATGGGTCACGAAAAGAAGAATGCGGATACTATTCCTGTGGCATGGGTCAACGGGCTACAGTCCTACGACAACCACCTCGCCCTCGTGCGGCTCAAGTGGCTGCGGGGAGGCGGCACCTACCGAGACCTGCTCGAGGACGACGCGGAGTATGCCTTCGGGGACAACCCGCTCGCCTGCGGGGCGACGGAGTTCCCAGGGGCGAGCGTGCGCTGGGAGCTCCCCGAGCCAGACATCGATCCGGCAGAGCGTCGTCTTCAGGTCTCGATCATCGTCGAGGACCTGTGGAAGGTCGCCGCGAAGTGGACCGCGACCCGAACCGAGGGGGACTGGTGCAACTTCAAGCTGTTCGGCTACGACGACGAGGGTGACCAGATTCTGACGCTGGTCCGGCGACTCAATCTGATCGACCGATGTGAGGATGGGAAGGACTGTGAAGTGGAGGTCAGCCCGCCGCGAGTCGAGGTCCCCCCTCCGCGGGTCGAGCCCGTCCCCCCGCGGGTCTCTCCCAGGCAGCCCCGGGTCGAGTCCTCCCCGCGGGCTGAGCGGGGGTGTGGGTCACCGTGGTACGAGCGCCAGCGGGCAGACTCGCAGCTCGACGCGCACATCAAGCGGCTCGCGGAGGCCAACGAGGCGCTCCTCGGGCACGTCGCGCAGGCGCTCGACATGGCGACGGACTCGATCGGGGCCGCGCCCGATCTCGTCCGGGGCGCCCGCGAGATCATGCGCGAGAGCATCACCGAGCAGCAGGAGATGTTTCAGCAGTACCGCGACCTCCAGGATGGCAAGTCTCGGGTCGAGGAGCAGCAGATCAAGGAAGAGAACAAGACCAAGCGCCGCGGACAGGTCGTCGGGCTGTTCCACGAGGTCGCCAAGATCGGGGCCGCGCTCATGGGCCCCGTCGTTCAAGAGGGCGCGCGCATCTACCTCAACCCCGAGGCCAGGCTGGTCACCCAGTACGATCGCGCCCAACAAGCGATCGGCTTCATCGTACACAGCATGAAGATGCCGATGCTGACCAAGATCTTCCGCGGCAAGAATGACCAGGCCTCGGCCTTCCTGACGGTCCTCAACGTCGCCATGGTCACCGAGAACGAGCGCGAGGCCTTGCTCGAGCTCGACCCGGTGTTGCCGGTGTTCCGCAGCGAGGTCTTCGACGAGGTCGTGACCACGCAGATCCGCTACGCGGCGACCTACATCATGGGCCGCATCGCCTTCTACCAGATCCCCTACTACGCCGAGGGAGCCTGACCATGCTGCTGCGACCAGACGCGACCTTCATCGACGACGCCACCGACCGGGTGGAGCGAGTCTTTCCTCGGGGGTCGGAGTGGACGAGCTTCAAGAGCCACCTGCCCGCCAATGAGGTGTTCCACAACTCGGTCCTCGATCCGGCCGTGGGCGTCGCTGGCGAGCTCGCGCTCAAGACCTTTGCCGCCGCGGACTGGCAAAACTGGGTGTCCTCGGCGCAGATCGGCTTCTTCGAGATCGGGACACGCATCGGCCTGCCTCAGCTCCAGGGGACCTCGATGGCGAAGGGCCTGTCCCATGTCTACTCGCACCTCGGGAGCACGCTGAGCACGATCCGCGCGTATGACCGACCCGAGGAGATGATCCCCGAGCTGCTCCAAAACGCCGGGATGCAGGTCGTACAGCAGCTCACCGGGCAAGCCAACATGGTTGGTCAAACCGTGGCCCAGGTCGTCGCTGCGGCGGTGTGGGCGGTCAACGTCGTCCGAGCCAAGGTCAACACCGACCTCGCCAAAGACGTCCCGCTCCCGCCGCTTCAGACCGAGGACCCGGCGACGGACACCTGGCAGATGAACCGCGTGCTCGAGGTCTTCCGCAGCCGGGGCAACGGCGGCATCGTCTACCCCGACGGTCAGACCGTCGCGGCCTCGAACGCCGACTACACCAGCTTCTTCTTGCCCGCGTACCGCGTCGACGGCGACTGGGCGATCCAGCACCGCGAGCGCGGCATCGCGGCCCAACAGGGACGCCCGAAGGTCGCCCGCGGACCGCGAGGGGAGACCCAGTATCAGTTCGATCCTGGCGACGCCTCGACCTTCGGCTTCATGCCGGGCACGTCGACCTCGCTCCGGGTGCTCCAGGCCTCCTACCGCTACTACTACTCGGTGCGCGGGACTCCGGTGGACCGCTACTCGCTGCGCTGCAAGGGCGTCGACAAGCCCTGCTACAAGAGCGTCAAGACCTTCGACGGGAGCCGAGACTGCCGGCAGTGCGTCGACCCGGAGTCGGTCTGGCCGGTCGAGGGAGTTGGATGGGCCTACGGAGGGAGCCCGCTCAACGCGACGACGCCGGGAGAGAACGTGGGCGAGTTCTACCTGTCCACGAACAAGTTCTTGCTCAACTTGCTCGACAGCATATCCCGGCCTGGGCCCTTGCTGCTCACGATCGATACAGAGCGCATCTACAAGGCGTGGAAGCTGACCTTCGAGAAGTTCTGGGAGTTTGCGCGGTCCCAGTGGCAATGGCACCGCAGTCCAGGGTGGCGGGGCCTGATCGCCCGACTCTCGACGCTGATGACTGCGTTTGACGATGAGCACGGCGAGCCAACCCTGGGCGGGCGTCACCCGGGCATGCCCTCCAGGCTCATCCCGTCTGCGCGCGAGCCCAACTTCGAGGTGCCGTTCGCGGCGTCGGTCTTCTCGCGCTTGATCTCGCCGTACTGCACCGACCTCGTCCGACTGCAGCTCCATCACCTCGACACGCTCGCGGTGGCCTACGTTCCGCCCGGCGTGGGGGCGCTCTACTTCCCCACCGGAAAGCTTCGCTCCTCGGTGCTGGCAGACCGTTTCGATCAGGCCAGGCGAGAACTGCTGGCGAGCTCGAAGCGGATGGCCGTCGATCTTCGGCGCGTCACGGACCCAGAGTACCGAGCGGCGTTAGCGAACTCCGGCGTGAAGGCGTCCAAGGTCAACTCGCAGCTGTGGGGGAGTCCGGGGATCGATGGCGAGCTCTTGAAGCCCGAGCATCGTCCCCCGCGAGCACCACGGAGGCCGAAGGCTGCCCGCCAGCCCGTTCTGGGCGCGGTCTCGCTGATGGTGCGCCCCGATCGTCTGGCGATCGCCTCGAAGCCAGAGACCAAGCCATCGTGGTCCGGTGCCCCTTTGCTGGGGGCGGTCCTGGGCACCGCGGCAGCGAGCGCGGCTGTGCTCGGGGTCCACCAGAACTCGAGGCGTGACCAGGCCGACTCTGACGGGTAGCATGCATCCATGACTGGCCGAGCGAGCGGGCTACGGCAAGCGAGTGTCTTGCTGGCTGTCCTCGCTCTGGGGTCCCTCGCGTGCACCGAGCCCAAACACGATGCTCGATCGGCGAGCGCTGCGGAAGTAGAGAGCTCCCCGGCCAAGCCACACACGGAGCCCACAGATGTGGGGGACCCGTGGGCGCCGCGATACCCCGCGATCGACTCGAAGACCGCGACTCCGCTGGAGCCCTTGACCTACGTCGCTCCGCCAGGCCCTGCTTACGCTAAGGTTCCCCCAAAGTTTGGGGCACGCATCTACGCGAGCGCGTCGCAGACCCCGCGACTCGGGTTCGCGGGCCCCGGGAGAACCTTTGGCGAGGAGCTGCTCATCATCAACCACTACGCTCGTAGCGAGGACGGTCAGCCCCAATTCTCGGTCCTCTTGGACCCAAAGGATGGACAAGCCCTCGCTCGCTTTACGAAGCTCCTCGACGTTCGATGGAGGCACGGGCTCGCGCTGGTCGAGCTCGAGGGAGACACCCGTCCACACCTCCTGGACGCTCGCGTGGGTACCCCTGTCCCCGCGGCACCCCCGGTCGACGGCTATCGCTACGGCGAGACCTTCTGGGTCCACCTCAGTTTCGCTGCTCCGCGCGCATGGATCTACGCCCGCGCTGAGCCAGGCGCCCCCGTGTTCTTGCAGGAGTGGACGGACCGGACCGCGCCGCCGGCTCAGCCTGACGCGGCGTTCCCCTTCTTCCCGCACGCATGGGACCCCGATCTTCGTGTTGGGGAGCTCGAGTCCGGCTCTGACGAGGTCTGGCCCGAGTCGCCGGAAGACGAGCCGATGTCCTGCGCCAGCGCCGTGCTCGTGCCGCCTCGGAGCCATCGCTGCGCCCGCTACGACAGCAAGCCCCTCGCCGAGGACTGGCGCGTCGACTACACCGAGAACGCGGTGTACCGTCACGGGAGCGAGGAGGGCTTTGATCTCGACGCGCTGTGTCCCGGCGAAGAGGCGAAGATCGCTCGTGAGAGCCGCACCGCTCCGCGCTTGCGCATCACCTGTGACGACTCGAGCCTGTGGTTCGAATGGACGCCTGGGGGCCTGCGGGCCCTCGCCCCAGAGGTCGCGCGGGCGGTCAATGAGGGGGAGCGCTTCCTTGGCTACCGCAAGCATGTCGGGGACTACGAATTCCTTGGCAAGGATGAGGGAGGCTCCTTCACCCTCCTGCGTGAAGACGGGACGCGCGAGCTCATCGCGGATGACCATGCGTGCGCCCTCACGCAGCGCATCGCGGGGTCCCCCGAACGCTTCGTCATCCGTTGCCTCGACGGGCAGGACGAGACCGCGTGGTTTGAGCTGATCTCACGTACGAGGAAGACCCGGGCGCGCGTCCGGGTCGCGGACATCGCGGTCAGTCCCACCGGGAAGGCCTGGGCTCTCCGACCCACCAAGGGGGGCGACGAGCTGGTCCCTCTCGATCTCTGAGCCTTTGCCCTTCTACTTCTTCGCCCCCTTGACGACCGTCTCGTAGGGGCGGTGCAGCCTCAGCCGCAGCTTCGCGTCGACGTAGAGTTCGGCCCTTCGCAGCTCATGGTCGTACCCCTCGTACTCGTCCTCGGCCTTGGTCTCGCCGTACCAGTACACGTCGACTCCCTCGACCCCCTCGCTCGGGTCCCGGATCATGAAGTCGTCGGGCTCCTGCGCGTTGCGCTGGTCCTCCAGCTCTTGGTCCTCGGGGGGAAGGGCCTCGAGCTCGGGGCCCGGGAAGTCCGGCCCCAAAATGTTCTTCAAGTACACGTAGAGGGACACGGCGCGGTTGCGTGACAGGATCAAGTTGCGAGTCTCCGTATCTGGGCGGTCAGCGAAGCCGTGAACCTCGATCATCGCGCCGGGGGTCAGGAGCTGCGGGAGCTCGCAGGCCGCGAACACTCTGAGCGCGTGGCGAGCGTTCGCTCGCAGCCTCGCCCCGTTGATGGGGAAGTGAATCGGAGCGGATGACGCATGAACCATGAAGTCGAAGGGGTCCTTCACGTCGGGGATGTCGAGGAGTACGTCACCGTTTTGCAAGTTGATGGCTCGCATGACCCCCGCTCCTCGGAAGCCTCCAACACCCGCCACGGCCCGCCCGCTGAACGCCTCACTGAAGCCGGGGAACACGAAGGTGATGGGCGCCTCGGGAGCCGAGTCGGGGCCTCCCCAGACCCGGAGCGTCGTCACCCCCACGGCCTTCCCCTTTCCCTTCGCAGCGCCGCCCGAGGCGTCAAAGAGATCAACGTTCCCGACGAGGTCTTCGGGTTTCCACATCTGGCCGACGACGCCCTTCGCCGTCCCCTTGCCTGACACGACCATCTGGCCTTCGCCCACGCTCTTGGACACCTTCACGCCCCAGACCGTGACGTAGTAGGTCGCCTTGAACGCCCCGACCCCTTTCTTCTCCACGCTCAAGGTCCCCACGAGCCCGCCGAAGGGAATCTTCTTTCCGAGCTTCTTTCGGACTCGCTTCCAGGGCTTGCCAAAGATCTTCTTGAACGGGTTGCGCTTGCGAGGCTTCTTTTTGCCCTTCCCCTTTCCGTCACCGTCCAGGGTGTAGTCTGTCAGCGTGATTTCTGCCTCGTAGGTCTCGTGTGGATGGAGGTCGTAGAGCAGGAGGAGCTTGCGGAAGTGGCCCACATCCGCGTACTCGGGCTTGCCGTCGAGCATGGCCTGGGTGTGTGTCAGCCACGAGCGCGGGACGCCCTTGGGGACGGTGAGCGTCTCGCTTGCGAGGGTTCGCAAGGTTGCGACGCGCCAGTCCTCGATGTGGTGCTGGTTGATCCCGCCGCTCGTCTCGGGGAGCGCGCGGGCGGCATCCCAGGCCTTGGCGACGAGCTTGTTCAGCGCCGACGCTGCGTGCTGCATCTTCGACTCGGGCGAATCGCCGCTGAGGATGAACAGTGGGTCGAGCGCCTGGGCGGCGAAGTAGCAGAGCAAGAGGTCACCGTAGCCAAAGGACACCTTGGGGCTGCCCGGCTCGGCGTCAAACATCACCTCGTTCGGGTCGAGGTCGATCCTCGCGTCCTTGATGGTCTTGGACATGGCCGCGACCTGTTTGGGGGTGATCGGAAACCACTCGCGGGTCCGCACCTCGTTGGGGATCCACCCGCTGCGTAGCCTGTGCTCGAGCACGGTCGGGACCCCTTGGGTTCGGACGAAGCGCGCCTGCGCGACCGAGGCGAAGCGAGCAGCCTTCTTCCCGCCCACGTAGCTCGCAATGCTCAGGTCGATGCCCAGTTGGAGTTCGACGCCTCCCTTTCCGTCGTCCTCGTAGACCTCGTAGAGCTTTCCGCAGGGCTTTGCGAGTGAATCAGGAGGCTCATCCTTGCTGCGCAGGTACAGTCGGTAGACGCCGTCAGGATCCGACGAACGAGGATCGGCGCCGACACGGACGATGAGGGCGTCCATGCGATAATTGTCGTTGTTATAGACGCCGATGTCTCCGCTCTCAATGGCGCTGATCAACAGCTCGAGGTGAGTGCCTGCCTGGTTGATGAACAGGTGGTAGAGCTGGTTTGACGACGCCCATACCCCCGTGAGGGTCTCGTCTTGCCAGAGCTGCCGTCTTGGCTCGGGGCTTCTCTCTTTGTTGCCGACTCTGCAGGTGGGCTTCGTGTATGTACTGTTGTTGGTCGCGCCCGGAGCGCTCTCTGGGAGGTCGGGCTTGCACTCGTGAGTCGTGCGCTCGTGAGCCTCGGCGTCGGGGTTCGGCATCGACCCATGCTACCAGCAAGGCGATGACGTTCAGTCTGCCTGGGTTGGGTGGCCCCTGACGTCTGGGCCCGTCTGACTGGAGCCGAGGGGGTAGGGAAGGGCTTGCCTGGCGAGGTCGGCCTCGTGGGTGAGCGGTGGCCACGAGTTCAGCCTCGTATTGGCAGAGGGGTGCCGCGCTGGGGATGGCTCCGGGCAGTCGGTCATCTCCCGCCGCGGCCGTGACAGGGCTCTACGAGAACACCGATAGGTCCGTGGATCGCGGAGCTGGCACACGGGTACTCCGACGGAGGCGACCGATGAGGAGCTGGTCCAGTGCTAGCGTCGATTCATGATACTCGCGAGTTCACTCACCATTTTGCAAACTTTCGCCATCCTCTCCGGTGTCCCCGACTTGTGCGGGGAGTTGCACCGCGACGACGACGGCGAGGCCTACGTCGACGCGCTCGGCCAGGTCTTCCCTCGCTACTGCCAGCCCAGCGGGCCCGATGCTCCGATCCTGGATGCCGAGCTGTGCTGTGAGATCGACGAGACCTCTGACCTGGCGGTGTGCGACTTCCCGGATGTCTACGACCGTTGCACGACGGGCGAGCGCTACGCTTGCGAGTACGGCGAGGCGACGGAGGCGGGGGTGACCTGCTACCAGCCCTTTGTCGATGCGTGTGACATGGGCTTGTGCCTCGAGTACGTGGGACCGCCGCCCGTCGAGGCGACCGAGAGCCTGCTGTGCTGCACGAGCCAGGGTTGCGAGCCGCTTGCTGCGGACGTCGCATGGACCTGCATGGAAGCTGGCGGCTACGTCACCGTTTGCGCCGATGGTCAGACAAACGAAGATGGCACGGTTACCTGCTTCGACGACTGAGGGGGAGTCACTCGGAGCTCTTGGCGCCTTGCAAAGCCAGCGCGTCGTCCATCAATCGATTTGCGGCGTCAGTAGGTTGGTCCGTCTCAAGAAGTTCAACAATCACGTCTGAGGTGATCGAGATGACTTTGGCCACCAACTCCTGGCCAAGCTCGGGGTTCTCCTCGAGCACCTCTTTGCTGCGCTGAAGCAGCGCGGCCGCAACGCGCAGCCCTTCCTCCGCGAAGGGCTCGCGCTCGGCCTCTCGTCGCCCTTTCTCGGCCTCCCACACCGTCAAACCATCCTGGTATTTTCCGGCGACGATCAGCGCGACCGAGAGGTCCGTTGCTGAGCGCGCCGGCATCTCCTCCGTTGCGCGCGCCAGTCCATGGTTGGCCTGCGTCTGGACCCTGGGCTGCTGAAGCGCCCATGCGAACCAAGTGAGCGACAGGGCAAACGAGCTCGCCATCAACCCGAGGGCCAGCGCGGCCTGACCCCCGCGCTGCCGCCACCGCCGCTTCGTGTATCCGGGCTCGGGAGTATCGAGCACCTCGAGCAGGGCTCCCAGGTTTGGGTGTCGCTCCTCGGGGTCCGCTCGAAGACCCCGCAGCACCGCGCGAGAAAGAACCTCGGGGATCTCCTCGACCCCGTGGCCGTCGTCCTGCTCGATCTCCCCCCGCTCGATCGCCCCCAGCAGCTCCTCGGCAGAGCTCCCCGCGAACGGCCGAACCCCGTGCAGGGCGTGCCAGAGCGACACACACAGCGAGAACTGATCCGCCCGCGCGTCTCCTCGGTGCCCCCGAATCCGCTCCGGCGCCATGTAGGCCAAGGTCCCGCCCCGGGGCGTCGACCACTCCTCGTCGCCGTCGCCCTCGCTCGACTCGCTGTCAAAGCCGATCAACTCGGCCACGCCGAAGTCGGCGACGCACACCTCCCCGTTCCTCCCCACCAGGATGTTCGAGGGCTTGAAGTCTCCATGCAGGATCCCCGCCCGGTGTGCCGCGTCGAGACCAAGGCAGGCCGCTCGAAACACTCGGCAGACCTCCCTGACGTCGATCCGCTGCCTGAGCCAATCTCGCCCATCGAGCCCCTCGACGTACTCCATCACGATGTACAGGCTGTCCTCGAAGCGACCAATGTCATGGACCGCGACGATGTTCGGGTGCCGGATCTGAGCGAGGGTCATCGCCTCCCGGCGCAGCGCCTCTTCCCCGACCTCTCCTGGGTTCAGGCACAGCTTGATCGCCACGCAGCGCCCAAGCTCCGAGTCCCAACCCCGCGCCACCACGCCCATGCCCCCGTAGCCAATGACGTCGTCGAGCACGTAGCGATCGATCTGAAACGGCTCGACGTCCTCTTGCCCGTTGCGCCGCTGCATCAACGGAGCGTCGATGCGCGCGACCAAGTCCACCCAGCGATCGGGAGGCCACCGAGACTCGGGCAAGGGCTCGTTCTCCTGCTCGTCATCCTCCTCGAGGGCGAGCCACTCGCTGAAGCTCAGCAGCTCGTCGCGCGGACGCCCCGCGCTCTCGTCCTGAGTCCCCATTGATGTCGATGAAGCCTAACACCCACGGTCTATTTCAAAGTCCGCGAACTTCGTCGAAGTTTGCCTGTTCTTCGGTCCAGTCGCGACTTCGCGCGCTCGTGTACGCTGACCGCGATGCGCCTGGACGAGCTCTATCGCGATTATCGTCGCGCCCCCGATGGTCCGGCCAAAGAGCGCCTGGGCCGTGCCCTCGAGCGCTTCTTTGTCCGCCACTTCTCCCGACGCTGTGGCTCCGCGAGAGCCCCCGACTTGAGCCAGTCGGCGGTCGAGACCGTGTGGCGCAAGCTCCCCAACTTCGAGCCCGAGCACGACGACGCCTTCACCCGCTGGGTGACGCGGATCGCCCACTACGCCGTCCTCCACGAGCACGAGAGAAGGCGAGCCAAGGCCGTCGAAGCCGGCGAATTCGAGTCCGTCGAGTTCCAGCACCCCAAGACCAGCCCGAGCGGTCGAGTCCGCGAACGCGAGCGCATGCGTCTGCTCCGGAGCGAACTCCGGCGCCTCCACCCTCGTCTGCGTGGGGCGCTCGAAGATCAGCTCCGAGGTGGTGATGTCCTGGGCTATGCCCGCCGTCAGGGCCTGCCACCCGCGACCGTCCGCACCCACCGTCGGCGCGGGCGTGAGGCCCTCCGTCAGCGCATCGAGCTGCGCGAGCGGACACCCTCGCGTTAGGCCGTCTCGTCTCGGCGATCGAGCTCCGCGAACAGCAGCCGCAAGACCGCGGTCGCCAGCTCGATCTCCTCCACACTGCGCGTGCAAACCATGTCCACGAGCTCCCGGGCGATGTCGCGCTCGCCGATCTCGAAGCCGAAGAAGACCGTGCTGAGCATGAGATCGAGGCCCAGGCACAGCTTGTCCAGGGTGTCGAGGCTGGGCGAGAAGACTCCGTGTTCGAGGCGGCGGATCGTGTCGGAGGACAGGCCGCTGTGCTCTGCCAGCGTCTCTTGGGTCATGCCGCGGGCCTGTCTCAACGAGCGGACATACGCACCAAAGCGGGCCCTCGACCGGCTCACAGGACACGCTCCCCCTGCCGAAGACGGTAGCGCGTCGAACTGGTCCGACCGATGCGCTCGACCACGCCGGATTCGATGAGCCGAGCGAGCGCGGCCTGGAGCTTCCAGCGCGGCCCGCCCACGAGGTCGCGCAACAAGCCCGAGCCTACCCAGCCCTCTCGGCTGTTCTCCGCGTGGACCCCAGCCCGGGCCTCTTCGAGGACCTCACGCACGAAGGCGTCGAAGTCGGGGCCGACGGCGTGGGTGGCTGCTTCGAGGCGAGCTGCGTCAGCGCGGCTCACCGGAGCTCGCGCAGGCGGACGACGGCGCAGGATGACGACAGGATCCGCGAGGACAAACTCCCCGAGCTGCAAGTCGCGCAAGACCGCGGCGTAGCGCCCCTCGCCCTCGATGTGCTCGAGCAGCTGCCCCAGCGTCCAGCTTGGGTGGGCCCGCAGAGCCTGTACGACCGCGCGGCGCTCTACCTGGTCGAGGAAGGGCGCGAGGATCGAAGCCAAGTGATGCGTCGCCACTTCTTAGTTTCATCAGGCGAAGGAGCTGGAAGTTTCAGCGGGCGCCCAAAAAGTGAGAGGAAGCCTCGTGGCTGGGGTATCCGCTATCTGCAAGCCTACTGATCACCAATGCGACTCTCTGGGGGACAGCTCGTCTCGCTCATTTACACAGGCTGACCAGGCTGACCTGCTGGGGACATGTCGGCTCGAGCTCTCGTGATACCTGGCAGGTGGATCTCGGGGCCGACGACCGCCCGACCTGCCATGCTTCACCTCGCGGATCCCCGCCGTGCATCTTCACGCTTTGCGAACGGGGCGGCTGTCGCTATCACTTGGCCATGCTTCGAAGAGCAGCCGCGTGGGTCACGGTCATTCTCCTCACCCTCGCCCCAGCCAGCGCCAAGGCCAGCGAGCTCCTCGCCAACACGCACTACCAGCTCGACAACGGCCTGGAGGTCGTCCTCGTCGAAGACGACCGCCTCCCTCTCGTGGCCGTGAACCTCACCTACCACGTGGGCTCTGCGCACGACGGCAGGTCCAGAGGCCTCGCGCACCTCACAGAGCACTTGATGTTCAGGGGCTCTCGGGATCTCGACGACGGCGAATACTCCGCGAAGATGAGGAGCGCCGGAGCGCTGTGCAACGCCTCGACTCACCCGTCTCGGACCTCCTACCACTGCCTCGTTCCGACGAATCAGCTGCCCCTTGCGCTGTGGATGGAGTCGCATCGCATGGCCTACGTCCTCCCGGCCTTGTCCTCGATCAAGGTTCAAGAGGAGAAGGTGACGACGATCGACGAGTGGCGCTTTCGGGTCAGCTCCCATGCCACTGGGGACAGCCTCGAGGACTTACTGACGACGGTCTATCCCGCTGGTCACCCTCTGCAGCCCGCGACTCCCGCGTGGATCGAGAAGCTTGGCCTCGGCGATGCTCAACAGTTCATCTCGACCTACCACGGCCCCCAAAACGCGACCCTTGTCCTCGTCGGTGACCTCCCAGAGGACGTGCAGCGCACCATCAGCCTGGACTTTCGGCGACGAAAGGGAGGGCAACGCCCGGCGAGTCCGAAGGCCGCGCCCCCAGAACAGACCCAAGAGCGTCGCGTCGTCCGTCAGTCCAAGGTGGCGACCTGGCCGACGGCGATCATTCACTGGCAGACGCCTGGGCTGTTCGAAGCCGGAGACGCCGAGGCTGATCTCGTCGCTGGCGTGCTCGAGAACATCTTCTACGACCTCGCCGAACGTTCGGCTCCAGGTGTTCTGATGGCGTTCAGCGCCGAGCAGCAGAGCCACGTCGGCGTCTCGAGCCTCTCCGTTCACCTCGCAGGTGCGTCGACGGCCTCGCCGGAGCAGCTGCTGGCGCTCTTCGATGAGCTCTTCGACGAGATCTTTGATGATCTGAGCGAGCAGTTCCTGGAGAAGGAGCGCCGCCAGCTCCTTCGTACAAATTACCAGGCTCTCCAAAGCCTCGGGGCCCGCGCTGCGCGAATTCAGATCTACGTCAACGCGGGAAAGGACCCCGACTGGCTCGATGAGGATCTCGCCCGCTATGACGGGGTCACGCTCGAGCGCGTTCAGTCCTTCATCACGACCTACCTTCGGCGAGAGCTGAGAACGGTCATCTTGTCCCACCCCGCCGAGCGAGCGCCCACCAAACAGGGGGCGCGATGACCTGGACACGGCGTCACCTGTTGAAGGGCCTCAGTGGGTCCGTGCTCCTCGGAGGGTGCGGAACGCCAGCCTCGTTCGTGGGCAGCGAGCATGAGCCACCGACGACTCCCGAGACGATCACGGTCACCTTCCCTCCGATCGCCCGTCACGAGTTTGGTGGGGACGCGCAGCTGTACATGCTCGAAGACCGGAGCAGCCCGTTGGTCTCACTCGGAGTGTGCATCCAGGCAGGCTTCGCGGATGATCCGGTGAACAAGGAGGGCCTCGCCCGCCTCGTGGTTTCGTGCATGCGGCGCTCGGGTGGGGGACACCTCGAGGGGCTCACGACGCTCGGCGCCGAGCTCAGTAGTCGGCTGCGGCCACAGAGCATCGGGCTGCGCTGTACGGTCGAGCGCAAGTACGCCGCCCAGGCTCTCGCCCTCCTCGTGCGCGGCTTCTCGAAGCTGGACCGCGACCCTGCGCTGTTCGAGCGTGAACGGAACGCGCAGCTCGAGCTGCTTGGGGCGATGCGCTCCGACCCGAGGTCTCTGGGCGGCCACGGGATCGTGTTCGCCAGCCTTCCGGTCGCCCCGGCGTCGCGCTCGCTGGCGACGGGCTGCCCCGAGAGCGTGGCCTCGATCAGCCATGAGGACTTTCTCCGCTGGGTCGACGCACACCTGCGACCGAGCCGACTCAGCTTCGCGCTCGCAGGGAACCTCAGCCTCGACGAGGCCAAGAGCTGGGCGATCGCTGCGGCGACCGGGTGGACGGTCGCAACCCGGACGCCCGCTTCACCGACTCCTCCCGTCCCGATCGACCCCGACCGTCACGGAGCCGTACTCACGCCGCTCCCGGGGATGCAGGACGTGATCTTGAGCTATGGCGGGACCGAGGCTCCCTACGGCGCTCGGGACCGAGTCTTGATCGAGACGGCCAACTCCTTCGTGGCTAGCTTCATCAACAGGAAGCTCCGCACGCACCTTCGTGCTGCCTACGGCGTCGACTGGCAGGCCTGGCAGACGCGCTCCGAGATCGTTACGCAGTACTTCGCCCCGGTGACGCCGGAGGCCCTAGCCCCAGCGATTCAGGGGTGTCGGCGACAGCTGGAGCAGCTCCAAGACGATCCGCAGATCCGCAGGCGCGCCGGGTTGATAGCCAATGAGAACCGGTTGGCGCAGTACGTCGCGCAGATGCGTCGGTACGAGACGACGAGCGCTGCGTGTGGGCAGCTGCTGAACATGGCGGACGTTCGCCTACCCGTCGAGCGTGCGTACCGAGAACTCGACCAGCTCTACGCCCTGGACGGCAGCAAGATCGCCAGCGTGATTAGCGAGCGCTTCGCGCCTGAGAAGATGCGCTGGAGCGTCGTGGGGCCTCCAGAGGCGATCGAGCGAGCAGCCGGGTCCTTTGGAGCCGCCAAGGTCGTCCGCCGGACGGTCGAGGGCCTGGTCGGGTGAAGCGTCTGAGCGATGCCGCGCTATTCTCTCAATATGGCGGACGCCGGTGAGCTGAGCGCCCACGAGCTCATGACTGAGAATCTGCGTCGACTGACGCAGCTCGGGGGGATTCCGCTGACGGTCGTCGCGGATCGAGCGGGGATCGATCGTCGAGAGCTGTTCGCGGTGATGGCAGGGGAGGTCGATCCAGACCTCAACTGGCTGTGCCGTCTCGCGGCGGGGTTGGGTGTTCCGCTCTCGGCGTTGTTCATCGAGCCTGAGCCAAGGACCGAGAAGCTTGACAGCTGAGGTCGACGCAGCGACGAGCGCCCGAACCATCGACCAGACTCGAGGGTGGGGAGCAGTTGGGGATATTCGCGAAAGTGGAGTCTGAACGATCTGATGGACTCTTGATCGCAAATCCCAATCCGTGAGCCACTAAAGAGGTGTGGACCAGAGCGGATCGTGCCATCGGCCCAGCCTTGCTTCTCGCGCTCGCGGGGACGCTCATCAGCGCCCCCGTCGCGCTGGCGGACCCGCCCGTCGTCGACCCGCCGCCGACCGTCCTCCCGCCTGAGCCGCAGCTCACTCCGACCGCGCCGGTGGGCACGCTGCCCGGGAGCTTCGAGGTCACCGACACGGGCTCCGCGCACTACGCCATCCCCCTAGAATTGCCCCCGGCCCCAGGCGGGCACGCCCCCAACCTCTCGCTGGTCTACGACAGCGCCTCCGGTGATGGCTTGCTCGGCGTGGGCTGGGGCCTCGCCGGGCAGTCGGCCATCTCCCGGTGCGGGCCGAGCCTCGCTCTCGACGGGGAGCTGGCTCCGCTCACCTTCACGGACGACGACCAGCTCTGCCTCGACGGCCAGCGCCTCGTCCTCGCGTCCGGCCAGCACCTCGCCGTGGGCGCGGAGTACCGGACCCGCGACGACAGCTTCGCGCAGGTCCGGCTGCTCACCCCGAGCGAGTGCCCGGCCGGCATGGCCTTCGAGGTTCGCCGCGCCGATGGCCTCATCGACCGCTACGGGTGCAGCGACGACGGCCAGGTCCGCTCCCATGTCGGCACCCAATCCTGGGCGCTCTCCAGCCGCAGGGACCGCTTCGGCAACACGATCCGCTACGCCTACGCCTTCGAGACTCTCCCGACCCCCGAGGGCTTCTCCCGCGTCGACCACCGCCTCGCCCGGGTCGAGTACGGCACGCGCCAGGTGGAGCTCGAGTACGAAGCCCGGCCCGACGACGTCACCGGCTTCGTCCGCTCGACCGCTAGCGAGCTCGGCATCCCCACGGCACGGGCCCACCGCCTCACGGAGGTCCGCACCCTCGTCGACGACGACCTCGTCCGCCGCTGGCCGCTGACCTACGCCAACGACAGCATCACCGCCCGCTCACGCATTACGGCGATCCGGGAGTGCGCCGCCGATGGCGTGTGCCGCCCGGCGACCCGCTTCGAGTACTCCCTCGGCGAGCTCGCGGCTGACAACGAAGTCGAGGACACCTGGTCCTTCGACGGCGTGGCCTTTCCGCACACCTACTCGCAGTGGCACCACGACCCCTACGCCAGCGCCCAGGTCGTCCTCGACGGAGACGGTGATGGCCTCACCGACATCCTCGTCGCCTCCGGCAACAGCGGCGTCCCGGCCCCGATCAGCCGCGGCTGGGAGTTTTGGCAGATGCAGCCCGAGGCCACCGCGGTCAACGGGAACATCTGCGGCCACAACTACGGCGACGTCGACCCCGAGGACTGCCCCGAGGGCATGTACAGCCTCCCCGAGGGCCTCCGCTCCGAGGTGCTCTCGGCCTCGGACCCGCAGTCGATCGGCGTCGACCAGCCGATGTTCGCCTTCGACTACGACGGCGACGGCCGGGACGACGCGATCGCAGCGACGCAGACGGGCTCGCCCGGCTACCCCTACGGCTTCGCGGTGTGGGGCTTCCTGATCACCTCGCCGACCAAGGACGGCTTCGGCGACGTCTCCCTCGACATCTCCGGCCCCGACACGCCCGCGTGGATCTACGCCGCCGCGGACTTCACCGGCGACGGCCTGGGCGACCTACTCTACTGCCAGGGCGAGCCCGAGGACCTCGAGGGCTGGACCGGTACCTGGCGCCTGCTCCCCAACACGCCCGGCCTGGGCTTCGAGCCCGAGGCCGCCTTCGATACCCAGCTGCACTGCTCGGCCCTCGACAAGCTCGTGCTCACCGACCACGACGGCGACGGCGTGGCGAGCCCGCTGGTGATCACGGGAAAGGCCCCGGGCGCCGACAGCTGGCTCCCCGTTGAGCAGTGGGCGGACTACCGCGCCCTCGTCTTCGACGCGGGCCTCACCGAAGCGAGCTGGGCCGAGACCGGACTCCCGCCCGACGTCGTCCAGCGCTGGCGCTGGGCCCCCACGCCGATCCTCAACGTCCCCAAGGAGTACCCCTGGCACGGCCCTACCGTCGGCGTCGACAAGATCGTCGACGTCCAGGGCGACGGCCTTCCCGACATCCTCCGCTACGAGCTCCAGACCGGCGACGGCGTCGAGGACAGCCTCGACATCGCCACCTCCGTGCTCACCGCGGATCCGCCCCAGCCCGAGCTCGGCGGCGTGCGGCTGTGGCTCAACGTCGGCGGCCGCTTCGTCGACGGGGGCTGGGTCGCCCTCGCCGACGAGCCCGGCGGGATGCTGTTCCGGGAGTTCACCAGCGCCAGCCCCCTCGACTGGAACGCCGACGGCGCGATCGATCTGCTCGTCCCCTCAGCCGAGACCCAGAGCTGGACGGCCTGGCTCTCCCAGCGCGATGGGAGCTTCGCCGTCGAGCCGCTCCCCGACGGCCCCACCTGGTGGACCCAGGTCTCGATCAACGCCCGCTCCCTCGCCGCCATGGACGTCGACGGCGACGGCCTGCACGACCCGGTGTTCTGGTCCTTCGCCCTCAACGGCCACTGGGACATCTGGCGCCACCGCGGCGAGGTCCCGGATCGCATCACCGCGATCACCGACGGTATGGGCCAGCGCGTCGAGATCGACTACGCCTCGCTCACCGACTACGAAAAGCCCAGGCTCGAGGCGTTCGACCTCGACGCCTGCAGCTGGCCCCAGGACTGCGCCCGGAGCCCACAAGTGGTCGTCGAGCGCCATCGCATCGACACCGGCCTGGGGTCGACGCAGGCCCCGATCTTCCGCGAGTACACCCACCGCTACGAGGGCCGCCGCAACGATCGCCTCGAGCGGCGCGGCCTGGGCTTTCGCCGCCACGAGACCACCGAGTGGGTCGACGGCGTGGCCGTGGCCCAGCGCACCCGCTCGTTCTGGAACCACCTCTACGACGAGGACCTCGCCGCGAGCCCCTTCGCCGGGCGCCTCGCCAGCGAGACCGAGCAGCGGCGCGACCCCGAGACCGGGCGCGTCTGGGCGAGCCGGACCGCGCGGACCTTCGAGGCGGAGCCCACGGTCCCGGGCGCCTACCACGTCGTCAGCAACCTGAGCGTCTCGAAGGTCTGGACGCTCCCGGGCTGCTTCGCGGATTTCTCCCTGGGCTTTTGCTCGTCCGAGGAGCTCACCGACGAGCACTTGCTGAGCCAGACCACCCACAGCGTGTTCAGCCGGGACGCGCTGCTCATGCCGCTCCAGGAGCGCGCGACCACGGGGATCGCCAACGGCCCCGACGTGGTCACCACCGCGCGACGCCAGATCGAGCACGACCTCGATACCTGGCTCCTAGGCCAGATCGTCCGCGAGACCATCACGAGCGTCGGCGGGCCGGGGGGCCCCGACTCCGTCGCCCGGACCACGGCCTACGCCTACGACCCGGACACCGGCGCCCTCGCCAGCGAGACCCGCGAGCCCGAGCACCCGCTGCTCTACCTCAACACCGCCTACCTGCGCGACGCCTTCGGCAACGTCGAGAAGGTCACGCACACCGACTTCTTCCTCCACTCCCGCGAGCTGACGATCGCCTACGGCCCCGACGGCGTGTTCCCGATCAAGGTCAGCAACGCCCTGGGCCACTCGCGCTCGATGCAGTGGCACCCCGGCCTGGGCGTGCTCGTCGACGCGACGACCATGGCGGGGCTTCGGCAGATCGTCGACATCGACGGCCTTGGCCGGACGACGGGCGTGCGCGTCTACGCGGCCAACATCAACAAGGCCCGCGGCGACGACACGACGCTCAGCTACCTCCCTAGCTCCGGCGGCGGCCTGAGCGTGCGCGTGAGCGCCCTGGGCCACGGCAGCGAGGTCACCGACTACGACCGCCTCGGCCGACCGGTGCGCGAGGCCTGGGTGGGTCCCGACGGCCTCCAGCGTGAAACCCGGACCCGCTACGACAGCGAAGGCCGGGTCCACTCGAGCACGCTCCCTAGCTTCGGGGGGCAAGTCCCCCCGGGCCAGCACGCCTTTTCCTACGACGGCGCGGGCCGGCTCTCCCTGCACGAGTTCCCCGACGGGAGCTTCGAGCGCTGGTACTACAGCGGCCTGACCACCGAGCACCGCGACGCCGCGGGCGAGCGCAGCGTGACCCGGGTCGACGCAGCCGGGCGCGTCGTCGAGCGCACCCGGGCCGGCGGAACCCCGGACGCCGAGCGGCTGTGCTTCGACCACGGCCCCTTCTCTCAGGTGGTCCGCGTCCGCCCCGACTGCATCGAGCCCGGCGAGGACCTGCTCCTCCCGCCTGGCGAAGCCCCGGCCACGGTCAAGACCTTCGAGCACGACCGCCTGGGTCGGCTGATCGCCAGCTACGACGCCCAGGAGGGCCACCAGGACTTGGCTTGGACCGCCTTTGACGAGCTCGCCTCCGTCGTCGACGGCAATGGCCTGCTCACGGAGTTCGGCTACGACGAACTCGGCCGTCTCGACGCGCGCATGGACTCTGACGGCCTGAGCACGTGGACCTACGACGAGCAGACCCCGGGCCTGCTGAGCGCCTCTCTCTCCGCCACGGGCGTCTCCAAGGCGATCAGCTACGACGCCTTCGCGCGGCCGATCAGCGTCGTCAACACGATCCACGGCGAGGACTTCGTGACCCGCATGGCCTACGACGACCGCGATCGCCTCGCCCGCGTCCACTACCCGGCGGCCCCGCACGTCGCCCCGATCGGCGTGAGCCACACCTACAGCGACGAGGGGGCGCTGCTCGAGGTCCGCGACCAGTCCGGCGAGGCGCTGTGGACCGCCGAGGCCTTCGACGAGCACGGCAACCTCACCCGCGAGCGCTTCGCCAACGGCCTGGTCACCGAGCGCGGCTGGGATCCGCTCACCGGCAAGCTCCGGCGCATCCAGACCCTCGACCCCGAGCTCGGCCCCGCGGATCCGCTCCAGGACCTTCGCTACGACTGGAACCCCGTCGGCACCCTGGCCGCGCGCGAGGACGTGCGCGGCGGGCAGCGGGAGGACTTCGGCTACGACCACCTCCACCGCCTGGCCATCACCCGGGCCCTGAAAGGGGCCAAGGTCCACGAGCGCCACTTCGCCTACGACAGCCTCAGCAACCTCGCCTACGCCACCGACGTCGGCGAGTACGAATACGACGGCCTGGGCCGGCTGACCCTCGCGGGCGGGGTGGGGCACGTCTGGGACGATGCCGGCCTGCTGCTCGAGCGCACCGACGCCGAGGGCACCGCCAGCTTCGAGTACACCGCCTTCGACAAGCCCTGGCTGATCACCCGCGGCGCCCACGAGCTCGAGTTCGACTACGACGCCGACGAGGGTCGGGTCTGGCGCTACGACAGCGCGAAGGAGCAAGAGACCGTCTACGTCGGCGGCCTCTACGAGCGGGACACCCGGCCCGCCGAAGGCGGCGAGGAGCTCGAGCACCGCTACTACCTCTACGCGGCCGACCGCGTCATCGGCGAGCTGCGCTTCACCGTCGGCTCGGATCTGATCGTCGAGCAGCAGCAGCGCACGATCCACGACGACCACCTCGGCTCCGTCGACCTGGTCACCGATGAAGCCGGTCACGCCGCGCAGCGGCGCTCCCACGACGCGTGGGGCAAGCTGCGCGACCCCGACGACTGGACGACCCCCGACGAGTTCCTCGAGCCCGGGGAGGTCAACCGCGGCTTCACGGGGCACGAGGGCCAGCTGGACTTCGGGCTCGTCAACATGAAAGGCCGGCTCTACGACCCCAAGCTCGGGCGGATGGCCAGCGCGGACCCCTTCGTGCCCGCGCCCGGGGTGACCGCGGGGTGGAACCGCTTCGCCTACGTGGTCAACAACCCTGTCTCGCTCACGGACCCTTCCGGGTTCTCGCCTGCCCCCTCTTCCGAGCCTGCCTCCCCGGCCTCCGACGCGCCGACCTCCGCCGACTCGACCTCTCCCACCATGGAAGGCGCGAACAAGAGCGGAAGCACCTTTGTGATTCGGGAGGTCGCGCCGAACGAGTTCGAAAGCCACACCGACCTCGGGGAATCCGAGGCTGGAAGCCCAACGGATCATGGGCCCGATAGCCCCGAAGCCGAAACCGCGGACCAAAACAGCGGAAACGCCGAGAGCGAAGCCGAAGCCCGGGGTCCCGCGGGGGAGGCCTCCGGGGCGCCTGGGATGGCCGAAAGCACGGGGAGCGACATCGGGCTGGGCGTCTTCGATGGGCTCACCAACCTCGCCTACTCGAACGATCACTTGGGCATGGCGGTCGCGGCCGTCCGGACAGCCTCCACGGGAGACCTCGGCGCGCTCACCAACCGCGCGGCCTACGAGCGGGGTCGTGTGGGCGGCCTGCTGGGCAGCGAGGCCATCGCACGCCAGCCCGACAGCATCCCCTACCACGCGACCATGCTCCTGACGGAGATGGCGGCGACGGCCGGGGTCGGCGCGGTCGAGGGCCTGGCGAGCGGCGGCCGCTCCTTGCTTCAGCGTGCCCTGTCCCAAAACGGCGGCGGCATCCGGGACGCCCTCATGGAAGCTCTCCCCGAGTTCGGCTGCTTCCTCGAGGGGACCCCTGTCCTGACGCCGGACGGGCCCGTACCCATCGACGAGCTGCGCGCGGGAGACACGGTCCTCGCAGCCGACCTCGACGAGCGCGGAAATGTTCTGGGCTTCACCCAGCAGATCATCACGGGAACGAGCGAACGACAGGTCGATGAGCTCCTCCGGCTGACGCTCGATGCCGACGGTGAGCGCCTAACTCTGACCACCACGCCCGACCACCCCTTCTATGTGCCGGAGCTCGACGCCTACGTTCGGGGCGAGCACCTCGGCGAGGGCACCCAACTCCTCACCCTTGGCGGCGAGCCCGTGAAGCTCATCGGTAAGGCCTCGCTACCCGGACCGGCGGCCGTCTTCAACCTCGAGGTCGAGGGCACGCACAATTACTTCGCCATGGTGGACGGCGTCGCGTTCCTCGTCCACAACGGCGGCTGCTCGAGGCGCCTGGGCAAGAACCTGATCGCCGCGGGCTTCACGAGGCCCCATGGGCACGCCGCGCACCACATCGTCGCCAAAGCCGCAAAATCTGCCAAGGAGGCCCGTCTCAGGCTCGAAAGGCTTGGGATCGATATTGACGACGCAGTCAATGGTGTATTCTTGCCCCAGACAAAGGCCGCGAAAGCGACATCGCAGGCTGCCTACCACCCCAAACTCCACACCGAAAAGTACTACATGGCGGTCACCAAGCGACTACGACGCGCCAAGACTAGCGAGCAGGCCACGAAGATCCTCAACAGGATTGCCGATGACTTGTCAAAGGGAGTGTTTCCATTTTGAGAAGCATCTACGAACTCGAGAGTGACGTCGGCAACTTCCAGGCTTACGTACACGCTTCGGAGTCTGACCTCGAAGTGATGATGGCGGTCCGAGGTCTTCCTCTCATCACCGAATGGTCTCCACCCAGGGTTGTCAGGAGTGACGAGCCTGGTCCGCGCAGCGACTGCCCCAGCCTCTTCGGAACGTCTTCTCCATGCCTCAGTAAACGAGCCCTGGACATCCTCGGAGATGTCCTTCTTGCCAGGGGCGAGGCTCTGCCGGTCGACTGCGAAGACGAGCCGCTTTTCATCTACAACTGCACCCGGTTCGCGGATGTCCTTGACGTTGAGCGGAGCGGCGTTGAGTGGGGCGAGGGGGGGCAGTCCCCACAGGACGAGTCCGACAACATCCTGTGGGTCGAACGGATCGTATGGAAGCCGGAGGCATATACTGAAACGGTTTTCCGCATCCCTAGGATCCAGCACTCTCCGACTTTCATATCGAGCGAAGTCCGTCAAGCGATCGAGGCATCAGGGCTTCAAGGCTTCCTCTTTGAGGAGCTAGAGGGACTCTAACCCACCGACTGGGGGCATGACCCAGAGCTCCTGACACTGGTAGTATCCCCCCTAGCTAGCCAGAGGTCGGCCGTTTGGAGTTGCCCTTGTCAAATCGGACAGTTTTTCAGCCCTGGCTCGTGCCACGGAATTCCCGCGCACCACATCGTCGCAAAGGGAGCCAGGCGGGCCGAGCGGACATGGAAACTGCTCGTGAAGCCGGGCTGATAGCGAGGTGGGTCAAGCGACTCGATTTTGACACGCGGGAGTTCGACCTGCCCGAGGCTGAGTAGCTCGGGCCATGACGCGATTACCGCGCTGCGGGAAAGGCGCGTAAAAACCCTAGCTCGGTGGACGTTCCTCCGTAGAACCGTGTACCGTCGAGGCATGCAGAACCGCCCCTGCTCGAGTTCCCGATCGAGAACTGCCGTCGGCTGACGGAGGAGAGGGGATCTCGTTGGGCTCGTGGCACGGGCAAGTGTCAGCGTGAGCATGCAAGCAGGACGCGCCATGTGCTCAGTGTGCAGTTCCCCTTTGAGCGCCCGCAACACAAGTGGTTTCCTTGTTGTTTTCTGACCCTTACAATCCCAGGCTCGTGAGCACGGACAACACTGAGCGAGTCGAGGGGAAGACCCGCAAGAAGATCCTCGAAAAGGACCAAAAGATCCTTTGGTCACGAGCCGCCGGTCGATGCTCCAAGTGCCGTGTGCCTCTGACTCTGGATACCGAGGTCCGCTCGGTGACTCTCGGTGAGATGGCTCACATCGTCGCGGCTGAGCATGATGGTCCTCGGGGCAATTCACCTCTTACGACAGACGAAAGGCGCCGATACTTCAATTTGATACTTCTTTGTGGCCACTGTCATACTGTCGTCGATGAAGCTCCTGACGCATATCCCGTCGAGGTCTTCATCGGATCAAAGATGAACACCAAGAGTGGGTTCAGGAGTGCCTAAACGTCGAGGAAGTTTCACTAGAAAATAAGGTTTACATTAAAGTTATCGACTCAATAACCATTGCGCTCTATCTTGATCAGTGGGATGAAATTGCGCGACACGCCGTTTCGAACACCATGCCGCGCCGCCTTGCTGGTGCTCGTCGTCAGATGCAGAATATTGGCGCTGGAACAATCTGGCCTGGGACCTATCCGCAGCTAGAGAATTCGATCATGGCCCTATGCGACCGGACCCTTGCTTATCTCGATCACTTTCGAAAGAATGCGGTGGATTCGGGTAAAGGATACTATCATGAGGACAAGTGGTGGGCAGAGCAGGCCTGGGACTCGGATGTCTATGACGACGCCCTTCATGAATCCCGAAAATGGCAGCTTGAGTCGTTCTATAGGTTTGTCATTTTGGCCCGGACACTCGACCAGTTTTCAGAACACGTTCGGCTGTCAGTGAGTAAGAAGTACTTCTTGGTAGAAGGGCTTTTTCTGGTTCGAGAGCGTACTGACCGTGACCAGATATGTCGTCTCAGCCTGGAAAGTGCCCAGGAAGCTCTAAAATCAATCACTGCGGAAACCAAGTAGGCACCGTGGCTCACACGAAGCATCCGTCAATCTCTCTATTTACTGGAGCCGGTGGTCTTGATCTCGGGCTTGAAAAGGCAGGGTTTCAGGTTCGACTGTGTGTGGAGAAAGACACGGCTTGCCGCTCGACGCTTCGTGCCAATAGGCCGGACTGGCCTCTATCCACACCGGGGGATATCCATCTGGGAGAGTCTAGCTCTCTCATGGCCCAAGCCGGTGTCCAGCGCCGGCAACTCTCCCTTGTATCGGGCGGACCTCCATGTCAGCCCTGGTCAAAAGCTAGTTTGTGGACCGACGACGGAACTCTAGGCTACGGCGACCCTCGAGCGGCGACGATCGATGCCTACTTCTCATTTGTCGCGGCCACACTTCCCCAAGCCCTTTTGTTGGAGAATGTTCCTGGGTTGGCATCGCCAAAGGGCGGGGCGCTAAAGCTGATTGAGCATCGTCTCGCAGAGATCAACTCTGCCCATGACAGTGTCAACTATCGACCCCATGCATTCCTTGTAAATGCTGCTGATTATGGGGTGCCACAGTTCCGTCAGCGTCTCTTTGTCTTGGCGAGCATCGAAGGGAAAGACTTCAGTATGCCATCGCCGACACATGGTGACGGCGCGCTGGAGTATATCACTGCCTGGGATGCGATCGGTCACCTTGACAACAAACGTTGGCCAAAAGAGCTGTCTCCAACAGGTCGCTGGGCAGGCCTACTTCCTAGCATACCCGAGGGACACAATTACCAGTGGCACACGAGTCGCATGGGAGGGGAGCCACTGTTCGGCTGGCGAACAAAGTACTGGAGCTTCCTTTTGAAATTGTCCAAGAGCAAGCCATCTTGGACAATTCCTGCTGGGCCAGGGCCTTCAGCGGGGCCATTTCACTGGCGGAATCGCCTACTGTCGGTTGAGGAACTCGCCGCCCTCCAGACATTCCCCGAGGACTATCGATTTGACGCGAGCCGTCACATCTCACATCGTCAGATCGGCAATGCAGTCCCATCTGCGATTGGTGAACTACTAGGCCTTGAGATTCGACGGCAATTCTTTGGAGAGCGGGTCAGGCGAACCCTTCGTCTACTGCCAGAGCGAGCTTCGCGGCCTATCCCACGCCGTCACCCAGTTCGCCCAGTTCCAAAAGAGTTTCTTCATCTTCGTGGGAAACACGCTGCCCATCCAGGGACTGGCAAAGGCCCGTCTCCGCGGCGGAGGTAATGATGGTCAAAACGATCGATATTCGTCCAGAAGTAGCTATGTACTCTGCGTTCGCGCGGCTGAACTACACTCCCTGGCACGCACTAGCAGAGTTTGTGGACAACTCTCTTCAAAGCTACCTAGCGAATAAGAGGGCGCTAAGAAAGGCCGATGGGTCAAACTATACCCTCAGGGTAGACATCTCGATAGACGATGGTCTCATCACGATCATTGACAACGCTGCGGGGATCGCGGAGAGGGATTTTGGGCGAGCTTTCCGTCCGGCAGCGGTTCCTCCTGACAGAACCGGCCTGTCAGAGTTTGGCCTTGGAATGAAGGCCGCCGCTTGCTGGTTTGCTAAGGAGTGGAGTGTCCGGACATCTGCACTAGGCGAAACTGTTCGCCGCGAGGTATACTTTGACGTCCCCCAAATATCGACTTCAGGACTGGATAAGGTTGCAATCGTTTCAAGGAAGGAGGCGAAGAACCGACACTACACCCATATAGTCCTCAAAGACCTCAATCACCAGCCTCGGACTAAGACAATTGGGAAGATAAAAAGCCACCTTGCGTCCATTTTTCGAAAATTTATCCTCTCAGGAGAGCTCTTACTCTGGGTGGGTGATGATATGCTTTCTTACGAAGAACCTGAGATGCTGGTTGCCCCACACTACAAGAGGAAGGGCAAGCCCCGTTTGTGGAGGAAGGATATATCAGTTGTTCTTGATAATGGTGCCCAAATTGAGGGGTGGGCGGGTCTGCTCGACAAGGGGAGCGCTGCAAACGCAGGTTTTGCAATATTTCGAAGGAAGCGCCTGATTCAGGGCAGTGTTGGAACCGCCTATCGACCAGAAGAAATATTCGGAAAATCGAACAGCTTTGTGTATCAGCGCCTGGTTGGAGAGATCAATGTAAAAGGGTTCTCTGTCAGTCATACCAAGGATGGTGTTCAGTGGTACGAGTTGGAAGAGGAGATAACAAAACGCCTCAAAAAGGAATTGGATAAGGGAAGCCTTCCTCTGATCCAGCAGGCGCTCCACTACCGGAAAGGGAGGACGGCGTCTCCTCCGACAACGATGCATCATGCTGCACAGGATGCGACGGCGAATGTAGTGCAGAGTCTCCCCCCTGTCGTTGACGAGCAACTTAGCCGCAGCCCTGACAACCCTCCCAGTCCTCCGCGTAGGCTCACTACCCCAAAAGAAGGTTCATCCAAGTCAGATGGGCTGATGAAGCTTGAGCATGCGGGACGAACTTGGCGGATATCGGTTCAGCTAGAAAATGGGGCAGAGTCCGACAAGTGGATTCGACACTCATTCGATCCGAGGAAGACTCGGGATCGAATTGTGATCCGAATTAATACTCAGTTCCCCTTTCAGAAGAGGTTCGCTACGCCGGATCACAGTGAACTCATACCCTTTACCCGTATTGGTGCAGCACTGGCAATCGCTGAAATCACTGCACGAGAGAGTGATGTCCCCAAGGCGGGGATCGTTCGCCAAAATTTCGACGAATTGCTTCGGGCCTTATCTGGTCCTGTGGGAGAGTACCAAGATGATTGAGCAGCAAGGACTCAGTGCTGCAGAAGGACTAGAGAGTTTCCTACTGCGAACTGAGCGAGTGCCCGCTGCAAGTGTGGTGTCAGTCAAAGAAGAGTCTGCACGAATACTAAAGTCTTGTGTTCCCGTATCGAGGGAAGTGGGCCGGCTTACAGGTCTTGTCTGTGGCTATGTTCAGAGTGGAAAAACTCTGTCGATGACCATGGTGACTGCAATGGGGCGGGACCTGGGATACCGGTTGTTTATCTACATTGCGGGGGGGACGAAGAATCTCGTCGATCAAACTTGGTCACGGCTCTCAAGTGACCTGCGTGAGGCCGCGTCTCCATGGTCCTGGTTGTTGCTCAAGAATCCCAAGGGGCGAACAAGCATCGAGCCTCTCACGGCATGCGTCCGAGAATGGAAGGCTGAAAGTGCTCAAGATCGGAAAGATGCGCGGGTTGCCGTTATCGTAGTGATGAAGCATCACAAGTGGTTGGCACATCTCACAGATGTAATTGCGAGCCTTGATCTGGATGGATGTCCTACGATCATCTTCGATGATGAGGCAGATCAGGCCAGTTTGAACACAAGGCCAGATGAAAAATCAGGCCCCTCAACGACGTATCAGAGGATTCATGAATTGCGGGCCGCAATACCTCACAACTCTTATCTTCAGTACACAGCCACACCCCAAGCTCCTCTTCTGATATCTCAAGTCGACACTCTGTCTGCCGATTTTGCGGAGGTGATTTCTCCGGGAGGCTCCTACACAGGGGGAAAGTCTTTTTTTGGATCAGAGAGAGAGGGCTTGGTTAGGGATATTCCATCAGATGATATTTGTGACTCTCCGAATGATATCCATGGGACCCCGCCTGAGAGTCTCGTCGAGGCACTTCGTTTTTTCATGCTAGGTGTGTCAATCGGAGAGTTGGATGGCGACTCTGGCCACCGGTCGATGCTAGTTCACCCTTCGCAGCGAACCGCTGTTCACGATGCTTATGTTCATTGGTGTACCTCCATTGTCAGTGGCTGGGCCAAGGCGCTACTGAACCCTAGCGATGACTCGTCCTCATACGGGGCGATTGTCGGTGAGTTCAGGAAGTCTTACGAGGATGAGTTTGGAGGCGTCCCTCGCGTCCCTCCCTTTGGCTCAATAAAGAAGCAACTCCCACTTTCCGTGAATCGAGTGTCCCTTACCAAAGTCAACAAAGATGGCGAAGAGGTGAAGTGGGATAATGCGTACGCTCATATATTGGTCGGGGGGGAGAAGTTGGGGCGAGGGTATACTGTTGAGGGGCTGACGGTGACATATATGCCTCGTGGGCCGGGTGGGTTTACCGCCGACACGATACAGCAGCGAGCACGGTTTTTTGGTTATCGTAAGTCATATCTGTCACTGTGTAGGGTCTACTTACCTGCGTCTGTGCGGGAGATCTATGAAGGGTACCTTCGGCATGAGGAGCGAATGCGAAAAGATTTGGCGTCCTATAGCGGGCGGTCGCTCAAAGACTGGCGCCGCGCGTTCTACCTGGAGTCAAATCTGAAACCGACCCGAAATAGTATCCTGTCGACCCCCTACATGCGGCCGCGTTTGCCGGATGGTTGGTGCTGGGCTTCTCGTCCGCACATTGACGAAGGTTCTTCCTCGCAGAATACGCGACTTGTCGAGCACGTTCTGTCCCACTTGGTTTTCTCGACAGTGAAGGGTTTCGAGCGACATCGAGTTGCGACCGTTCGGCTGCAAGGTGTCTTTTCGAACTTCCTGGCTCATTTAGCCTGGGCATCCACGGATGACAGTGTGAAATACTGCTCTGCAAACTGTCATATCGCCGATCTTCTTGATGATGACTTGGGGGCAGAGTGTTCGGTCTTTTTGATGGACGATGGTAAGGTCCGAACGCGCTCTCTGGATCGAAGGGACCGAGTGAAACAGCTTTTTCAAGGACGCTCAAGCGCGGGAGCTGATCGGTATCCAGGTGACCGATCTTTTCAAGATCCCGACCGGCTGTCAGTGCAGATCCACCACCTATCCCTAGAGGTCGGCACGGCGAAGCCATGGGTGGGGTATGTGGTGGCACTCCGGCTGCCAGAAGTCCACAGCACCATTGTTCAAGCTCGATGAGCTATTTTATGCGGTAGCTGCGGTTGAGGGCCGTGGGCCCGTCGACGCGGTTGCTCAGGCCGAGGCGGTGAAGGCGAACGAGGGTCTTGGAGCAGGGTGGGTCAAGTCGATCCGATCCAGCGGTGCACCGAACTGACGAACTGACTTCAACCCGCAGATCTTGATGCTCGACCTGTCGACCGTCGTGGGTCGAGTGGAGAAGGTGCTCCTCGTCGGGCAGACCGGCGTGGGCAAGGGCGACTTCGCACTTGGCTCCCTTGGGCGAGTCCTTGATGCCCGTGTCGGCGGCCTGCAGTAGGTGCGCCTTAAGGCCGCCCGCGAGCGCCGTCGGCTTCGGCGCCAGCTGCTTCATCTCAACCTCGGGCCGCTGTGTCCGTCCTTGTGTCACCTCTGCCCGTGCCCAGATCCGCTGAAGCAGTACAAGGTCGCCTGCGAACACTGGGGCTTCAGGATTTTGAGTGGGTCACCCCGCTGGGAACCCTGGTACGCCCCCTCCAGCCCAGGCATGCTGAGAGCCCGTGCGCGACCGAGACCTCTACGCCAAGCTCCTCGGAATCGAAGACCCCTGGTACGTCCGCGACGTCGACCCGCGCCTCGAGGCTGGGGAGGTCGAGATCTTCATCTCCCGAGACGAGCGCGCCGAGTTCCCGTGCCCAGTCTGCGGGGCCGCGGCCGGGCGCTACGACACGCGGACTCGCACCTGGAGGCACCTCGATACCATGCAGTACAAGACCCTCCTGACGGCCGAGGTCCCGCGGGTCAAGTGCGCCGAGCATGGCGTCAAGCAGCTGAAGGTGCCCTGGGCCGAGCCCGGCTCGAGGTTCACCGCGATGTTCGAGGCGCTCGTCATCGACTGGCTCAAAGAGGCCAGCGTGTCCGCCGTGGCGAGGATGCTGCGCATGACCTGGGACGAGGTCGACGGCGTCATGACCCGAGCCGTCGCGCGGGGCCTCGAGCGCCGGCAGTCCCAGCCGCTGCGCAACATCGGCATCGACGAGACCTCGTTCCAAAAGCGCCACGAGTACGTGACCGTGGTCTACGACTGCGACCGCAAACACGTCATCGACGTCCTCGACAACCGCCGCCAGTTCGACCTCGAGGAATTCTACTTTGGCACCCCCCTCGAACACCTCCAGAGCCTGGAGTCGGTGTCGATGGACATGTGGGGGCCCTACGTCCAGGCGACGCTGATCCACGTCCCTGACGCGGAGCGCAAGATCGCCTTCGACCGCTTCCACGTGGCCAAGCACATCAACGACGGGGTCAACAAGGTGCGGGTCGATGAGCACGCCGAGCTGCGCGAGCTCGGAGACCGGACCCTGACGGGGACTCGCTACCTGTGGCTGAAGAACCCCGAGAACATGACGGCCAAGAGCCGGCTTCGCTTCGAGGCCCTGCGCGGGAGCTCGCTGCGAGTAGCGAGGGCGTGGGCGATGAAGGAGGCCGCGCGCCAGCTGTGGAGCTACGAGCGGCGGGGCTGGGCGCGGCGGGCTTGGAAGCGGCTCATCGGCGGGATGGCGCGGTCTCGACTGCCGCCGATGGTCAAGGTCGGCCGGACCCTGCGGGCGCACCTGTGGGGCATCGTGAACGCGATCGTCCTCGGGGCGACGAACGCCTCACTCGAAGCGGTGAACTCGAAGATCCAGGCGCTGAAGAAACGGGCGTGCGGGTATCGGAGCCGGGCTCGGTTTCGGAGCGCGATCTTGTTTCACTGCGGGGGGCTCGAGCTCTATCCGAGCGCTCATCTCGCCCACACGAATTCCTGAAGCGCCCGAACACTATGCCCAGGTCGCCAGGGCCTGTACTCGCTGTCGACGCGGCTGATCGGGCTCCATCCGAAGACTGAAGTTTACTGTACAGAATGGCTACGCTTCGCATCAAGGTGGTGGGCGAAAGCGCTCCGACGCCCAGATGAACTGTCGGGTTGACGCTCGACTTTGATGACCTGTAGGGTGACTGGGTCGTCTTCCGGGCCAAAGTCTTAAATGGCGAGGCGGCGGAACGGGGGCTCGATCGGTGAGTAGCAATAGAAGCAACAGTGGAAACAGTGGAGCGTCGAGGGAGAGAAACTGGCTCTCGCCCAAGATCGTGGTGCCTTTCGGACGCTACGTCTCACGCTCTAAGGACGAGCCAGGCGACAACCAGGTGCTCGTTGGCCGGGATGGCCAAAGAGCACACTTTCGCGACCTCCTGCTCAACCATGGTCCCCGCGGGGCGTTCCTCGTCACGGGGCAGCGCGGCGCGGGCAAGACCAGCTTCGTGCACGAGACCTTGCGAGAGTACGACGCGGACGTCTTCTCTCGGGCGCTGCGCTCGGAGGTGGGCAGATCCATCTTCTGGGACCGGGTGATGTTCATGCTCGTAGGCGCTTTGGGGCTTGTGTTGCTGCTGCTCGCCCACGAGGTGTTCAACATCCTGCTCTTCCTCGAGGAGAGTTGGTACATGCCGCAGGACGAGCGGGTCCGGTCCTTGGTGTGGTTTGCGATCGCGCCCTTTTTGATCGTCTGCGCTTCGCCGGTCTTGTACTGCTGGAAGCTGACTCAGGCGACCACCATGAAGCGGTGGCAGGCGGCGGGGCTCACGGTCGCATTTGTGCTCATCGCGGTCGGCTTGACCCTGCCCGTTGAGGTCGCCCATTTCCTGGGAAGGAAAGAGGGGGCACTGTCGAACCTTGGTCAGCTCAACTTTTCTCCGCACGTGACCGCCGCACGCATGTTCTTGGCGACGACGGTCTTCGCCGTGGTTTCGCAGAGCTTCTCGGCCGTCCAGCGTGACTCAAAGGTCCCGAAGTCCCACGGCTTCTTGAGCCCGAATCGTTCCCCTCGCCTGAGAAGGACGACCGTGTTGGCGACTGCGCTAGCGGTCCTCGCCCCTTTGAGCTTCGAGCTCTCGCTCATGACCATGTGCGGCTTGGATACCCAGGCCTGTGAGCCCATCGCCTACTACGGAAACTTGAGTCTGGGTTTTCACGCGCTCGCACTTTTCTGGTTGATGCGGGAGTGGAGCCTACTGTCAAAAGGGGAGCCAAAACATCGAGCTATCCTCCCTTCGATATTCGCATTTTTTGTTAGCGCTGTGCTGTTTTTCACTGGAACGATGGACTACGCCGGAGCGGAAGCGGGGTTCAGCCCATGGGCCGTATATGGGGGGGCTGTGGTGCTGTCGAGTCTTGGCTTGGCTGTCGCGCTTGCCTTGGCTCCGCTGGAGGTCGTGGGCGAGAACCATCGGACGATGTTCGCGGCGCGCCCTCGCTCGGCGCTGGTCCTCAAGGCGGCGGCGATGGTGTTGGTGAGCGTGCAGCTCCTATCGCCGTTGGTCCAGATTCTCCTGGTCGGACAGGCCAAGGTCGAGATCGACGCCACGCACTGGCCGCTGGCGCTGTTGCCCCTGCTGTTCTTCCTGTTCACCCTCGAGTACGAGTGGATCGTCCGCCCCTTCGCGTGGCTGCGAGACGATCGCGCCCGCGACTTGAGCCGAGGGCTCGACGCGGTCTCTGGCTACACACCCGCCGAGCAGGACGCGTACTACACGGCCGAGCAGCACGCCCACCGGGTCCTGGCCCGTCAGACCTTTCACTGGTGGCTCTATCACTCGTGGCTGCGCACCCTGACGATCCACGTCAACCTGGGCTTTGACACCCTCGAGCACCAGCACGTCGTGCACGCCATGCTCGCCGGTCTGCGAGTCGCCTTTCACCGGCGCTTCGTCGCCTGGGCGAGCCCTGTGGCGATGCTCTTTGTCGTTGTGAAGGTGCTGCTGATCCTGGTCCTGTCGACGCTGATCGGAGACCGCCTGTTCGCGCCCCCCGCTCCGGTGGTCGACATTCACGGCGCGCAACAGTGGACCGTGGAGCGGAAACGGGCTCAGGAAGGGAACGCTCGAGAGCCGAGCGCGCTGAAGCAGCGACTGGACGACGACGCCGCTCTGCAGACCAGGAAGGTCGAGGCGCTTCGGGACAGCTTGGAGGCGTGGTTCGGACAAGCGTTCTCTTGTCAGGGTGAGGGCTCGGACCTCTTGGCGAGCCGAGCTATGGAGGCCCGCGCCGAGTGCTCGCTGAGAGCTCTCGAAGAGTGGGAAGTGCAGAGGCGAGCGTTGGAGGCCCGCTCAGACATCGACAGAGGAGGGGCCCGCGCGTCGCTCGGGGCGTCCAAGCTCGGCCCCGCCCAAGGATACCTCGTCGACGCTCAGGTCGAGTACACCATGAGCTACGCCATGGCCGAGGCGGGCTGCTTGTACTTCCCCGATGGCGTCGCCGATCACTCCTTGATCCGGCCGCTTGCGCGATACCCCACGCTGATGACCTGGGTCTATCAGCCGCTCGTGGGCGGTCGCTTTGACCTACCCGCCCATGGCGGACCTGAGCGCTGCACCGAGCTCGAAGAGCAGCTCGGGCCGACGCTGAGGGCAGAGGTTGAGGAGGCCCTCGCGCAGGAGGCGAGCACAGCCATAGTAGACCCTGTATATCGGAGCGATCTGGCGCTGTGCGAGTTCTTGCCCTGCGTCAAGCCCTTACCGATCCCTCGCCGAGAGCCTTCTTCGGGGAACCTGCGGGGGCAAGCCGCCTGGAACGACGCGGTCCAGGTCTGGCGCGGGCGAGTGCCCATCAGCCACGAGGGGGTGACGGTTCGTCTCTATCACTTGCTGACCTTTTTGGTGCTCTACCTCATCGTTCGGTTGATCGAGCGCCAGTATTCGATCACGCCCTACAGCCCCCTGCTCAAGCGCCTCGACGAAGTGCTCGACAGCATCGCGGGTCGGCGGGGGGTGTCGGCGCACAGCTCACGCATGACCCTGCGCGGCTCGCTGGGCTCGCTGACGACGCCGCACGTGGTCGAGTCGAAGGAGTTTGAGAAGTCCGACCCGCGGACCATCGAGATTGCATTGATGCAGATTCTTGAGGAGATGCGTGCTCCGCGCCTGCCCTTCATCAGCCGCCGACAGCTGAGCCTGCCAGCGCCAGAGATCACCTTCGTATTCGACGAACTCGACAAGCTCGGCGCGCGCGGGGACCCAGAGCGGGACGAGGCCGAGCTCTCGCCCGAGGATCTGGCCGCTCGCGGGGCCGAGGACATGCGCACGCGCAAGATCAACGGCTTGTTCGCCGACATGAAGAACCTGCTTAGCGGCGCGCCCGCGCGCTTCATCATGGTCGGAGGGCGCAACCTCCACGACGAGTGGCTAGCCGATCTGACCGCCCGTGTGCCGCTGCTGACCAACATCTTTCGAGCCTCGATCTATCTACCCTCGCTGTTGACCGACAACCCCGAGCCCGACAAGGCGCGTTGGAGCCGTCGCATCGGGCAGTATGTTGACAAGCAGCACGAACGCGCTCGGTCCAACTATCGGTCGTGGCGGGACGACTACACGCGATTGAGCATCGCCATGCAGCGGCGCCCCGAGTTTAGTCTGGGCTTCGTGCAGCCTAGGATCGAGGCGCCCAGGGGCAGTGCCGCGGTGCAGGAGGAACATAAGGCGAGCCTGAGCTTCGTCGAGTGTGTCCCCGGCGCCCCGGAGATGGCGACGCTGTGGTCGCGGTGCATGCAAGAGGACTTCGTCGACTTCCTGACCTTTCGTAGTATGGGCAACCCCAAGAAGCTCAAGGAGCTACTCGAGAGCTTCGTCCGCCCGACGGGGCGGGTCGCGCGGAGCGAGGCGCTGCGCTGGTCTTCCAAATTGGGCGAGAGTGATCACGTGCTGCTGTTCAGCGAGGACGAGCGCTTTCGGGTTCAGTTTGTCGCCACGGTCTGTCGTCGGCTCGCCGCGAACTTCGAGCTGCGCTATGCGCAGCGCGACGACAAGCTGGTCCTCGCACTGTTTTACTTCTCTGACTTCCTGTTCAAATTTCACCAGCGCGCGTTCACCTGGACGAACCTTGAGCGCGTCGACGAGCTGGTCCACGTGCACAGGGCCCCGGATCACCGCAAACTGCTCGAGGAGCTGGTCTTGAGCTGGTCCGAGCGCATGCTCCACCCCATCCTCAACGGCCTCTACGCCTACCGCTTCCGCAGCGACGTGACTCGCGAGATCGTCTACATCTCGCGGCGCTCGAAGGAGGAGATGGCGGCGTTCAACTTCACCCTCGACGAGTCTCAGGCGCTCAAGTCGATGTACAAGCGGACCATCCTAGCCATGGGAGACGACGCGCCCCACGACGTGCTCGCAGGGCTTGGCGAGCTGTTCGAGTTTGACCAGGAGTTCGACTCGGCGCGCTACTACTACGGGATGGCCCTCGCCAAGCTCGACGGGCAATTTCGCGGCCGCATGGGCCACGGTACGCGCAACCCCGTGCGGGACGTGATCTTGAGTAGCTTCAGCGAGGGCGAGGCCAAGGACAGCGCCGGACAGAACATCGCGTGGGGCGTGACCCGCCTGCGCTTGATGCTGCAGGTGGGGCTTACCTTCGAGCTCTCGCGCAACTACGAGCGCGCGGCGAGCGAGTATCGCGACGCGCGCAGCTTCGCGCGGACGTTGTTGGCGACCTACCTCGACTCCGAGTGGCCCAACTTCGAGCCGTGGAGTGACGACAAGGTCGCGAGACCCAAGGGCGCCAAGAGCCTCGAGCAGGTGCGCCTGCACAGCCTCAAGCACCTCAACATCCTCTACCAGGGGGCCTACGCCGAGGCCTGGATCGCGGAGAAAATGAGCGGCGGTGTGGACACGAGCACCAGCCTCGTCGAGGAGGAGCTGTACCACCTGCGCCTGGTGCTGCCCTTCGTCGGCAGCACCAGCACTGAGGGCCCCAAGACCCCGGACCCGGTCAACGTTCGGCACTCGAATTTCTCGCTGATCATGGCCGAGCTGCACAACAAAGCCGGCGACCTGTACTTCTTCAAGGGTCGACAGATCCCCCAGGCCGCGGACCTGAAGAAGCAGTTGCCGACAGGCGCTCAGGCCACGGGGGAGGCACTAACGATACTCAAGCTCCGGGGCGGGGCCGAGGGCTATCTACTGCGCGCTTATTACCACTACGCCCTTGGGCTGCATGACCTCAGGCGCTTCATCCACACGCGGCTGGCGTCCTCGGGGCCCAAGTACAATGTTTGGAGCCCAAAGAAACCGGGTGAGCCGCTCGCCTCGACCATCGAGTTTCGGGGCTGGTCGGACTTCATGTTCCGGGTCGCCGGTAGCGGGCTGGCGGATCTGGCAGAGAGCGCGCTCTCTCGAGTGTCGCTGTTTGGCCTCATCGAGGGCATCTTGACCGGTGAGCGGCGTCGGCGATCTTCTGCTCCGCGCCCAGAGATCATCGACTTCAACGCCATCGCCAAGAGCTTCAACGTCAGCCTCATCATGTGGTTCGAGGACGACGGGCGTGATGCTTTCCCCAAGAAGAAGGAAGACAAGATAGCCTATTCCGAGTGGCAGGCCGTGAGCGCGCCCTTGCTCCCGGTCCTCGATGGGGACGACATCGGCACACTCTCGGGATGGTTTGGCTTGCTCCGCCTAGGTGCTTCTGAGTCCGAGCCCGAGTCGGAACCCAAGCCTGACGAGAGCTTGTCCCCTGGGAGTCGTTGGCTAGAGTTCAAGGAGCGACACACGGACGCCCAGCGCCTGCTGCTGTCCTTGCTGATGTCCGTCTCGAGCGCGAAGCTCCTTCGTCGGGCTGGCTACTTTGAAGACGCGGCGCGAGAACTGCTTCAGGTCGCGGACAGCGTGAGCCACTACTACTGGTGGGCAAACGGGATACGTAGCGTCGACAAGTTCAACAAAAAGTGGCTCATGCTCGTGGACGTCAACAAGCTCGAGAAGGGCTTCGGGTTTTGGTCTTGCTTGCTCGACCTGGGGTTGTTTGGACTGTGTCAGGCCCTCGACTACCTCGAGCGAGGGGCACCGTGGAAACCGCGGAGCGTTGAGGTGGCCAACGTAGAGTACGGGGTTGGGAACCATGTCCCGGTCGACCTAGTGTACATCGCCTGTAGCTTGGGGCTTGGGGCCAAGTGGGAACGCTGGGACAGCTCGCGTCGCAGGCGCGATTTACTGGCACGGTTGCTAGAGAGGACGGGGGCTCTTGGGCTCCTCGATGACGCGCGGGCAGGCAGCGACGCGGGGCGGAGTAAGGAGTTGGTGTGCACCGGGACGCAGTCGCAGTTTCGCGAGACCTTGCGTAGCGTGGTGGAGGAGACTCTGAGGATGCACAGCTTCCCGGTCCTCGCGCGCTTGCGGGGTATCAAGCTGTTGATCGACGACATCTTGATCCGGCCGGGCGTAGCCACCGGGTCCCTCGACGCCGCGCAGCTCGCTCGCGCGCGGTCGCTATCGGAGGAGCTGTGGCGCGTCAATGATCAGGTCCAGGCGCCCATGCACTTCACACCCATGCACCTGGGCACGACCCTCGCTCAGCTGTGGATCAAGTGCCGGAAGAAGGCCCATCGTGACTCCATGGATCCCCTGGAGCTCGAGGCGCTCAAGCGTAGGGCCCTGCGCTGTCTGGTGCAGAGCCAGGAGGTCATCTCGATGCGGCGGGCCTACTACGAGACGATCTCGGAGCTGTACTATCTCTACGATGACTTTAACGACCGGCAGGTGCACTACAACCATGCGCTGCAGATGGCGGGCTGCGAGTATGTCGCGCTCATGCGTGAGATGTTGAGGACGGCAGAGAACGAGCTGCTCGTGATGATCTCGGCGGGGCGTGCGTCGCGGCGGCCCCGGCGAGTTCGACGACCTCGACGACCTTGGCGAGTTCGACGAGCTCAACGACCTCGACGGCGCGGGCTGACTCGACGGCCTCGATGCAGGAGGGGGTGGCGTCGACGGGGCTCTCGCCCTCCGCTGGCGAGCTGAGGGAACGGGGCCTGGCGTAGCGGGTGCCCGTCCTCCTCTGCGCTCAACACAGCAGTGCGAAGTCCGGAGGTCACTTGGCGCTCTTTGACAGCCTCGTCGCGGAACGTCCTTGTGCCGCCAGTGTGCCACGACGGAGCGGGACGAGACGGAGCTACAGAGAACGAGACGGACTACGCCGGGACGCCGAATCCCTTGTAATCTCAACGGCGTGCGGGCCAAGGTCGCCTGATCATTCAGGTTTTCCGCAAGCTGAGAGACGGGTTCGACTCCCCGCGCCTCCAACCCGGAAACGGGCAGCTAGGGTACCCTAGCTGCCCGTTTTCAGTTCGAGGAGCGACGTGGTGCTGTCATGGTGCTGTTGCGGATCGAGCGCTGCCACGGCGTCGATCAACGTTGACGGCGCGAGGTGGGCGTAGCGCATGGTCATCTCGATCGTCGAGTGACCGAGCAACTCCTGGATCGCCTTGAGCGGGACGCCGCGCATGGCGAGGTGCGAGGCGAAGCTGTGACGCAGGTCGTGCCACCCGAGGGCCTCGAGGTCGGCCCGATCCCGCGCCCGTCGAAGCGGCCACTTGCACATGCCCTTGGTCAGCATCTCGCCGGCATGGTCGCCGTCGAGCTGGCAGAACACCCAGGGGCTGCGCAAGTGTCGGTAGCGGGCCTGATGCCGGACGAACTCGGCGAGCGTCGCCGGGCTCAGGGGTACCTCGCGGGCGCGCCCGCTCTTGGGCGTGCCGAGGATCCCCTCGGCCACCGCTTGGCGGACGGCGATCCGCCGGGCCTCGAAGCAGACATCCTGCCAGCGCAGGGCGAGGAGCTCGCCCTGACGCAGGCCCGTTCGCAGGCCCAGCAGGATCATCATGCGCCACTCGGGCTCGCAGCGCGACGCCTCGAGCAGGCGCTCGGCCTCGGCGAAGTCGAGCCAGCGAAACTCGGGCTTGGCCGCTTTGAGCCAGCGGATCGACGGGACCTTGTCGATCAGGCCCCACTCGCGGGCCGTCTCGAGCAGCTTGCGCAGGATCGTCAGGTGGTTGTTGAGGGTCTTGCGGGAGTAGTCCTTGAGCTTGGTCGCCTTGTAGCGCTCGATGTGGCGGGGCCCGATCGCGTCCAGGCGCATGTAGCCAAAGAAGGGGATCAGGTGGAGCCTGAGAACCCGCTCTTTGCTGCGCTGCGTGCTGGGCTTGTTGTTCGTGGCCACGTAGTTGGTCTGGAACTCCCGGGCGAACACCCGGAAGGTCGGCGCCTGGTCGGCTTGGGCTTCCTTGTCGTAGGTGCCCGTGAGCAGCGCGTTACGTAGCTGCCGCTCATAGGCTTCGGCACCCCGGCGCGTCTGGACGGGCGAGACCTTGCGAACGGTCTGCCGACGGCCATTGGGGTGGGTGAACTCGATGTGGATCATGTACTTGGATCGGACACTGCCGTCCGCGCAGGTCCGGGTACGTTTACGGACGCTCATCTCTAGGGGTCCTTTCGGCCAGAGATAACGCCGCCTTGGCCCAACCAGCCTAGCACCACGTCGCGCTGGAAGCGGAGGCAGCGACCGACTCGGATGACGCCGGGGATCTGCTCGTGCTTGATGGCCTCGTAGAGGGTCTTGCGGTTGACTCGGAGGAGCGCGGCGACCTCGGACGTCTTGAGGATCGGGGGGAGATCGGCGGGGGCTTGGGTGGGCATGGGGGCGGTCTCCGAAAGTTGGGAACGGAACAGGGATGGGAGCGACCGGGGTCAGGGCGTGGGTCGGCGCCACTGGTCGGGGATCGGGGAGCCGCCTCCGATCGCGTAGTTGGGCCCTCCGTTGTCGAGCTCGAGGGAGCGGATCGCCCACTCGCCGACGGAGGCCCAGATCTGCGGGCCCGGGTCGTTGCCGCGCTTCGCCGAGCTCTGGCGGTGGGCGAAGACGTGGCGGATGCCGATCGACTTGAGCATGCGGAGGAGGGCGCGACCGGCTTGGATCTGCGCTGGGGTCGGCTCGTCGGCGCCGTACTTGTCAGGGCTCCACCACTTGCCAGTCGCAGCCTTGAAGTTGCCGGCGAACTCGATCGAAACGGAGCGGTTGTTGAAGCCGTCGGCGGCCCAGAGCTTCGCGGACAGAGGGTGGAGCTGGATGATCTTGCCGTCGGGGAGGATGACGAAGTGGGCGGTGACCTTGCGGTAGCGGGTGGGGTCGTTGCCGCGGGAGAAGCCGGTCTGGTGGAGGACGACAGCGTCGAAGCCCTTTGAGCGCTTGTGTCGCTTGCTGGTGGGGGAGGCGTCGAGGAGGTTGATGATCTCGGGGCGGCGATCGACGCGGGTCCACAGGGCGAAGGCGCCTGCGACTGCGATGGGGGTGAATCCAACGATGAAGCCGATCATGGTCAGTACCTCCGGGCGAGCTCGGCCATGATCTGCTGCGTGGCCTCGGAGATCGGGCCCCCGAGCTTGGCGAGACGCGCGGCGCAGTTGCGGATGTCTTCGGGCATGGCTTCGGGGCGCTTGACGAGGACGAGGTGACCGACGGGGATCGCCGGGGCGGCGGCGGGGTCGGTGAGGCCCAGATCGAGGACGGCGAAGGTCTGGTCGCCGAGGGTCTGGACGCGGAGGACGACGAACTCTCGGGAGGGGGAGACACCGAGGCCGGTGGCGATGCGGGAGTTCTTGCGGAAGCGGACGACGTCGCGCCGGCGGAGTCGGGACTTCCAGGCGCGGAGGTCTTTATTGGTGAGGGTCGGCGCCTTGGCCTTGGAGCTGGACTTGGCCGAGGACCTCTTCGTTGACGCCTTCTTGGCTGCAGCCTTCTTCTTGGTCGCGCTCTTCTTGGTGGTGGCCTTCTTCGCCGTGGCCTTCTTGGTCGCGGACTTCTTGGTCGCGGACTTCTTGGTCGCGGCCTTCTTGGTCGCGGCCTTCTTGGTCGCGGCCTTCTTGGTCGCGGCCTTCTTGGTCGCGGCCTTCTTGGTCGAGGCCTTCTTCGCCGTGGCCTTCTTGGTCGCGACCTTCTTGGTCGAGGCCTTCTTGGTCGCTGGCTTCTTGGCCGTGGCCTTCTGGGCCGTGCCCTTCTTGGTCGCTGACTTCTTGGCCGAGGCCTTCTTGGTTGCAGTCTTCTTCTTTGTCTTCGCCGCCATCTTTTCCTCCTTCTCCGCCTTCTCCGCCTTCTTCCGGACCCGCTCTTGCTTGCGCACCCAGGCTCGCGCCCACTTGATCCGCTTCGGTGCCAGCTCGACCCAGATCGGCAGCACGTTGTCGTCGGGATTCTCGAAGGCGAGCGCCGTGTACTCCCGCGCTTGCTCTTCGGTCGTCTCGACGTCGAGCGTGGCGTTCGTCGGAGGCTCGAAAGTCACCTTCTTACCGAAGTCACTCGGGAAGAGGACCCCCAGCCACGCCCCGGCGACCCGAGGCGTCACCGTCCGCGGCATGTTGGGCAGCTGCTCGAGCAGGGTCATCGCCATGCGGTGCTGAAAGTCGGGAAAGCCCCCCTTGGTCCGCCACTTGCCACGCAGCGGCATCGACCCGCGGTTCGTCCACTCCTCCCCCTCGGCCTTGAAGTAGACCGCCTGCGTCGGTCGATGCCAGGCCGACCAGACACGCCGCCCCTTGAGCAACATGGCGACGAGCACGGAGTCGTCGAGGCTCATCCCCTTGGGCAGATCGGGCAGCGGGAGCTCGAGCTTCGCCGCGCTGGCGAACTGGTTGAGGATCGCCCGGCTCTTCACCAGCTTGCCCGACGCCAGCACGGGCCCGTAAGTCTCCTGGGCCTCGTGGTCGTGCAGCCAATAGACGCTGCGACCCGCGAAGCGCCCGTACTGGACGTCGTGCATGGTCAGACCAGCCTTGCCCAGGGCCGCTCGCCGATGACCCGGGATGTGCTCGAGCAAGGCGCTGACGGTCCGCGGCGAGACGTTGCCCAGGTACACGGTCAGCTCGCCGCTCACCAAGCGATCTCGAAACTCGACGAGCGGCATTCGCCCGCCCGCCGAGACCATTGGCCGGAGCGTCTCGTCCGCGCTGATCTCCCCAGGCCAGCCGAGGATCGAGACCTCCGAGCCGTTGGGTCGCACGACGTTGGGCGGGCTCGCCTTCACATAGAGCGGTGCGAGCGGCATCGACTTCGTGTAGACGATGCGGGTCGGCGCGAGCTGGTCGAGCACGCGCTCGAGGCCCTCGAGGTCGTCCCCCGCAGGGTCGGGCAGGGGCGCGGTGGGAGCCGCCGCCTTTCGGCCCCGGACGAGTCGGTTGGTGGCCTCCGCGGACGCGTCGAGCACCCCCTCGTTGCGAGCCGGGAAAAACTCGAGCTCCTCGTCGACCTGGCAGAGCATGAACTGCTTACCCGCTCGGTCGATCGGAGGGCACGCCCCCACCGCGTGCTTTTGGATCGCCGGGCACAGCGTCACCGAGGCATCCCCGGACTCCCGGACAAAGCACGAGGTCTTCGGGATGTTCTTCCAGTCGACTCGACTGGGATCCCCCACTCGCTTGGTGTGGGCCTTCCACGCGTCCTTGAGCGCCGCGATCCTCCACTTCGGGTGGGCCTTGCTCTTCGACTTCTTCGCCATCGCCCGCTCCTTCTTCCTCTCCCCAGGCTTCGCCGCCACGATCAACACCGTCTGCACCTGCGTCCCCGACTCCGCGAAGGTCCCGCTCGGCAGCGTCTCGAAGCTCGCGCCGAGCTTCCCCAGCTTCTCGACCAGCGCCCTCGACTTGCGATCGCTGCGCTGCTCCAGGCCCCCCGCGGCGATCGCCACGAGCCGCCCTCCAGGCGCGAGCAGGGTCAGCGCCCGCTCGATGTGCTCGACGTCTTGCCGCTTCTCAAAGGGCGGGTTCATCACGATGCGGTCGTAGGGCGTCGCGGCCTCGAAGCTCGTGAAGTCATCGCCCACGAGCTCGAAGCCCTCGCCGCGAAGAATCTCCCGCAAGCTCACCTGCCGCTCGATCACCTCGAGCACCGCCCGCGGATGCCGACGCCGGATCACCTCCGCGATCGCCCCCGACCCTGCCGAGGGCTCCAGGACCCGCATCCCCGGCCGGATCGCCGCGAGCTCCACCATGCGCTCGCCGAGCTCGAGCGGCGTCGGGAAGTACCCGGGGATCTTCGCAAACCGAAGCTCTCGCTTCTTGGCCGCGAGCGGGTCCTCTCGGCGCGCTTCCTCCTTCCCTCGACAGCACCCCACGTACTCCCGCGCAGCCGCCTGAAGCTGCTCGGTCGTCGTGACCCCGAGGTTCACGAAGCGCCCGAACTCCCGGATCCGCTCCAGCAAGTCCTTGCTCGACCACGGCAGCTCGCGCCCATCGGCCTTGCGCACCGCCCGGGCCAGCTTCAGGACCGCGGCCATCTCGGCGTCGCTAAGCTCCAGCCCCTGCTCCGCGCTCCCCCGCATCGCCGCGGCCAAGACCTGCCGCCGCTCCTCCCCGAGCCCATGCAGTCGGTGCGCTGCCTGGGCCAGCTCTTCGAGCTCCCTCTTCCGTGCCCAGGGTCGAGAGAGCTTCACGTACTGAATGTCCTCGAGGGTGGGCTGCTCGAAGCGGTAGTCGATCGAGCGCCCCTCCTTTCGCGCTCGCTCCCACATCCCCCGACGCAGCGCGAGATCCAGCGCCTCGACCTGAGCCTTGCTCGACAGCCGAGACACATACTCGAGCTCCCCCGCCTCGACCGCGTCCGCTGCGCGTCGGATCGTCCGCGCGAGCACCCGGTCAAACTCGGCCCGCTCGCGGATGTTCGCGGCCATGCTCGCCCGCCGCGCCGTGTTCTCCACCCGCTCGGCACCGAGCTCCTTCTCAGCCGCCGCCTCCGCCTTGTCCGCGATCCCCCGCAGCTTCGCCGCCCGCTTCGCGTTGTCTGGCCTCCGCCCCGCCTTCGACGCCGGCACAGCCCCCGCCCGCACCGGCGGCCCGTCGAAGATCGTCACCACCGGCACCCCCTCCGCGACTAGGGCCTCCGCCAGCCGATCGAGCTCCGCCCGGCTCACAGCCTTCCCCCGAGACCCGCGCACGTACCACGCGCACCCTTTCGGCAACCGCCGCGAGAACTGAAAGCGAAACGGCTCCCGAACCCGCTTGATCGCCTCCTTGTACGGATAGGTCTCCCCACACAGCAGCACCCCCTCCGCCTTCGAGTAGCTCAACCGCAGCGGCTCGCTCTCCCTCACCTCCGGTTCAGCGATCCCCCCGTCCCCAAACAACGACCCCGGCCGCTGCACCTCCAACACCTCCTCACACCTCCAGTCCGCATCAGGAGCCCCGCTCCCGCTCGACCCATCCGCCCGCCGAAACCACACCCGGACTCCCTCCGGCGAGGCCTCCAAGGCAAACACCTCCCGTTCTCCGTCGCCGGGGATGCGCACGACATCCGCGACGCGAAGCGCTCGCGCCTGAATCTCCATCATCTACTCCTACGCCCCGAGCTCGAACTCCCAGCGTCCGACGAGCACCTTGCCCACCTCCGGGTCATTGTCGAGGCACCGCACCACGAACGAGCCCCGCGGGTTGTCCTCGGGGAACATGATCTGCTCGAGCAGCCCATCCTGCCCGATGTGCAGCATCACCCCCGTATTCGGCTCGATGTACCACTCGAGCTCCTCCGTCCGATACGGCATCTTCAGGTCATAGGGCGTCCCCGGCCGGACCTCGTAGACCTGCTTCGTGTGCGACGTCGGCTTGAAGGCCGCCACCGAAGGCCCGCGCCCGTCATAACCATCGCCGGTCTGCTCCGACGCCGCCACCAAGATCACCGACTTCGGCACGTCGACGATCGCCCCCGCCCTCAGACCGTGCCCGGCCTTGGTCCCGAAGTGCTCGGAGTGCTTCACTGGCCCCATCACCCGAGTCTTGACCGCCTCATCCTCAACCTCGAGGACATGACCAGACAGCACCTCCTCCACAGGCCGCGTGTACGGCCCCGTCGGCTGGCTCTTCACCGCGAACACGACCACGTCTTCGGGCTCGAGATCGTCGACGACCTCCTCGGACGCCGCCCAGCCGTTGCCGAAGCTGTCGTCGATCGCCTCGATCAGCGCCGCCGGGAGGGTGTCCCGATCGAGAAAGTCAAAGGCCGGCCGATGACGCTTGTCCTTTTCGCTGTCCGGCGTCGAGCCGTCCGCCTCCTCGGTCTCCCGTGGCGGTCCGCTCGGCGTCGGTCCCTGCTTCGCCTCCGAGGGCTCCTCGTCCTCCGCCGTCTTGTCCTCGCGCCGCTTGAGGTACCAGACCAGGGCGCCCACGCCCGTCGCCAGTGCGACGCCCGCGGCCAACCATCCGATTAGCTTGCTACTCATCCTTGTTCTCCACTTCCTCGCTTCAAAACCTCATGGGATCAGCGCGGCCCCGCGATACTTCGGCCACTCCTCGGGCACGCGCCGCTCCAACACGCTCTTGGCCAGGCCGAGCGCCTCGCAGGCCCGCTCGCAGTTGCGCCGGGTCGTCCGCGAGCGGGCCTTCGCCTCATGGATGTCCGCCATCAACGCCGGCGAGGCCATCCCTCGCTTGACGGTCAGCACCGTCTTGGCGCTGTCGGGCAGCCTCCGAAAATCATCTCGCGCGATCAGCCGACGCACGTACTCGAGGAAGAACACCGTCGACTTCCACGGACTGAACACGTCGTAGGGCGACACGCGCCCGGTCATCAGCGCTTGGGTGCCCTTCCACGGGGCAAGGGCGTTGGCGGGCAGCAGTCCGTAGGCGCCGCCCGAGCCAAACACCCACATGTATCGCGGGTGGGGCGAGTCCGCGTAGGCCTCCGCGTTGCGGTCGTAGGCCGTCGCGGCCGCCTTCGCCTCGGCGACCTGCTGGTCTCGGGGGGCCTGCCGCGGCTTCGCCCACGCCGGGAAGAGCTCGACCTTGCCCAGCCCCGTGAGCGAGTTGCCCCGGCTCTCGGTGTAGCGCTGGAGCGCTGCCAGGGTGTGCACCGCATCGGGGAGCTCCCCCGTTCGGCGGAGCAAGATGTCATAGCCCGGCGAGGGGGCGCTCTTGACCAAGGCCAGCCCCAGCCCGCCGAGCGCCGACGCACCCAGGGTCCACCACACCCACGAAGGCACGCCGGACTCGCTCACGACTCGCTCCCTCCTCGAGTCTTGCCCGAACCGCTCACGCGACCCAGCCCGACGACGACACCGACGGCCGTCCCCACCGTCGCCACGGTGCCACCCACCAACCACCAGCGCATCTCCTGGACCTGCTCCCAGAACTCCGCGCCTTCCTCCCGAACCTCACGGCCCGACTCCTCGACCAGCTTCGCCGCCTTGTCCGCCTGGTCCTCGGCCGCGTCGAGCCTCGCCATCACCCGTCCCATGAAGCCCTTGCCCATCTCGTGGGCGTGCTCCCCCAAGATCCCGAGCTGATTGGCGAAGTACAGATGCATGATCGCATCCGGCACCGGCCCCAGCCCCGGCCTGCGCTTCACCAGCCCGAGGTAGACCTCGTCCGTGTCCGTGCTCGAGGGGTCGAGCCCGTCGAGCCGTTGCTTGTAGGCGTTGATGCGCCGGGCGTAAGCCAGGAACTCCCGGTCAAACTGCTCGCGCACCGACTCCGGGAAGGCCGACTTCGGCGTCCGCTCCCACAAGTCCTGCGCGATCTGGTGCACCCGCAGCGCCTCATCCCCGACCTCGTTCAAGAGCATGAGCAGCCGCCCCACCGTGCGCTCCTCGGGGTCATCGAACTCGGCCCACAGCGGATCGAGGATGTTGGTGTAGTGCATCGTCCCGCCGCCGATCAGCGGCACCTCCCCGGGCGCCCCCGGGTCGGGCTCGACGCCCGCGCCCATCGTCGGCGCAGGCCCATCGTCATGCACGTGCGGCCCCGAGGGCCCCAGCGTCGGGTCAAAGTGGGCGTGGACGGGCTCTTGCGTCGCCGGCCCATCGCCGACCACCCCAACATTCGGCGACTCAAACACGAAACCCGGCCGCACAAAGAGCTTCTTCAAGTCCATCACAGCCCCCGCTCGTCCCGGATGATCAAGAATATCGCCTTGGCCTCCATCACCAGCGCCAGCGCGACGATCGTCGCCGAGTCCAGCTGTCCGGTGACCGGGACCATCCGCTTTGGCGGCATCGCGTTGTAGTCCCGCTGAAAGCGCTGAACCTCCGCCACGCCCTCGCCGTAGCCCAGCTCCGCGAGCTGCTCTTGGAGCAGCGCGCTCATGCCTTCGACGCCTTCCGCAGCTCATGGAAGCGCACGCGGTTCGCCAGGGAGTTGTTGATCGCAATCTCCATCGCACGCAGCGTGTACTTGCCCGGCACGTCGTCCACCGAGAGCAGCCCCCGGTAGTGCTTGAGCATCGACGGGTCGTGGACCCCCGCCCCGAGCTTGACCTTGCCCGAGTCGATCCCCCGGATGATGCGGTTCCAGTCAGCTTGGAAGCGCTGAACCTCGCGGTTGGTCTCGTCGATCCCACCAGCGGCGCGGCCTCGATCTCGACGGTGTAGCCCAGGCTCCGCATGGCGATGCGCACCGCCATGGGCGAGGGGAACATCGTCGTGTTGTAGCCCTCGGGGTCGTTGCTCATGTTGGGCGGATGCCCCGAGGCCCGGCCGCCGCTCTTCGAGCCGCCCCCGCCCTTGGAGCCCTCCTTGTCCGACCCGCCGCCCTTGGCCTCATCGCCGCCGGGCAAGGGCGTGTCGTCGATGATCAGACCGCCGCCGCCCCACCAGCCCGAGTGCTCGCCGAAGCGAAACAGCCCGTAGGCCAGCAGCCCCAGCCCCGTCGCCACGCCCGCACCCACGAGGACCTTGGCGCCGGTCCCCATGGGCTCGTCGTCCGTCGCGAGGGCCGTCTCCGGCACCGCCAAGGCCCCCGAGCTCGACGCGTCCTCGGCCCCGGGCGGCGGCCCGTCCACGAGCTCGGTCTCAACCGGGCTCGGGAAGCTCAGAACGTTGCTCGCAGCAGCACTCGTGTCCGCCATCGTCTTGCTCCTGACTGGTCTGGGTGTGGGTGGAAGACTGCGCCCCGAAGGCGCTCACGGGGTCGAGGACGCTCCCGTCCTCGCGCTGGTAGGCGAGCCGCTCGCCGTTGATGAGGACCACGCGACAGCTGACCCCGGCCGCGAGCTCCCGGCCCATGGAGTAGGCGACGATGCTCGCGCTCGAGGCCGAGCGGGTCTCGAGCAGGCACCGGGCGTCTCGCAAGAGCGCGCCCTCGTCGAGCTCGAGGCCCGCACAGCGGACGCAGCAGGGCATGGTCTTGCCGGCGTCGCGGGCGAACAGCTGCGCGTTGATCTTGGCGACGGCCTCGACGATGAACACGAGCTGCTGGATACTCGGCAGCTCTGAGGACAGCCCGAGGCACAGCCGAATACAGCGCGTGGGCTCGGCGGGCTTCTCGATGGGCGTCTCCGGCTCGGGGCAGCGAGAGTCCTCCTTGGGCTCGGGCGTGGCCGGCTCACAGGGCCGCTCGTCTGCCTTGGGCGCCCCCGTCGGCTCCCTGGGCTCCTCGCACTCGCTGGGCGTCGTCGGCTCGGGCTCCTCGGCGCAGGGGTCGTCGCAGCAGCCATCGCCGCGCCACACCACCGTCGCCTCGAAGCGCTGGTCGCCGCAGCCACGGTTGGACACCGTGATCTCGAAGCCCTTCCCCGGGCTGCGGACCTCGACTTCGGGAGGGCTCGCCCCCGCCTCGGGGTTGTCCTCGGGCGGAAGCTCCGAGCTCGAGCTGCTCGACATCTCCGGAACCGCGCTGCTCGCCTCGTGGCTGGTCGAGAGGTTGGCCTCCCCCTCGCTCGTCGGGGTCTTCACCACCACCGTACGCGTGGTCTTGGGCTTCTCCGCCATGGCTCAGCCCTTCTCCACGATGAGGTTGCGGGTCAGGATCGCCAGCTGCGAGTGCAGCAGCACTTTCCCGGAGCGCCCGAGGACCGAGAGCATGCGCCCGTTGGTGTCGAGCTCCCGGCCGATCACCGACACGCTCGCCAGCTTCGCCGCCGAGCCCAGGACATAGTTCAGCGTCGGCCCCACGGGCACGTCACCGAACTTGATCGTCGAGATGGCGCCCGCGCCCAAGCTGGCGAAGCCCTCGAGGATCTCGACGGCGGTATCGTCGACCTTGGCGTGCTGCTGCTTGGTGGCGAGCTGCTGCGCGTCGATCGCAGCCTTCTTCTTGAGTTGGCGCTCGCGCTCCGCCTCGCGCGCACGACATTCCAGGCCAAAGGCGGTGGCCTCGCTCTCTTCTTGGATCGTCCGCAGCTCCTTCATGAAGTCCTCAGACAGCTGAGGAGCTGGGACGGGTACACGTTCATTTGGCATCGCAGACCAAGCTAGCTCAGGTCGATGTGTTTGGTAACTGGGCTGGCGAATGGGGACATCTTCAACCTTCAGAACTGCGGGAAATGTCCACGGTCGGACCGGTAACATATTACCCATTGTGGCGCGGACTGAACTCAGTCGCGCTTCAGTCGCAGCTCAGTCGAGCGACTCTAGTTAAATCGTTCTGAAACGGTCTGCGACTGAAGAGAGAGTCACAGGCCCTCATCCTTCAGTCAGAAGCTAGTTTCGCGGCTGCGCCGCATCCTGTATTCAGTCGAAGTACAGTCCGAGGCCCTGAGTCCTCAGTCAAAACACAGTCGCGCCAGAGTCGAAGTAGAGTCTCGGCTTTAGTCGCGCCTTAGTTCGGCCTCAGTTAATTGCTTGCACAGACCATGATTTGGGCTCAGAGTCATGACCATAGAAAGGAGCGATTGAGTCGATGCCCCAAAAGAAGCACCCCGTGGTCGCGCCACCACCGGAGTGGGTCAGCCTGCTCGACGAACACGAGGACGAGCTCGTCCGCGTGCGCTTGCTGTGGCGGACAGGCTCGTCCAAGTACCGGCCCGTCGTGCCGATCACCGCCGACTTCGAGTCCCTCGAGTCCGCGTCAGACAGGGCCTGGGAGGCCCTCGAGCTCAACGACACCCACTTCAACTGGCTCAGGACCGAGGGCGAGTCGCCGAGTGAGCGTCAGGGCCGGCTGGAGGGCGCCGCCTCACGCCTGTGGAGCTTCAGCCGCCGCTTCGCCCGAGCCCTCGATCAACGCTGCGACTTTCAGCTCCGTGGCTATGGCAACGACGACGAGGTGCTGTTTGAGAGCGGGGCACGCTTCAACCCCAACACCAACCCCGTTCGCTCGGAGGGCGACGACGAAGCCCGCGCGGCATCTCCCCACACACCCCCGCCCGGCCCCACCGCTGGCGCGGTCCCACCCGCCTGGAGTCGAGCCAGCCTCGAGGAGGAGGAGCGCCGGATCCACGGGCTCAAGGACGAGCTCATCAAGCGGCTGACGGAGGAGCGCAACCGGACGGATGAAGACTTCCGTAATCTGTCTCAGCAGTCGCCGACCCTCATCACCCACGCGGGCGAGATTCTCAAGGAGGCGATCCGGAAGGTGTCAATGAAAATGAGACAGCTTCGGGTTGGGTTTAGTGTCCCGCTGCGGGACTCGCGTGGGTATCGATGGTCTTGTTCGAGGGCTGGTTGATCCAGATCTCGGTCGGCAGCGAGGGCGGTGTTGGGGGTCCGTTTGGGAAGCGCTCGGGATGCGCTGCGAATGCAGCGGCGAGCGCTCGGGCACGGGCCTCCTGCCGCTCCTCAGCGAGGCCATGGTGGATGTCGTGGGGGGTCATCAGCCCCAGGCCGCTGTGGAGATGTTCGTGGTTGTACCAGCTGAAGAAGTCGCGGCAGTGGCTCTCGGCAGCGGCGAGGTCATCGAAGCGCCCGGGGTACTCGGGTCGGTACTTCAGCGTCTTGAAGTGGGACTCGGAGAAGGGGTTGTCGTTCGAGACCCGTGGCCTCGAGAAGCTCTTGGTCACGCCTAGGTCGGCGCAGGTCTGCGCGAAGGTCTTGGAGGTCATCGGCGAGCCGCGATCTTGGTGCAGCGTGAGCACCTTCGGCTCGATCTGCTGCCGAGCGCAGGTCTCGGTGATGAGCCGCTGCGCTAGACCTGCCGACTCGGCCTCGGCGATGAGCCAGCCGACGACGTAGCGACTGAAGAGGTCGAGGACGACGTAGAGGTAGAAGTAGGTCCACTTGCGCGGGCCGAGCAGCTTGGTGATGTCCCAGGTCCACACCTGGTTTGGCGCCCTCGCGCACAGCCGCGGGGTGGCGTTGGGGGGATGCACGCGCTGGTTCCTGCGTTCGCGGACTTCGTCGTTGTCGGTCAAGATCCGGTACATGGTGCGGACCGAGCACAGGTGCTTGCCTTCGTCGAGCAGCCGCCCGTAGACCTCAGCAGGGGCTTGGTCGACGAAGCGTTGTTCGTGGAGGGTATCGAGCACCGCCTGGCGCTCTTGTCCCGACAGCGCGCGCGAGGGCTTCGGGCGCGGCCGCTTGGGTCCGTGGAGCTCCCCGTAGCGCTTGCGGTAGTAGGTCGCACGAGACAGGCCGAGAGCGGCGCATGTCGACTCGACGCCGAGCTCGGGGGCGACCCGGTTGACGATGTCGATCATGGCTCCTCGTCCTTGCCGAGTTCCTCGAGCATCGATGCCAATTTTTTTTGGACCTCGACGAGGGCCTCGGCGCGCTCACGGCGGGCGCGCTCCTTGGCGAGCTGCTTCTCGAGCTCGGCGATCTTTTTATCGCGGGGGTCGGTCTTCGGCTTGGGCCCGCGCTTTTTCGGCTCGAGGGCCGCGAGTTCACCGAGCTCGCGGGCTTGCCTCCAACTCGACAGGTGCGACGAGTACAAGCCCTCACGACGCAGCAGCGCGCTGACCTCACCAGGCTTGGTGCAGGCATCGGCTTGCTCGAGGATCCGGCGCTTGTACTTGGCCGTGAAGCGCCGCCGCTTTGGTTTTGCCACCACCTGTACTTCGGGCTGAGTCTGGCGTGGTTTGGTTGTCTGAGTCATCGGCTGGCTGGTTCTCGCCCTCTACACTAATCTCGGGGGCTTCGCTGTCTCACCCTTGTTGGCACAGAGGGCCGGGTCGTCGAGGAGCTGGTCAGCCAGCGTACGGGTGATGTCGAGGTCCGCGTCCGTGCCTTCGCCGAGGAGCAAGAGACCCGCCGCGAGGCCTTGCGACTGGAGTGGCGCCGCTACGCGATGGACACAGTCTTGGGCAACCTCGTGCCTTTGGCCTCGACGGTCTTCGACGCCTGGGCGAACCGTCCAACCAGCAACATCGCGCAGTTTGAGTACGCCCAGCAGGCGATCGCTTACCTCGGGATGACGCTGAACGAGTCGCAGCTGTCGACCCTCTTCAACGGCAGTCACGCCGCCTGGCAGAACTTCGTCGAGATTCTCGAGTATTCGGCCAGCCAGACAGAAGAGCGGGAGGCCATCCGGGCGCTCAAGGGTCTCGAGGTCTTGCTCCGCAGCCAGCGGTTCCGAGACGTCGCGGACCCCGAACAGCAGCTGGCCGCCCGCTTCGTCCTGGCGCGCGCCGCTTTGTACCGAGTGGGCGAACTCTGATGCTCCTACGCCCCGATACCACCTTCCTCGATGAAGCCACCAACCGATCCGAGCGTATCTTCCCGCGCGGCGAGGACTGGCTCCACTTCGAGTCCAAGCTCCCCGGCGGCACCGTATTCGCCAACGCCGTGCTCGAGCCTGCCGTAGGCGTCATGGGCGAGCTGGCGCTGGAGACCTTCGCCAAGGCGGACTGGTCCAATTGGATCTCCGCCACAAAGATCAGCCTCTACGAGGTCGGGACCCGCGTCGGCCTCACGCCGATCACAGCTGCCCCGCTGACCCAGTCCCTGGCGAGCGTCTACAGCGACATCGAGTTCGCCTTCTCGTCCTACCAAAGCGGGGCGCTTCCCGAGGAGGTCATCCCCGACCTGCTGAAGAACGCGGGCCTGCAGGCGCTCCAGCAGATCACGGGACAGAGCACGCTCGTGGCCCAGACCGTCGCGCAGGTCGTGGCGGCGGCGATGTGGGCGGTGGACGTGGTCGCTGCTCACCGCTCGCAGGAGCTGCAAAAGCACGTCGCCCTGCCCCCCTTGCAGAGCGAAGACCCCGCCACGGACACCTGGCAGGTCAACCGAGCATTCGAGGCCATGCGCCAGCGCGGTCACGGGGGCGTTGTCTTCCCCGACGGGGGCATGCAAGCGGCCTCGAACGCCGACTACACCGCGTTTTTCCTGCCCGCCTATCGCTACGACAAGCCCTGGAACATTCAGTACCGCGCCCAAGGCGTGACGGCGCAGCAGGGCGACCCCATACGCGCACGGGGTCCGCGAGGCGAGACCGAGTACAAGTTCGACGTCGACGACGCGTCGACCTTTGGCTTCATGCCGGGCACGACGACGACCCTGCGTGTGTTGCAGGCCTCGTATCGCTTCTACCAGAGCCCACGCGGGACTCCGGTCGATCGCTACACGCTGCGCTGTCGCGGCGTGGACAAGCCGTGTTGGAAGAGCCCCAAGAGCTTCGACGGCTCCAAGAATTGCCGCCAGTGCGTCATGGCGGAGTCGGTCTGGCCCACGAAGGGGGTGGGCTGGGCCTACGGCGGCGCCCCGCTTAACGCGACAACGCCGGGCGAGAACGTCGGGGCCTTTTACCCTTCGTTAAACAAACTATTGCTAAACCTGCTCGAGAGCGTGGTCCGGCTGGGGCCGCTGATCTACACGGTCGACTTCGAGCGCGTCTACGATCGATGGAGGGCGTCCTTCGAGCTGTTTTGGGAGTTTGTGCGTCGGGAGTGGGGGCGCCATGGAGGGCCAGGCTGGCGCGGGCAGCTCGCGCGCCTGGCCACGTTGATGACGGTCTTTGACTCGGACGGAGGGCTCGTCGTCGGGGGGAGGCTCCCAAGGATGCCGCTGAGTCGGATCCAGTCGCCCCTCGAGGCCGAGTTTGGCGTCCCCTTCGAAGCCTCGGTGTTCAGCGAGCTGATCGCCCCTTACTGTCGCGACGCGGCCGCGATGCAGCTGCACGGCCTGGACACCTTGGAGGTCGCCTACATCCCCCCTGGGGCTGGGGCGCTCTACAAGCCGGGCGGCGGGGTACGAAGCTCACCCCTCGGCAGGCGCTTCGTGGACGCGCGCAAGCAACTGCTCATGAGCAGCAAGCGGATGCTGGTGGACCTGCGCCAGGTCAGCGACCCCGCGTACCGAGCGGAGCTGCGCGCCTCGGGCGTGAAGGAGTCGACGGTCAACCCGCTGCTCCACGGCAGCCCAGGAGTGGGTCACGAGCTCCTCACACCGCAGTCGAAGCCTGCGCGCGCCCCCAAGCGTCCGAAGCGAGCGACGGGCTCCCCCTTGTCGGGGCTGGCGGCTCTTGCCGCGGGAGCGCCGAGGCCGGATCGAGGACCGGCTGGAGGCGTCGCGGTCGAGAGCCAGCCTCGCAGCTCGGGCGGCACCGCGGTGGCCGCGCTCGCGGCCTTGGGGGCTGCGGCTACGGTCGTGGGGCTGCGCGTTCGTGACAGCGACGACCCCTGACACCCTCTCGCTGAAACTTTTCACCCGGCGAGGAGATGGAGGGGTGGTGCGCAGCGCAGACTTCATCCCTCTCCTCGAGCAGGCGCAGCGGCGAGCGATCGTCGCGGTCTTGCGGGGCCATCCACGCTGGACCTTGGGTGACCTGCTCGAGCACATCGAGCGCTCGGGGCCGCGGGCGTCGGCCTTGCGAGGTCTACGCCTCGAGGAGCTTCAAGGCTGCCGCGCTCGGTCGATCCCCAGGAGCGTCGACGACCTTCGACGTCTCGAGCAAGCACGCCACGTCGCGGGGGCTGAGTTTGACGAGCTGGTCCGGGCGGTGCTGCTCGAGGCTCGGGCTGTCTCTCCTGGCGGCTGGGTGTCCGCGGGCCACGTCAGAGAGCGCGTCGGGGGCCCCCGGTGGAAGCTCCTGGGCTCCTTTACGCGGCTCGTCGAAGCTGGCCTCGCCGAGCGCAAGGGGAAGACCAGCTCGACTCGATATCGCGCTCTCGACTCTGGGGGGGCGCCTTGAGCCACAAGCAACGGAGCGACCCGGAAGCCCGCCGCTTTGGCCGGCACATTCGGGCCCTGCGGAGCGAGCGAGGTCTGACACAGGAGCTGCTCGCCGAGCGCTCGGGGCTTTCAGCGGACAGCGTCCGGAGCCTCGAGAACGGGAAGTTCTCGCCGAGTCGGGGGACCCTGCGCAAGTTGTGTACAGGCCTCGACCTCCAAATGAGCACCTTCTTTCTGCTCTATGAGACAGGCGGGCGCCGGGGAGAGCACGAGCTGCTGGATCTGTTGAGGACTCGGTCCCCAGCGGAGCTTCGAGCGCTCACGGCGATCGTGCGCGAGCTGATCGCCCAGCTCGATCAGCTCAGCCCGCCGGAGGTCGAGGGGCAGCTCTGAGGGGTCCGGCGGCGCGCCGCGATGCGCTGCTGGAGGCGCTTGCGCCCCCGGCGACGGTGCGTTCGAACGGTCGCTTCCGGGAGGCCGTGTCGGCGGGCGAAGGACGCGACATCACCACCGCGGAGCTGATCCTCTACCGCCCGACGAAGGGGAGACTGGAGCCGGTTCATCTCGCTCTCCAACATGCGCGCGTGCTCGAGGCGCTCGACCCCGCTGCTGGGGCTGGTCCCGAGGTTGTGCTCGAGCAGGCTCGCCGCGTTTCGACGCTCGGCTTGACGACGCTTCCATTCCCGCATGACGAGGATCCGGGCGATGCGGTTGACCCAGCGGCCGAAGGCCTCGGGGTGCTCCGGCTCGAAGGTCGGGATCAGGCGCCAGACGGTCTCCGCGGCGGTCTGGGCGAGATCCTCGGCGACGGTCTTGCCAAAGCGCTGCGCGAAGTAGTGGTGTAGCCAGTGGTTCAAACCAGCGCCCAGGGCCTCTTTGGGTCCTCTGCGCTCCGAGTTGTCGGCGAACTCGCTATAGAGGCGATCGAGCTCCACGAACAGACTCTACACCTTCGCGAGGGGGAGGGACTGGCCCGAAGACCAATCACCCGCCGCGCGACCAGTCAGTGTTATCGTCGCCTCCCTTCGAGATGGCCGTAGACGACCGCGACGACCCCCACGGCATGCGTGCGCTGAGCGTGGAGGAGATCCAGCGCCTCATCGAGGAGGTGGGGGACGAGGACCCGCCGGAGCTCCCCAAGGAAGAGCAGCTCCCGGAGCGGTGGGTGGGGCTGCTCGCGCGCATCAACGAGCACCGCGTCTTGCGGGTGATGGACCTCGACATGCCTCGCATGCAGGTCGGCCGCTACGTCATCGAGGAGATGATCGGCCACGGCGGCATGGGCGTGGTCTTGCGCGGCTGGGATCCGGTGCTGGGGCGCTGGGTCGCGCTCAAGCTGTGCCTGGCCGCTGGTGTGGAGGCTGAGGGCGTGCTCGAGCGCGAGGCGATGGTGCTCGCAAAGCTTCGACACCCCAACGTGGTGACCGTGTACGACGTGGGGCGCTTCGAGGGGAGCCTCTACATCGTGATGGACTACGTCGAGGGCGAGGACGGCCGGGCGTGGCTCGAGCGGTGGCCGCCCGTGGCGGAGGTCGTGCGCGTGTACACGGCGGCCGCGCGCGGGCTCGCGGCGGCGCACGCCCAGGGGATCCTCCATGGGGACTTCAAACCGTCAAACGTGCTAATCGGCGTGGGGGGCGAGGTCGTGGTCGCAGACTTTGGGGTCGCGGAGCTCCTGGGCTTTTTGGAGTCTGGCGAGGACCACTCGGAGGATAGTTGTCGTCGGCGCGGCGGGACGCAGGCCTACATGGCCCCGGAGCGGCTTCGCGGCGGGCGGGGGGACGCGCGCTCGGATCAGTTCTCGCTGTGCGTGTCGGCGTGGCACACCTTGCATGCGATTCGGCCCTACGCTGGCGAGACCACGGGCGAGCTGCTCGAGTCCATGGAGGCGGGGGAGGTGCGGTGGGGGGAACTGGCCCTGCCGGGGATCCCCAAGGCGATCGAGGATGTCATGCTCCGGGGGATGCACGTGGACCCGGGGCAGCGGTATCGCAGCCTGGAAGCACTGATCGACGCGCTCTCCGACGCGATCGAGCCTGATGCTGGCGGCGCGGAACCACTGCGCGAGCAACGATGGCTGCACGCGGCCGTGCTCGCAGGGGTGCTGTGTGTCGTGTTCGGTGTGGTGCTGGGGAGCCTGTGGGCGCAGGTTCGAGCGCCTCGGGCCGGGGAGGCGATCCCCGAGGTCGAGGTCGAGGTCTCCATGCCGGCCGAGTCCCTCGTGGACGTGGCGGTGGGCTTGATCCAGCGGGGGAAGTACGACGAGGGCTTGGTCGTGTGGAAAGGGGAGCTCGAGCGGCGGGAGCTGGCGGGCGAACCCATTGCTCCCGCCGCGCTTCGCGTGGGGCGAGTACTGCTCAAGCACGGCGAAACCGCGTTGCAGGCGGGACAGTTCGAGTTGGCGAGTGAGCTGGCCAAGGAAGCCAAGTCCGCGAGCCTCGAGGCCAAGCATGAGCTGTGGACTAACGGGGCATCAACCAAGGAAGCCGTCGAGCTCTTGGAGGATGGGCGGTCCCTCGACGAACGTGCGTCTGCGTCTCAGTGACGACTAAATCACTCGTCTTCGAGACAGTCGACGGTTCCGTCCTCGTTGGTCGCTCCCCCATCACATGCGACGAGGTAACCGCCGACCTCGCCGCACGCTACCGTCAAATCGACAGTGATGGTCTCGCAGCCTTGCGAGGTGCAGCACAGCAGCTCCGACCCCTTGGCCTCGACCGGAGGCACCCCCACGTACTCCACGCAAAACCCGAAGTCGCACGCGTCGGGGAACGGCTGATAGCAGGTGACGCCATCGGCTGTCGCCTCCCCGAACTCACAGGAGTAGCGGTCGCTACCGGTCGCGCAGCGCCCGTTGTCGTCGGGAAGGTCGCACTGCGCGTCGTCGCCATCGATGTCGCAGCAGACCTCCGCATCAAGCCGCGGCGCGTCCGGCCCGGTCCACTCGCAGTAGCGCGAGAGGGTCTGGCCGAGCACATCGGTGTAGGGGCTACCGTCGTCGTCTGTGAGGATGTCTCCACAAAGATCGGGAGCGACTGCAAGAGTGGTGAGAATGATCGCGAGTATCATAAATGGACGCTATCACTGACCTGGCACCTCGCTGGGCCGGTCAGTGTCGCGTCCAAGGATGTGACGGGCGGGTCTCCCGCCAATGTTCGCGTGTTTAGGTGGATGGGTCTTCGAGGGCCTCGACGAGCAGGAGCAGGTGACTCACGGAGAAGCACGCCGGGACCTCGAGGAGCACGTCTCCGATCGTCAGCAGCACCCGGGGGCCTTCGGAGTCGGCAAGCGCGGCATGGATGCGGATGGTGGTGTCTCGAGTGTCAGGCACGCGCAGCTAGACGGGGTTCGCCAACGTTTGATCCTCACGTTCGAGCCTGGTCCGCATCATCGTTCGGGCCCGGGACACACGGGAGCGGACGGTGTTCTCCGAGCAGCCGAGGGCCTGGGCGATGGCTTTGTTGCTCATCCCCGTCAGCCACAGCCGGACGGTCGACTGGAAGGGCTCGGGCAGCTGCGAGAGCCAGCGGCGGAGCCTGGCGATCTCGTCCGCGTGCTCGAGGCGAGAGGAGAGCGTGGTCGCAGGGTCGGGGAGGGACTTTGAGACGAAGTGCTGCCGGGCGCGGCGCGGCCTCGTCGTCCGGTACCACTCGGCGATCTGGCGGCGCGCGACGGCCCGGAGGAAGGTGCGCAGCGAGCTCTCGCCGCGGTAGCTCGGGCAGGCGAGCCAGGCGTCTTGGGCGAGGTCTTCGGCGATGTCGCGCGAGCCGATCTTGCGACACAGGTAGGTGACCAGCTCGGCGTTGAGCTGGCGCAGGGTCTTGGGGCCTGCGGCGATGGGCCAGCGCTGGAGGTCGTTCATCGGTGGACCGTAGCAACGCGGGCCTTCGGGGACGCGGGCACATATCCACTCTCCGTGATCGCAAAACCTCCCGGGGCAGGGGTGGGCGTGGTCGCTAGCCTGCGCGAGCGTGGATGAGAAGAGGGAGAGCTTGCCGCGGTGGTGGGGCCCGGAGATTGGGGGAGCACATCCTGAGCTCGAGCGGATTGTGGCGGAGCTCGAGTATCGGCTACCGGAGTCGAGGAGCTCGGCGCGGTACTTGCTCATCGCGGACTCGAGCAGCTCACCCTCGGTGCGGGTCCATGTCGCCGTGGATGCGCTGCTGGGGCGGGTCGTCGTGATCAAGAGCCTCGAGCATCCCGAGGCGCTCGCCGAGGCCCGGGCGGCGAGCGAGGCCCGACACCCGAACGTCGTCGGCGTCCATGGCTTCGGCGAGCACGAGGGCCGGGGCTACATCGTGCTCGAGTTCTGCGAGGGGCAGACCTTGGACCAGTGGTCTCTCGGGCGTCCGTGGCGGGAGGTGCTCGCGCGGATCATCGAGGTCGGCGACGGGCTGCTCCACTGCCACCGCCGCTTGCTCGTGCACGGGGACGTCAAGCCAGCGAACATCATCGTCACCCGAGGCCGCGCCGTGCTCATCGACTTCGGGCTCGCGGGACGGCCCGACCTCGCCGAGACTTTCGCCGGGACCCCTGGCTACATCGCCCCCGAGCTCCTCCAGGGCCGCCGTAGCCCCTCCAACGATGTCTTCGCCCTCGCGTGCACCGCGTGGGCCTGCCTGTTTGGCACCCATCCACATGCGGGCTCCTCGGCCTCGACCCTGCTCATCGCCGCGACGGAGCGCGAGCTCCAGCGTCCCGCTCGCCTGCCCAGGGGGATGCCCGAGGCGCTCGTCCGGGTGCTCGCGTCTGCTCTGGAGCCCGAGCAGGCGAAGCGCCCGGAGCTCGCAGAGTGGCTCGCCCAGCTCCGTCAGGCCGCTGCTCCCCCGCGCAGGCCCCACGTGACCCGGTTGCCCATTGCCCTGGCCGTGCTCTTCGTGGTCGCGCTCCCCTACGCCGCGCACATAGCCGCTCTCACACCCGGGGTCGCTGCCAGGGTGTATCGTGCGCCGGTGGACGAGCGTCCCATGCACGAAGTCGTGAGCGCGAACATCTTGCGCATCGCCGACGCCAAGGACATCCCGCTCACGGAGATCGCCGACAAGGCCGGCCTGGACCGGCGCGAGTTCTTCGCCGTGCTCGAGGGCGAGAAGGAGGGCGACTTCGACTGGCTCATCGCCGTCGCGCGGGCCCTCGGGGTCCCGGCGTCGCAGCTCGTGCTCGAGACCTGAGCGCGGCCTCAGCTGGTCATCGACGCCTGCACGTAGAGCGTGCCCAGCATCGCCACGGCGACCTCCTTGTGCGGGGAGGGCAGGGCTCGGAGCATCACCGCGAGGTCGTCCTCCTCGTCGTAGTGGTCGGTGATCAGCGCGACCTTGGGGACGTTGAGGCCCTTGGCGAGCTTGGTCAGCGTGTCGAAGGACGGGCTGAAGGCCGCGTTCTCGAGGCGCCGGACGCTGTCGACGGAGACCTCGGCGGCTTCGGCGAGGGCCTCCTGGGTGAGCCCCCGGCGCTTGCGGAGGGTTCGGAGCCGTTCGCCGAGTTCCTCTCGCGTCATGACCTCCATGGCGCGGGCCTCGGCTGGGGGAGAAAGGGCGGCAGGGGGCTATGGAGCATGCGTACCTCGCGGGCATGCGGGCGCGAGGCGGGTAGGAGACCACCCCGCTACTGCCGTGCCCGACTTCGCACGGCAGGCCGTACAACAGCCCAGGCAGGGCCGCGCATGGCGTGATGAAATTTTCGCCTGGCCCCTCCTACAGGACCGTGAGAAAGGTTAGCAGAGGTCGCTGAGAGCGACCACCGGAGGCTGAGGCTCCCAGTCGTCGGGTCTGGGCCAAGTAGGGCGCACAGGTGAACTGTTGGTTCGAGTCCGGGGTTCGCGCCCAGGCCACCCCAGGGCTCGCCCCCACGCCACCCAGCGAGTTTTCGAGATGGGCTGCGGAGAACCCGAACGATGTCGGGGTCTTGGCCCGCAACCCACCGAAAAGACAGGCCTTTCCCCTGAACCCTCTCTATCCCTCTCGTCCACCTCTTCCACGGTGGAACCGCAGACTCGCAGCACAACGACAGCACATGTGCTGCGGCACGAGAAGAAGCCGGCCTCGCTGATTCAGCGAGGCCGGCTTCTTGCAGTTCGTGAGGGGCAGCTCGATCGAGCTTCAACCCGTGTCCGCGAGCCACTCGAGCACGGCGTCACGCCGGAAGCGGATCAGCCGCCCGACACGCAGCGCCCCCGGGATCTCACCCCGCGCCACCGCTTCGTAGATCGTCTTGCGGCTGACTCGCAGCAGCGCCGCGAGCTCCTCGGCCTTGAGGTACTCAGGCAAGCTCGCGGCTCGAGGGTTCATGGCTCGGAGTGCTCCCGATGGGGCATGAGGATCTCCGAGATCTCATATGGCACTTCGGACACTCCTGTCTGCGCACTCGCGACGCCGGCCCAGACAAGCTTGGCGAGACGTCCGAACAGATCCGCGAAGCGCTCTTCCGATTCGCGTGTCCAGTCCGCCGTGCCCAGGCAGTCGCACAGCTCCCGTAGGAACTCCGCGAGCATGGGGTCCTCGACTTCGGCCGCAACTTCAGCGCAGTGCTGCTCGAGGCCTTCCATGAATAGTTGGGACGGGGTCAGGTTGGGTTGCATGGTGATCTTCCTCGATGGTTCAGGTGTGGACGGAGTAGGTGCGCCAGGCGCTGGGGACCGGGCTCCCGGAGTCGATCGCGTAGTCGTGGCCGCCGTCGCTCATGCCGAGGACGTCGATGCCCCACTGGCCGACGGCGGCCCAGATCTCCGGCCCCGGATCGTTGCCCCGGGAGGCTGAGCTCTGCCGGTGCGCGTAGACCCGGCGAATGCCTGCAGATCGCAGCCGGCGAAGCAGCAGACGGCCCGACTCTACCTGCGCCGGCGTGAGCACGTCGCGGCCGTAGACGTCGGGCTTCCACCAGGTGCCCTTGGCCGACTGGAGGTTGCCCGCGAACTCGATCGCCACCGAGCGCGAGTTGAAGCCATCCGAGGCCGACAAGCGCGCGCTCATGGGGTGGAGTTGAGCGACAGTCCCGTCGGGCAGCACGATGAAGTGCGCGGTGACCTTGCGGTAGCGGGTCGGGTCGCTCCCCCGGGAAAAGGACATCTGGTGAAGGACAACCGCGTCGACGGGGACGCGCCGCTTGGACCGCTTGCTCTCCGGCGTGTCTGCGGTCATGTCGAGGATCGTCAGCCGATTCGCCCGGACATGCGTGACCAGAGCGAAGGCCCCGAAGGCGAGCACGGGGGACAAGCCGATCAGCACGGCGATCATCGTCAGGACCTCTCAGCCATCTCGGCGAGGATGCGGCGGGTCTTCTTGGTGACCAGGCCCGGGAAGCGCGAGAGCTTGGCGGCGCAGGCGATCGCGTCGTCGGGGAGGGGGGTGTGGCGCTGGACGAGTGCGAGGTGACCGACAGGGACGCGGATGTATGCGTCGTGGCGGCCCTTGGGGAGCTTGAGCACGGCGGAGGTGCGGCCGTTGTTCGTCTCGATCATCTGGACCTCGAGGACGACGGACTCGCGGATCCCCAGACCCGCCGCGATCTGGGAGCGCTTGCGGAAGCGGACGAGATCCTTACGCTCGAGCTTGAGCGCACCGCGATTGCTCGCGGCCGACTTCTTCGCCCTGGTCGACTTCTTCGCCCTGGTCGACTTCTTCGCCGCGGTCGGCTTCTTCGCCGCGGTCGGCTTCTTCGCCGCGGTCGACTTCTTCGCCGCGGTCGACTTCTTCGCCGCGGTCGACTTCTTCGCCGCGGTCGACTTCTTCGCCGCGGTCGACTTCTTCGCCGCGGTCGACTTCTTCGCCGCGGTCGACTTCTTCGCCGCGGTGGGCTTCTTCGCCGCGGTGGGCTTCTTCGTCGCGGTGGGCTTCTTCGCCGCGGTCGGCTTCTTCGCCGCGGAGGGCTTCTTCGCCGCGGCCGGCTTCTTCGCCGCGGCCGGCTTCTTCGCCGCGGTCGGCTTCTTCGCCGCGGTCGGCTTCTTCGCCGCGGAGGGCTTCTTCGCCGTGGTCGACTTCTTCGCCGCGGAGGGCTTCTGCGCCGCGGTCGACTTCTTGCTCGTCTTCGACCCCTTCTTGCTGCTCTTGCTCATGGTCTTCTCCGTCCCCGCCCGTTTCGCTGCCGCGGCCTCCCGCTCGGCCCGCTTCGCGGCCTGCACCTCTCGCCGCCGCCACTGCTTCGCCCACTTCACGCGCTTGGGCCCGAGCTTCGCCAGCCGCGCGAGGGAGATGTTCTTCGGGTGCCGCTGCGCGAGCTCGAGGTACTCCGCGTACTCGGCCTCGATCCGCGCCACGTCGAGGTTCCCTCCCGTGGGAGCGTCAAAGGTGGCGCGCGCGCTGTCGTAGTCCGAAGGAAAGATCGCCCCTAGCCACGGCCCAGCCACACGAAACGCCGCTGTCTCGTCATCTCCGAGCCGGTCGAGCAGCGTCGCCCCCATGCGGTGCATGAAGTCGTCAAAGCCCCCCTTGGCCTTCCACTCCGCGCGCAGCGGCAACGTCCCACGCAGCTCCCAGGGCTCGCCCAGGGCCTTGAAGTGGCTCTCTTTCGTCTTGCGGCTCCACGCGAGCCAGCCGCGTCGCCCCTTGAGCACCATCGCCACCAGGATCGTCTCGTCGAGGCTCATGCCCTTGGGCAGCCTGACCAGCTCCAGCGTGGCTCCCTTCTTCGCCTCGAAGTGCTTGAGGATCGACTTTGTCGTCACGGCCTTGCCCCGCGCGGTGACGGGCCCGTAGGTCACGCCCTCGACCGGATCCGTGAGCCAGTAGACGGAGCGCCCGCTGAACCGTCCGTGCTGGACGTCCGCGACGCTCAGCCCTTGCTTGGCGAGACGAGGCCGGACCTTGTTGGGGATCTTGGCGAGCACGTGCCCAACAGTCGAGGGAGCCACAGCGCCGGCGTAGACGTGCAGGTCCTCCCCGAGGCGCTCGACCAGCCTGACCATGGACATGTCTTCCATGGCCCTCACCCGGGGCTCGAGCTTGGCGTCCTTGGGTAGCGCCCCGCTCCAGCGGCTAACCGGGGTCTCCTTGCCGTCCGCGGTGACGACCGCAGGCGGGGCCAGGGTGACCCCGTGCAAGCGAAAGGGCTTGTCGCGCTCGTAGATGACGCCGGTGGGCACGACCCGAGACAACCAGTACTGCTGTGCCTCGAAGTCATCGGCGGCCGGGATGAACTCGGGGCGACCTTCGGCCTTGCTCTTGCCCACACGGCTGCGCGTCACCGCGTTGCGGGCCTCAGCGGTCGCGTCTGCGATCCCGTCGCCTGCCTTGGGGAAGAACTCCGGGTCCTCGTCGACCTGACAGAGCATGAACGAGCGCGACTTGTTGTTGAGCCCGGCCATCGACGGTGGGCAGGTGCCCACCGCGTGCTTTTGGATCGCCGGGCACAGCGTCACGGAGACGTCGCCCTCCTCGCGGACAAAGCACGAGGTCTTCGGGATGTTCTTCCAGTACTGGATCGAGACCGTCGAGCTCTTCTTTCGATGCGCGACCCAGGCCTCGTTGAGTTCTTGGATCTTCTTCGGGATCTCGGGGCTCGTCTTGGCCATGGTCTTCGCTCGGGGATGCTTGGGTGGCTTGGGTTTCGCGGCGGTCTTGGTCTTGGGCGCGGATGGTTGGCCAGCGTCCTCCCGAACGGTGGCCAAGAGCGCCGCGATCGCGTCGCCCTCGCTGGCGTACTGCCCCTCGGCGAAGAAGCCGTGGTCCTTGGGTCCACGCAGCTTGACCTTGGTCTTGCGCCCCGCGGGCGCGACCCCACGCTGCGCCGAGGAGAACCCCTTGACCCAGTAGACCTTCAACCGCCGATTCTCACGGTCATGGCTCGACAGCTCGGGGTGCAGGCGCCAGTACGCCAGGTTGAAGCGACGCTCCGTCAGCTCGCCCTTGCTCTTCGCTTCGCGCACGACCTCGAGCAAGGCCCGAGCGTCGGCTTGCCGCGCCAGCTGCTGCCTCGCATGCCGAGCCTCGCGCTCGCGGTCGTCGGCGTCGGCCTTGTCCGCGAGCTTGTCGAGGCTCAGGACCCCCGTGCACAGCCGCGAGGCGTCATCGCGCTCGGGGAAGCGGACGTCGTAGATGTCCCGCAGGACCCGCTGGGCCACGGAGGTCTCGATCCGACACAGCTGCGTGTAGACCTCCTCGGCCCGGCGCGAGCCGTCATAGAGCGTCGGGTCGAGGGCCAAGCGCATCCGCCCGTCCCAGTCCTCGAGGCGCGCAAGGATCTCGGCGTGGGCTTTCTTCGCCAGCGCTGGAGTCGCGGGCTCGTTCTTGCCGAGGAGCCCCTCAAAGGCCCGCCCTTCGTAGTTGCGCCGGATCTGCCAGGGCGAGTCCCGGACGCGAGCGTCGAGGGTCGAGCGCGAGTACCAGTCCCGCACATGGCCCTTCGTGACCTGCTCGAGCTGGGTCCTCCACGTGCGTGCGAACTTGGTGACTGCCGCAACCCGAGGGTCCTCGTCGATGCTGCGCAAGATCCCCCCGAACTCCGCGCGGCCGTAGGTCTCGCCGCGCTCGGGAGCCGGGGGCCAAGCCCCGGACTCGAACGCGAGCTTGCCCCGGACGCGGGCCAACACCTCGGTGCCCTCTCCCGCGCGGAGCAAGCGATGCTTGTTGAGCCACGCCCGGAGCTTGGCCCCCACGCCCTGACGCTCGGCGTCCTCGAAGGCTGCCCGGAGCTTCGGAAAGTCTGGGTGACGATCCCCGGGCCGGATCCCGTGCGAGGCCGCGAGCGCGGCGATGTCGAGCGCGGGCTTCTTGTTCGAGCTCGCGCCCGCCCCCGCATACTCGACCGCCACCGAGACCCCCCGCCCTCGCAGCTGCGCGGCCACGGCCTCGATCTTCGCTCGCGGCTGCTGCGTCCCCCGAGTTCGCTGGACGTACCACCCACACCCCGTGGGCAGGTTGGGCGAGTAGCGAAAGCGGTACGGCGAACGCAAGGCCTTGATGACGCCCTTGTGCGTCTTCGTGTCGCCACACAAGAGCACGCCCGCGTCGACGCTGTAGCGCAGCACGAGCCCGGCCTTGGCCTCTTGCGGACCCTCTTCGCCAAACAAGCTCCCCGGTCGCTGGATCTCCAGCGCCTTGCCAACCTCCCAGCTCCGATCCGGTTTGGCCGCGACGCCCCCATCGGCTTGTCGGAACCAGACCCGAACCCGGTCCCCCTCCGCCTGGACCTTGCGGATCTCTCGCTCCCCGTCACCGGGGATCCGCACCACGTCAGCGACGCGGAGCTGTCGCGCCTCGATCTTCATCGCTCAGGCCTCGATCTCGAAGTCCCAGCGCGCCACGAAGATCGTCCCGTGCTCGGGGTCCTCATCCAGCGCCCGGATAGCGACGTCCCCACGCAGCGAGTCCTCGGTGAACATCACCTGCTCGAGCGGCCCCTTGGACCCGATGTGGATCATCTTGACGAGCTCCCGGTCCTGGTACCAGGCCAGCTCCTTGGTCCGGTAGGGCAAGACCAGGTCATAGGGCGTGCCCGGCTGCACGTGGTAGGTCTCCTTGGTCTTCGAGCTCGGGGCAAAGGTCGCGGCCGGCTTGCCTCGACTCCCGTAGCCCGTCTTCTTCGGAGATCCATCCCGAGCCGCGACCAGCACCTTCGAGCGCGGGACCTCGATCAGCTTCCCAACCCGGAACCCGTGCCCCGCGTGGCTGCCGTGGTGCTCGGCGTGGGCGATCGGCCCCTGGATCCGCGCGCGGATCATCGTCTTCTCGACGCTCAGCACCTTGGCCGTCACAAACTCCTGCCGCGTGTTCTCGTAGGGCCCCGAGGGCTCACTCTCCACGGCGACGATCACCACGTCCTCTTGGGTGAGGTTGTCGAGCACCTCATCGTTGGGCGTGAAGTCCCCCGGGAACATCTCGATCAACTCCTTGGTGAGCTCGTCGTCGAGCTCGTCCTGGCTGATGTAGTGCCCCTTCGTCGCCCAGTGCTTGGGCGTGGGCTCCTCGTCCTCGCCGTCGTCATCATTGGCGTAGGGATCGCGGGGCGGCTTGCTCGGGGTCGGCCCGATCTTGGGCTCCCGCTCAGGCTTGGTCTGCTTGGCCTTGTGTCGGCGCCACAGCCAGATGCCCCCGCCGACCAACGCGGCAAGGCCCACCCCGGCGGCGACAAAGCCGACGACTTTCATGGTGTTCATGAGTTCCTCCTCAAAGGTGGTGGCTGGGGCTCAGCGATCGAGCTCCCAGCCAAAGGTCATCTGTCCGTGGCTGCCGGCCTCGACGGCCTCGACGCGGGCAACGAGGGTCATGGGCCGACCCTTGATGCCCACCACGGGGAAGGCCGCGCCGTCGTCGCTCACGAAGGCCGCTGCGACGGCGCGGCGACTCGGGACGATCAGCGGGACGTGATCAGGGTTGGCCAGCGCGGCCTCGATCGTCGCCGCGTCGCTGCTCTCGTCCGGGATGCGCTCCGCGGGGACCCAAGCGACGGTGACGATCGGTGCGCGCCGACGGGGAAGGTAGCGCCCGGTGGTCCGCGACAGCGCGGTCCAGGCGACGAAGCGCAGCCCTCGAGCATCGCGGGGCAGCACGGCGAAGTGCCACGTCGGGGAGCCGTCCCCGTCGAAGCGCCGAACCGTGCTGCGGCAGACCGTGGTCACGGCACCAGCTCCGCAGCGCCAAGGTAGTCGGGCCAGGCCAGGGGGACCTTGGTGTAGAGCAGGTCCTCGGACAGGCCCAGGGCCAGGGCCGCCTCGGTCGCGTTGCGCCGGCTGGTGCGCGAGCGCGGGTTGTCCTCGTTGGCGTCGGCGACGAGCTTGGGCGAGGCCAGGCCGCGCTTGAGCGCGAGGATCGTCCGGTGCTGGGGCGGGAGCTCGCGGAACTCCCGACGGTTGACCAGGCGAAACACGTAGTCGACGAAGAAGACCGTCGAGCGCCACGGGTGAAACACGTCGTAAGGCGTGACCTTCCCCCGGCGCAGGGCGTCCGTCCCCCTCCACGGCGCCAGCGCGTTGGCGGGGATCATCCCGTAGGGCCCGCCGCTGCCGAAGATCCACATGCGCCGCGGAAAGGGTGACTCGAGGTAGGCGCTCTCGTTGCGGTCGTAGGCGATCGCCGCGGCGTCGGACTCGTGGACCTGGACCTCGCGCCGGGCGTTGCGGGGCTCGGCCCAGCTGGGGAAGAGCTCGGGCCGACCCAGACCGGCCTTGGCGTTGCCGCGACTCTCCGTGTAGCGCTGGATCGCCGCGAGGGCCTCGAGCTCCGGCGGCGCGCCGGTCCGGGCCAGGTAGCGGCGGTAGGGCGGGGCCTGGGACACGAGCAGGGCCGTGCCCGCGAGGCCGCCCACCGCGACCGCGCCGAGGGTCCACCATACCCAGCGCGGCACGGTGGGCTCGAGCTGTGTCCGCAGCGAGCTCATGCCCTCACCGCCTCACCTTGCGCGAGGCCACGACCGCCCCGAGGACGGTGCCCCCGAGCGCAAGACCGCCCGCGGTGACCCCCGCGGCGATCAGCCACGGCTTGCCGATGGTCCTCCACCACGGCCCCTTGACCGAGTTGATCACCCCCTCGACGACCTCGCCCGTTTCTTCGGCGGCGTCCTGGATCGCCTCCGCGGTCACCGTGTGGGCCAGGGCCAGGGCATCGACCACCCGACCGGTGAAGCCGTCGCTCATCTCCTTGCTGTGGTCCGCGAGGATCCCGAGTTGCTGCGCGAAGTACATGTGCATGATCGCGTCCGGGACCGGCCCCGCCCCCTGACGCCGCTTGACCAGGCCGACAAATACCGACTGGGTCGCCGTGCTGTCGGGGCTCAGCTCTTCGAGGGTGTTGGAGTAGGCGTGCAGGCGCTTGAGGTAGGCGAGGAACTCGGCGTGGTAGCGCTCGCGCTCGCTGTCGGCGACCTTGTAGTCCGGGAGCTTGTCCCAGATGTCCTGGGCGAGCAGGTGGACCTTCCTCGCCTCCTCGGCGACCTCCTCGAGCAACGCGTTGAGCCGCGCCGCCGTCTGCTCCTCGGGGTCGTCGAACTCCGCCCACAGGGTGTCGAGGACCTGCGTGTAGTGCTTGTCCGCGGCGATCACCGGGGGCCGGGCCGTGCCCAGAGTGGGCGGACCGGGTGGCTTGGGCGGATCGACGATCGCCTCTCCCTCCTCGAACTCATCGTCGAGCTGGTGCGGACCGCTAGGGCCCAAGTCGAGCCCAGGCACGTTCGCGCCCCCAGGGGGCTCGGTCACCTTCAGAGACCCGAGCGCGAACTCGGGGCGGATGAACGCGATGATCGGCTGATCAACCATCGGAGTGCCTCCCGCCCCGCTGCTGGCGGTTGCGCTGAAGGTCCCGGCTGTCCCGCAGATCCTCGAACACCTCCCGAGAGCAGTAGGCCAGCTCGAGCGCCTCGATCGTCTCCGCGTCGAGGACCCCCGTGCGCAACAGGGGCTGCGCGGCGAAGCGGTTGAAGTCGGCCTGGAACTCGCGGATCCCCGCGGCCGAGGTGGTGTAGCCGAGCTTGCGCAGGCGCTGCTGCGGCGTCATTGTGCGGGCGTTCATTGGGCCTCCTTGACCATCTGGGACCAGATCAACTTGTTGGCGAACCAGTTCCTGAACACGATCTCGAGGGCGTTGAGCGTGTTCTTCCCGGGGATGCCGTCGACGAGGAGCAGCCCGCGATAGAAGGCCAGCGAGGCCTTGTCCCGCGGCTCGCTGGGGAGTTTGAGCTTGCCCGAGTCGATCGCCTTGATGACGCGATTCCAGTCGCCTTGAAAGCGCGAGACCTGCGGGTGGGGCTTGTTATTGGGGACGAGGGTCTCGTCGTTGAACGCGACCTTGTAGCCCAGCGCGTTCATGGTCAGCCGGACCGGCCCCGGGCTCTTGAAGCGCGTCGTGTTGTAGCCCTCGGGGTCCTTACTGATGTTCGGGGGCTTGCCCGTGGCGCGCTTGCCCGAGCTCGACTTGCCGCCGCTCGACTTGTTGCCGCCCGACTTACCGCCGCCGCTCTTGCTGCCGCCGTCGTCGTCATCGATGACGATCGTGTCGTTGAAGAACCAGCCCCGGCTACGCCCGAGCCGGACCAGGCCAAAGGCGGCGAGGCCCACGGCAGCCGTCGCGCCCACGCCCACGCCGATCCCGACCTTTTGCCCGGTGGTCAGCCCCCGTTCCTTGACCTCAACCCGGGCGAGGGCCTGCGCCGGGGGCTTGCTCTCGAGCGTGGCCTCGGGGTCGTCGTCCTGGGTCACCACGTTCGCGGCCCAGTCATCCGTGCTCTTCAGCGTCGTCATGTCGTCCACAACAGCAACTTTCTTCAGGGGCTTCGAACTTCGAGACGGGATCGACGATCGAGCCGTCCTCCCGCTGGTAGGCCAGGCGGTCGCCCTCGACGAGCACCGGCCGGCACGCCATGCCCTGGGACAGCTCGCGGCCCATGGAGTAGGCGACGATGCTCACCGGGTGGCCGACGCGGGTCTCGAGCAGGCGCTTGGCGTCTTGCAGCGCGCTGTCGGTGTCGAGCTCACAGCCGGCACAGCGCGCGCAGCAAGGCGAGTCCTCCGGGGCCTCGCGGATGAACTGTCGGGCGTTGAGCTTGGCCAGGGCCTCGGTGAAGAACACCGCGGCCTCGCTCACCAGGTGCTCTCCGACGAGCTCGGTGGGGAAGCGGAACATCAGCGCTCAGCCCTTGCTGCCCGAGTCCTCGGGCCGGATCCCCGACGAGCTGAGCCAGCTGCGCAGCTGGCCGTAGAGCGAGTCGGACAGGCCCAGGTGCTCCTTGAGGTAGCGCAGGCCCGCGTAGCCGCCGATCGCCCCGAAGAAGGTCGCCTGGAACATCTGGCTGTCGGAGCCGGTGAGGTTCGAGACCTCGATCGTGAAGCCCTTGGAGCTGTCGACGGGGCCGATGTCCGGCGGGAAGGGGTTGAAGGGGGTCTTGAGCGGCTCCCAGTCGAAGGTGTCGGGGTCGCGGGTGGTCGTGATGCCCGTACCGGTCAGGCCCGCGTCTCGATCGTCGCGGCGGGTGATCGCCTCGATACGGATGTCCGGCCCCGACAGATAGGCCACCATGGCGACGGGCAACAGCCGCTCGTTGGGCTTGACCTCGTGGCGCTTGCGGCCGCCGGCCGGCACGGGGATCTCGACCTCGAAGGGCACGATGTAGCCGATCGAGAACTCGCCCGCGCAGGGCAGGTTGCGTTGGATCGAGTCCTGGGCGGCTTCGAGTCCGTAGGGGCCCCCGGGCGCGCGCGGGAGCAGGGTGTTGAGGTTGCTGGGTCCGATGAGCATGGTCTGAATCTCTGGTCGTCAGTTGGGGGTGAGTTGGGTGGATGGGTTGGGCCCGCTCAGGTGGCCGGCTCTTCGAGGGCGGCCAGGCGGGTGGCGTGGCTGTTGATGCGCCGCTCGAGCTCGGCCACGCGGCCCTCGAGGCGGCCCTGCTGGTCTTCGAGGGCGTCCTGGCGGGCGCGCTCCTTGGCCTGCTTGTCGAGCAAGAGCCCCGCCCGGCGAGCTCGGCCGCCTTGCTTGGCCTTGCGCCGCTCGAGCTCGCGCTGCTCGCCGCGGGTCGTCGTCTCCTCGCCGCTCACAGCTCACCTCGCACGATGCGGCGGGTGGTGATGCCCAGCTGCGTCTGAAGCATCGACTTGCCCACGCGACAGGCCGACCGAAGGGCGCGCTGATTGGGGTTGAGCAGGCTCCCAATCTTCGCGCCCGTACCGAGCAGGCCGTTGACCAGGCCGCCCACGGGGACCTGCTTGGGGCCCACCGTCCAGCACGACAGCGCCCCGGCCCCGATCGAGCTGAACACCTCGAGGGTCTCCGTAGCGATATGTTCGATGCGGTCGAGGCGGGCCTCCTCGACCTGCCGGCGGGCGTCTTCCTCCGTCTCGCGGAGGCACTTGTGGGCGAAGCTCTGGGCCTGGAGCCGGTTCTCGAGGTCCACGACCTCGGGCAGCGCCTGGTCGAGCGCGGCCATGGCCCCCGGACTCGAGTCCGCGGCGAGTTGATGAATCGACATGCGTCCACCGTGGACCAAGTCGCGGCATTTGCCAACTCGCCGCGAGGTAAGGTCATGCGATTAGCTAGCCTCGGCCACGGTCGAGAGTATGTATTTGCATGCAACGCGGCGTGCATCGTTGCAGCCAAGATGGACCCAAATTGGGCGCCCAGCGGCCAACTTGCATGCAACGGGGCCAAGTTTGCGTCCAAGCTCGTGCAACGTTGGAGTCCAAAACGACGAGCCATGTATGGTGAATTGAGATTGCTGACTCTTTCCGCTTGCCATCTCGGAAAAGCGCCACCATGGTTTCGCTCGATATGAGCGCTGCCATCTACGAGTACCCGCCCCCTCCCGCGAAGTGGTCCGACCAGATCGCCGAGTATGACCCCGTCCTCGCGGTCCTCCTGTTGCAGTGGCGCTGCGGTCGGGCCAGCTACCGGGCGCTCATCCCCAATCAGGCGCCACTGCCCGAAGAAGCGACCCTAGAGGGGGATGAGGAGCTCGACGGGACCCGCCTCGAATGGGAGCACGACCCCGATCTGCCCTCTTCGGGCCTGCGTCTGAAGGCCGAACAGACCACCGCCCAGTTCTGGTCTCTCGCCAAGCTGTGGGCGAGCACGCTGGACATTCCCTGCGACTTCAAACTCATCGGCTATGACGAAGGTGGGGACGTCCTGTTTGGGGACGGCAAGCGCTGCCGTCCCCTCGCCCAGTCCAGCACTTCGGCCGTCGAGGATGAACTCGAGACCTCCCACATCGGAGCCTCGCGCGACGCCTTCCGGCACTACCAGTCCGAGCGTCTACTCGAGGCCCGGCTCAACGCGATGTTCGAGCGCCACATCGAAGAGCGCGACAAGTCCTACGCCGAGCGCGACAAGTCCTTCCAGGTCGCGGCAGATGCTCTGGTCTCCGCCCAGCAAACCTTCGCGGCCGTCCAGGAGACCATCGAAGCTGGCCCCCGCCTCATCAACAAGGCCAGCGAACTGTTCAAGGACGCGACCGAGTACCAGCGTGAGCAGGTCGAGCGGCTGCGTGCCGACTCCTCGGGCCAGACCGAGCTCCGGGCCAAGGCCTTCGCCGAGGGCGAGAAGACCCAGCGCGTGGCCATGGCCCTCGAGACTGGGAAGATGGCCTTCGACGCCTTCATGGGCGAGCTGGTGCCCTTCGCCAACCGCGTGGTCGAGCTGATGGCCCAGCGAGACCTGACCGTGTTCCCGACCTTCGGGTCCGCCCAGCAGGCGATGATCTTCTTGTTCCACACCCTCAACCCGCGGCAGCTCCTCCAGCTGTGGAACGGGAACGAGAAGGCCGCGGGGGCCATGCGGGCGCTGCTCGACAAGGGCGCGGCCTTCGAGGCCGAGCGCGACGCCCTCGAGCACATCGCCCGGCTGATCCCCCTGTTCAACAGCGACCAGTTCCGCGACATCGCCGACGCTGAGCAGCAGCTCGCCGCACGCTACATCGTCGGTCGCCTCGCCACGCACCGGATGGCCAGCTACCCCGAGGCGGGCGATGACCCCTTCTGAGCGCCAGGCCCTGCGCCGGCAGCTCTACCGCGAGCTGGGCTTCGACGAGCTCACCCGGGAGAACTGTGCCCAGGAGCTGTTCGGCGACTTCGACCTCGTCGGGCGCCCGCGGCCTGGAGAGCGCGTGCGCGTCGTCCAGACCGGACCCGGGCGGCGGGACCCCAGGCCCGCGAACGAGCCCCAAGCCACCCCTGACCCCGAGCCCACCTGAGTCGATCATGCTCTTGCGCCCCGACGCCACCTACCTCAACCACGCCAACCGGCACCTTCCGATCTTCCCGCCGGGCACGGACTGGCTGCACTTCGAGAGCAAACTCCCGGGCAAGGAGGTCTTCGCCGACTCGATCCTCGACCCCGCGGTCGGCCTCTCGGGTGAGCTGGGGCTCCGCACCTTCGCCAGCGCGGACTGGAAGAACTGGATCTCGACCTCGCAGATCAGCCTGTTCGAGATCGGCACGCGGATCGGGGTCCCGGCGATCCAGGGCGCCCCCCTCGGCCGCACCGTCGCGCAGGTCTACTCGAGCGTGGGGTCGGTCATCGACATCTTCCAGCACGTCGACGACGGCACCGAGCTCGTCACGGAGCTGCTCAAGAATGCGGGGATGCAGGCGCTCCAGCAGATCGCCGGGCAGACCAACATGATCGGCCAGACCGTGGCCCAGGTGATCGCGGCTGCGGTGTGGGCCGCGGATGTCGTCGCCGCGCACCGGGCAAGCGAGCTGGCCAAGGACGTGGCCCTGCCGCCCTTGCAGTCGGAGGAGCCGGCCACGGACACGTGGCAGGTCAACCGAGTGATGGAGGTCATCCGCCAGCGCGGCCACGGGGGGGTGGTCTTCCCCGACGGGAAGGTCGAGGCCGCGTCCAACGCGGACTACACGAGCCTCTACCTGCCGGCCTACGAGCCGCGGGTTGCGTGGAAGTTCCAGCATCGAGCCAACGGCATCGCAGCGCAACAGGGCGACCCCGGGCGCGCGCGCGGGCCGAGGGGGGAGACGCAGTACCGCTTCGACGTCGGCGACGGGGCGAACTTTGGGTTCATGCCGGGCACGCGGACGATGCTGCGCGTGCTCCAGGCTTCGTATCGCTTCTATCAGACGCCTCGGGGCACACCGGTCGATCGCTACAGCCTCCGGTGTAAGGGCGTGGACAAGCCCTGCTACATGCGGGCGCAGAGCTTCGACGGGCGCCGGGACTGCCGGATGTGCGTGAAGGCGGAGTCGGTCTGGCCGACGCAGGGTCTGGGCTGGGCCTACGCCGGGGCGCCGCTGAACGTGACCACGCCCGGGGAGAACGTGGGGGCCTTCTACCCGTCGACTAACAAGCTGCTCGCGGGGTTGCTGGAGTCGATCGCCCAGCCGGGGCCGCTGCTCTACACCATCGACGTCGAGGCCATCGACTTCGCGTGGCAGCGCTGTTTCGAACGGTTCTGGGAGTTCGTGCAGTCGGAGTGGACCCGAGTGCGCGCACCAGGCTGGCGAGGTCTACTCTCGAGGCTTGCCACGCTCATGACTGCCTTCGAGGACGGTGGAGAGCTGCGCGTCGGCGGGCGAGATCCGAGGATGCCGACAGCACTCATCGCCAACCCTCGAGAGGGTCGCTTCAGCGTACCGTTCTCGGAGAGCATCTACGCCCGGCTCATCAAGCCTTTTTGTAAGACCGTCGCCGCCATGCAGCTGCGAGGCCTCGATACCCTCGACGTCGCCTACATCCCACCAGGAGCAGGCGCGCTTTATCGTGAGGGAGGCCAGGTACGCCGCAACCGGTTGGGCGACGCGTTCACGCAGGCAAGGAGCGCCCTCCTCCAGTCGAACAAGCGCATGCTCGTGGACCTGCGCGAGGTCGCCGACCCCGAGCTCCGCAAGGAGCTCGAGGCGAGCGGGGTCAAGGTCTCGACCGTGAACCCGCTCTTGCAGGGCAGCCCTGGACTCGGCCACGAGATTCTGCGCCCGAGCATCAAGCCCCCGCGGGCGATCAAGCCCCCGCGGATCGCCAGCGGGGCGCCCCTCGATGCGGCCGTGTCGCTCGGTCGTCTCAAGCCACCGCAGCAACACGCCGGCACGGTCGCAAACACTTCCTCCGAAGCCCAGTCCAGCCAGCTCGCGGCCGGCTTGACGGCAGGCGGTGCGTTGACCTTGACCGTGGCGGGCTTGTGGGGGCTTCACCGGCTCGAGGGGAAACGGCGCGACTCGTGATACCGTGCGGCATGCTCGACCGCCTGGCAGCGCGTCTTTGCTTGCTCTCACCCGCTCTCCTCGGGCTCTCTTGCCAGGCTCCGCCGGACATCTCCGGCGAGCTCGAGTACTTCGCCGACGTGTACAACGTCTCCGTAGGCCTGCGGTGCGAGTGCCATCAGGAGTATGGGTACGCCTCGGGCCCCGAGTGCGAGGAAGGGGTCGGCTCCATCGACTTGGAGCGGCGAGGCTGCATCGCGGATGCGCTCGAGGGGCACGAAGAAGGGGCGAAGGGGTATCTCGAGTGCGTGAACGATGCGCTGGATGTGTTGGTGGCGTGCCTCGAAGCCGACAACGAGTGCATCGAGGGAGCAGGGATGACCTGCCTGAGCGATTATGACACCACGCGGGCCGGCTGCTCCGGGCTGGCCTCAGTCCAGCGAGACAGCTTCCAGGCCTGCCTACCTTGAACCTACTACCGCGCGCATGAGGCGCGCTCTGCCGCTGGCTCGATGGTTCGCGGTCGGTGTACCTTCTGCCAGTGACTCGGCGCCCCGCCTACGAGGTTCTCGCCTCGAACCTTCACCGCCTCAGCTTCGAGCAGAACCTCACGCTCGATGATGTGGCAGCCAAGGTCGGCATCACGCGCGAGCACCTCGAGGGCATCTGTAAGGGCGAGATCGATCCTGACCTCGATCTCGTCAGCCTGATCGCGGAAGCCGTCGGCACCACCGCGCCCGAGCTGCTCACCGAGCCGAACTACCACTGAGGGCTACGGCGCCGGCTCGGCCGACCGCACGTGCTCCGAGAGCGCCTTGATCATGACCCGGGCGATTTCTTGCTCGCGGTCAGGCAGCTCGGCGACCAACACGGCGACCTCATCACAGGCGCGCTTGGCGAGCAGAATCGGGACCGTCGTGTCGAGCACGAGGGCGACCTTGTCGAGGGTCTCGAGAGAGGGGCTCCCGACAGCTTGCTCGAGACGGCCGATGGTTTCCTTGGATACGCCTGCGAGCTCAGCGAAGCGCTCTTGGGACAAGCCGAGCCTATGCCGGTGATCACGAATTCGTCGGCCCAGGGCCTCATAGGTCACCACAGGCGCACTCCCATGGAGGACGCCGCGAGAGGTGGTGAAGGGGTCGAGGGGGTCATCGGGTCTGAGCTTGCCTACGCGGAACTCGTTCTCATCATTCCAGGCGATTTCGAAGCTAGCAACGGCCTATGGACATGGCAAGGGACTCGTCACGAATTACACCGGCTGGACTAATCCGTGACCTGGTGCTCCGCCTCCGACCCGCGCGATGGTCTCTCCATTGCGACACTCCGAGCGTGACGTTCCCGGGGCAGCTTACCTCGATCTGATCGAGGCCGTGGAGCGTGGAGCTGTCGACGGCGACAACGTCCTCGACTTCCCCGTGGGTGTTAGCGACACATACATCGTCGAGTTGTCGACCTGGGCAAGGATGACGGCCATCTTGCTCGAGCGCATCATCTCCGACGCGGGCTCGGTGAGGCGTGCGGCCAAGTTTCTGGACGTTCCCCGCTCGACGCTCGGGTCGTGGCGAGTTCGGGCAAAGCGCGAGCTCGCATGACGCTCGTTACCGATTAGGTCAATTCTCCGAATTGCTGACCTGTTCTTAACGTGCATGACTCGCCACGATGGGGGCATGAAGCATGAGACAGACTCACCAAGCACCGGGTCGCGTCCCTTCAACGGGGCGGGATTGGGCGACAAACCGTCGGTGTCGGCGCTCGGTCTCGACCCCCTTGTTGCCGAGACCGAGCGGCATGTCCTGATTTGCGCTCTGCGGCAGCACCCGAGTTGGACTCTGGGCGAGCTGCTTGACTACCTCGCCCAGGGAGGCGAACGCGCAGAAACGCTCCGAGCGGTCCGATTGGAAGAGCTCATTAGCCAGGAGGGGGTAGTTGTCGCCGGCATCCGGGCCCACAACAAGGGCCTGGTTCAAGAGCGCCTCGAGGCAGCACGGCAAGCGACGGGCGAACTCTTCGACGATTTCGTCCGTGAGGTCCTCGATGAGGCCATGTCTGACCCAGAGGTGGAGCATGGCTGGATCGATGGGCGCTTCTTGCGAGACCAAGTCGGTGGACCCCGGTGGAAGCTCCAGGCCTCGCTCACCCGTCTCGTCGACGCTGGCCAGGTCGAGCGGAAGGGCAAGACCAGTTCGACCCGCTACCGCCGGAGGCTGTCTTGAGCCCCACGCGACGCTTCGGGGCTCACGTACGGAGCCTCCGCACTGCCCGTGGGTTGACGCAAGATGTCTTGGCTGAGCGTTCAGGGCTATCTACCGATACGATCCGTCGGCTTGAGCGCGGCTCCTTCTCCCCGAGCCTCGACACGCTCACCAAGCTGTGTTGTGGGCTAGACTTAATGATGAGCACCCTCTTCATGGGCCTGGAACTCGGGGAGAGGGACCTCGCCCGTGAACTGGTCGACCTCATCCTGAGCCGACCCACGGAGGAGCAAGAGCTCAGCTTTCAAGTCCTGTGCGCGCTCTTTCGGCAACTCGATCGTAGGAAGCAGCCGAGTGAGAGGGCACGTAAGACGCATGATTCCCCGACACGTTAGCCGAGATCTTGAGTCGCTCGGCGCCTTCGTTTTTGTGCGCTGACTCACGCACACTGGTACTTGCACTGGCTCGGCAGAGGAAAGCACTATTCGGTGGATGCGAATCAAGAAGGCGAGCATTCGAAACTACCGCTCGATCAGAGACCTAGAGTTTAGCTTGGGCGGCCGAATGTCGGTCATCGCCGGAAATAATGGTTGTGGAAAAACGACTGTACTGGAGGCACTCCGCCTTTTGTTCGTTTTTGCCACGCCTCGCAACAACGTTGATCTCCGCCAAGCAGCCTCACAGATTCCTGGGCTCCAGTATCGGAACAACAACTCTATTGATGGAAGTGCGCTGCTCGGGGAGCCGGGTAACTCCTGTGATGTAGTTGCAACTTGTGAGTTGTCAGACACCGAGGTGAACAAGATTCTAGGCGCGTCCGACACGATTGCATTGCACCAGTACTCATTGATGTATGGAGGTCCGCAAGGAGTTGCTGCGCGCCTTCAGACTACCGAAGGCATGAAAGAGTGGAATAGCGTTCGAGGGCAGGTCCGGGACAAAATTGAAAGTGAGTTTTGCAACGACAGCAAAGACCTGCGACTTCATATCACGATTGAAGGTACAACAGGCCAGTTGTCGCGCCGCTCAGAACTGGCTGGCTCCCTACTCGCTAATTTATGGGAACAACCCGATTACAATCTGACACCTGTCAGCTACTTCCCCGCAGACCGCGCCATTCCACAGGCCGCAGTTAACATCCAGTTCGGTCAGGCCGAGTACCAGTCTCACATCAATACACACCTCGTTCAGGCACATCAGAAGTATGCTCGACTGAAACAGTATATAACCAACCGTCATTTGGTGAGGGGGAGCGACATTGCGGATGACATCAATCAGGTCCTAAGGATCTTCTTGGGAGGACGAAGAGTCTTCGACGGAGTGTCCGTTGAACCCGTGAGCGGCCGGCTGATGGTCACTGTCAAGGATATTGATACGAATCGCTCATATGACATCGGGGACATGAGCAGTGGTGAACGAGGGGTTCTTTTAACATACTTGCTTCTCCGAAGGTCAATGATGAAAGGAGGGATAGTCCTGCTTGACGAGCCAGAGCTCCACTTTCACCCAACATTGCAGAAGAAGATCGTTCCATTTCTTGCTGAACATGTATGCGCAAGTCAGGACGTTCAGGTCATCATGTGCACACACTCCCCACAAGTTCTCTCCTCGGCGTACTTTGAAGAGTCAGCTGTTCTTCACCATATGCATGCGCGGCCGCAGCGAGTGACTGAAATCCGGCGTAGCGACCGGGCCGAGGCCGAGTCTGCAATCGCAGGTCTGGGAGCCGATCCAATCGCGACTATTTGCCATGAGGGAGTTCTCTACCTAGAGGGAAAAACAGACAAAGCGGTTGTTGAGGAGGCGTTTCTTGAACTCGTGGGGGGGTACAAGGTCCAGGTCATGCACGGGCGTTCGGAGGCTGAGAAGTATATCCGAGAGCTAAAAGCAGGCGACGTCAAAGGTCAGGTCTCTATCGATCATGTTTTTGTTTTGGACAATGACAGGAGTGTGTTCAGCTTTGAGGACAGCGAGCACGTCAGGGTTGCTCAGCTGCGTCGATACTGCATAGAGAACTACCTCTTGGATCACAACGTGATATACAGCGTGTACGATGCCGAACGACGAAAGGCTGAAACTACGAAGAGGTTCAGGCAGTTGAAGTCCCCCCCTGACCGGCTAACGAGGGGGGATGTGCTTCAAATCGTGAAGGATGCCGCTCTTAGGCAACTACCGTTCGTGGTGGCCAAGAAGGTCTACAGTTCCTCATTCTCACCTCCTAACTGTGGTTTCTTGAATGAGTACGAGGAGTTCGGGGGTGACTTTGACGGAGTTTCAGATCGGATCTGGGAGCGGCTCGAGGGTGTTCGCTCATTTGTTGAGGGAGTGTCCTCTGATGGTTCGAAAAAAGCGTTTGCTGCTAGGTGCGTTGCGGAACTGAACTCTGCGAAATCCGACGTAGACTACATGGTTGAACTCGATGGTAAAAAAACGCTGGCAACCCTCTGGGAACTTCTGATTAGTCGGCCAGACTTTGGCTTGAGCAAGAACGCATTTATGGAACGACTGGTCACGGAGTCGGTGCGGGAGGACGGTGATATTTGGAAGGAGCTTAAAAACGATCTCAAGAGGTTGATGAAGCGCGACGAGACCTCCGAGTAGATTGCCTGGGGCCCTCCTGGCCTCCTCCTCTTTACGACAGTGCAGTTTGCGCCCCCCGCCTTGACCCACAAGTACGGGGCATCTCACCACCCGAGCGCCTCACATGGGCCCGCCGCCCTACTGAGCGCCGCCTTCGCTGGGAACGAATGCTACATTGACGCGGGCGAGCGAACTCACCCCCGAACACCGCGCCCAGATCGAAACGGCCCGCGAAACTGCTGCGTCCGGTCCAGACCGGGGCCGGGGGATCTCCGCGGACTCGGGCCTGCCGATCTACCGCGGGGCGCCAACCCCGCCCTTCACATAGGCCACAGCGGCCGTTTGCCTGCGAGGCCCGTCCTCGAGCCCCCCCCCCCGCCCGGCCCGAAATGGGACGGCCAAGGGGGCACGCACGGTTTGGTGTGTGCTCAGGTGACGATACAGGCAGCCGGGCAGTAGCGAATCAGGACCTAAAAGGTTCTCAAACGAACTGAATGAACTGTACCATGTGGGGGACGTGTCGTACTTTTTTTGGGCACTGTGGAGTCGGTCAGGGCTAACAAGTTTACCCATGACGAGTGAGGCGATCCATGACTAGCGAATCAGATGACCTGGAGTCAATCAGCAAAACGATTCTCTTTATCAGCTCACAGCCCAAAACTTTTCCGTACCTTCGCACTGATACGGAGGCACGGATGATACAAGATGCAATCAACAAGAAAAATCCGAACCAACATATTGATGTCAGGCTACTCCTCGCGGCGCGCCCCAGCGACATCGTGTATGCGCTCGCGCGAACACAACCCACCATAGTGCATTTGTCCACCCACTCAGCCAAAGATGGAATAGTTGTGGAGGGAGATGCTGAAAGTGCGGTGATAATCCGAGAGTCGCCGCTGGCAGATATGCTCGCGGCAATCCCCTCGCTTCGCCTAATCATTCTAAACACCGACCACTCTGAGCATCTCGCCCGGGAACTCGCCAGCAAACTCGACATCTATGCCATAGGCTATTCAGATAGGCTCCTCGACACACACGCAACTGTATTTGCATCTGCATTCTACAGAAATCTTTGCTCTGGTGCGAGCATTGAGAAATCCCTGCGATCTGCCAACCTAGAATTTGACGCCGAGACCCCACCGTACACCATGTTTCATGGTCCTGGCGCGGAAGAACCCACGTTCTCCTCCCCCCGATCACTTAGCGACATCTCTCCTGTTACAGGGAAGTCGCTACCCAAGTACATTCTTCCAGTGACAATACTCTTTGCCGCTGCATTCTCATATTTCGGGTATGCAGTGATGTCTCTCGGTGGCAACGTGGGTGGACTGTCGTTTGCCTCATTCGCACTGGCTGTCGCCACCCTTGCTTTGGGTTTCTTGTCATACCTCCGCGATGAGGTTGTTGGCATAACAATTGCCAGGCGCGAGCCTGCCACCAAAAACCCAATTCTAAACATTGGGGACCGGATCATCGTTGAGCCCATTGTTTCAGAAAAAGAGCGAGTCCTTGGTAACAGCGATCCAGAACAGAGTCCGGATTCTAAGGCTGGAGATTCTCAATTGCGGGCCTTAACCATGATCGATCTGCACAATTTTAAGCAGGAAATTGAGAAAGGCGCAAAAGAGCAACACGAAAAATGGGCAGCAGAAATCACCTCATCAGCTTCAAAAAACATCATTGAAGACATTGAGAAGAGGGTGCGAATCGAAGATGCACATCGCCGACAAACAGAGCCTTTGGACCAAACATTTAAGATCAGCCACCGGCGCCTCGAACGCGCTGTCGCTTCATTGGAACGAAAAAACACTCTAAATCTTGTCATGGGCATGATTATCGCTTTTATTGGACTTGGAATTTTGGCATTTTTGATTGAGCCTCCACAGGCAACTGTCGGCGAGGTATCATTGCAGCCTGCCACCTACTTGCTCAGCTACGCGCCTCGTTTTAGCGGTGTAGTGATTGTGGAGATTCTTGCACTCTTCTTTTTGAAACTGTACCGCAGTGGACTCCTGGACATAAAATACTACCATAACGAACTGACAAATTTGGAGTTCAAGTTTTCCGGGGCAAAGGCCGCACTGGCTAGCAGTGCTACTACCAATGCAGACTCGCCTATCCAGCACCTGATGGCGACGGAGAGGAACTTTATACTTGAGAAGGGCCAGAGCACGATCGAACTTGAGCGAGCTCGAATGACTGATGAAATCGCCAAGAGGACAATTGATCTGGCGGAAAAAATTGTATCGCCTCAGAGCCCCAAGGTCTAGTTTGGGGGCCCTGTCAGGGGGATGCCGTCATCCTCACAGTCAGTTTGAACAGGTCCGCGCGTTGGACGAAAGTGACCGCACCGACCTGAGCGTCCTCGACAGAGCGCAGGCCGAGGGCTCGCTTGGCCCACTTACCTGATGAGGGAGTGGCGGAGCGAGCAGCGAAGCGCCCCGATGAAGGTGCCGAGTACGTCGGAGCAGAATCGGCGATCGTAGCCCATCGCGTAGCGCAGGCGCCAGGGCAGCGAGCAGATCCACTGGCGGACGGGGACATGCGGAAGGACCTCATCGACGAGATGGGCAGCGAGGTCGGCCATGCGTCGGCCCATGGATGAAGGACAAAACCCTCGACGAGGATGCCGCAGCGCCGGTAGGCCTCGAACTCGCGGACCACGAAGCGGGGCAGTCCCCCCCCTTGCTCTGCCCGCTCGCGGAAGCTCTCCCAGTGCTATTCGATGACTTGGTAGAGCAGCGTCGACTCGGGGCCGTCGCGCAAGGCGTGGGTGAGGTCTGTTTGCGTGGCGTCCTTCGGGGTGGCCAAGAATCGGGCCGAGTTGGCTCCGGCGCCGTCAGTTCGCCCATCCCGCTGAACACTCCTCGCGGCAGGCTGGTGGACGTCGCCGAGCAGCCTCAGATTATTCCGGATGCGTGGTGACCTGAGCCCTCGTGCGGCCCCCTACCGCGGGCGGGCTTCGATGCTAGCCTTCCTACGCCAAGACCTCGGCATCGCTGAAAGGAACCAGCGATGAGCGTGAGGAAGCGAAAGTGGCGCGACAAGCAAGGGCGCCAGCACGAGCGGTGGATGGTCCACATCGAGCACACCTGGCCCGACGGGCGCAAGCTGACAATCCGCAAGGTCAGCCCCGTGCAGACCAAGCGGGGAGCTGAGCGCTACGAGCGAGAGCTGCGCAAGCAGCTGTTCACCGGGCAGTGGGAGGAGGGAGACAAGCAGCAGACACCAACACTCCAGGGCTTCGTCGAGGAGTTCCTGGCCTACCAACGCACCATCAACAAGCCTGCCGTCATCCGGCGTAAGGAGGGGATCCTGAGGCTCCATCTCTTGCCTGCCTTTGGTCGGCATCGACTCGACAAGATCGATGAGCGGATGATCGACCAGTACAAGGTCGACAGGCTGGCGACATTGACTCGGACGGGGAGTCCCTTCCAGCCGCAGACGGTCAACCAGCACCTGAAGGTCCTCGGACGGATCTTCACGGTGGCGAAGAAGTGGAAGCTTGTCCGTGAGGTCCCGGAGATCGTCTTGCTCAAGCAGCGCAAGAGCGACTTTGACTTCCTCGACTTCGACGAGACCGAGGCGTTCTTGACGGGAACCGCGGAGCACCTACCGGACTGGCACACCTACATGGTCGTGGCCGTCCGTACGGGGCTACGCGTGGGCGAGATGATCGCGCTGCGCTGGCGAGAGGACATCGACCTTCAACGAGGCCGAATTTCGGTCAATCAATCCTGGTCGGTGGAGAACGGCTTCACGTCGACGAAGAGCGACAAGCGCCGGGAGCTGCCGTTGACCTGGGACGCTCGGGATGCGCTCGAGGCTCAGCGCGTCCGGGTTCAGGGCAAGCTCGTCTTCCCGCGAGAGGGCGCCCCGACGCACAGCGCGGGCACGGTGCAGTACGCGATCGACAAGATCACCGAGGCGCTCGAGATGCGCCATCTCCACAACCACGTCCTGCGCCACACCTTCGCCTCCCACGCCGTCATGCGCGGCGTGCCGATGCGCCAGGTTCAAGAGTGGCTCGGGCATCAGTCGATCACCACGACGATGCGCTACGCCCACCTCAGCCGGGGCTACGGCGACGAGCTAATCAAGCGGCTCGCGCCCGAGAACCCCCACGGGGAGGACGGGGCGCCAGCTGGGGGTGCTCGCAAGCAGCACAAGCACAGCACACGGAAGACAAAACGGCCGAAAGCACCGGTCTAGAGGCAGATTTTCGGGGACTTCTAGGATACTGCGAGTATTCTGCACCCAAATAGCCGAGAGGCGCTCCGGCGGGCATCGTGGCGGAGGCACCAATGACCGACATCCCAGTGCGCGGGCCTCCCTGTCCTCGTATCACGACCTCGTGGCCATCGACGCGTCAGCTGACCAGCCCCCGACGACGGCCCAGAGGGGTGGGCTGGGTCCGTGGTCGAGGGCTGAACCCTACGACTCTAGCTAGCGAGAGGGTCGACAGGTGGTGTCTGCTGGTGCAGTCGCGCAGGAAGTCGAAGAACCGACAGGCGGTGGAGTAGCACATCGAGATCGCCACTAGGCGTCGTCCAGACCGGCGGGCTTGAACTTGGCCCGGGAGAGCGGGGCGTCAACGACCGAGATCCTGTTTGGGTCGGACCTCACCTGGCTGGATGAGTTCACGGTTCCGGGCCGTGAACGTTCACCCTCAAGGTGACACCATGTTCAGGACCCCGCTCTGTCGGCCATGACCTCGACTATCCTCGACCGAGATCTCCTCGTACCGCAGTTACCGGTGCGATCGCTGGCCAGGACCAGCCGCCACACGATCCTGGTCGTGGGCTCGAGTCCTGGCGGCGAGCCCCCTGTCGCTGCGTCCCGGGAGTACCAGGCGATCGACGACACCTTCGATCGTCGCGCTGGTCTCGTCGCCCAGTACCGGCCCCAGTCAAGCATCGAGGATCTTCGCAAGCAGATCCTCCGGCGTTGCCCAACCATCGTTCACTTCATCGGCCATGGTACGCCCGACGGCGAGCTCGTGTTCGTGCGCGACGACGAGAGCCCCCAGCTGCCGCCGCACGAAGCGGCCGCGCGTGCGTTTTCGACCCGGAGTACGGTCAAGTGCGTCGTCCTCAACGCCTGCAACTCGCTCGAACAAGCCCAAGTCATCGCACGGCACGTATCCGTGGTCATCGGGGTCCGCGGCGACCGTGACGAGTGGCACGACGAGGCCGCGCTGGCGTTCACCCGTGGATTCTACCTCGGTATCAACGAAGAACTCAGCGCCCAACAAGCGTTCGCGCTCGGGCGTGACGCGTTGGTCGACCTCGACGTCGAGCCCGAGTTGGTCGTGCTCGTTGCAGCGGAGGGGGCATCAGCCGCCGACATCTTTCTCCACTCTCCCCCCGTCCCCGGGATCGTTGACGCCGCGGTCGCAGACCTCGATGAAGGTGCGACCGCACAGCTACTCTTGATAGCGACCGAGGGTCTCCGCGCACTGTTCCAGCAGGCCAACGCAGCTCGGCAGGCTGGCGAGTTCGAGCGCGCCCACGGCTTATTCCGCGACGCCCACGCCCAGGCCCTCGAGCTAGCCAAGACCGACGACGACCAGGCTGGCGAACTCGAAGCACTGCTCGGACTAACGCAGCTCAACTACGCGGTGTCGCTACTCCATATTGGCGAGGAGGCCAAGGCCATCGACCAGCTCATCGTCCTCGCCAAGCACGTCCTCGGGTCAACGCCGAGCCCAGACGTCGCCTGGCGCCACAGTCTGGTCGAGACCCTCCTCGTAGTTCGTCAACCGGCGCTTGCGGCTGCGATCGTGGACCGGTGGTCGTCGGTCCCGCCGATTATCGGCGCGATGATGGCGGTCGAGCGCGGCGAGCTTCCGTTGGCGCCCGGGGCTCACATGGCGCCAAGGATCCGCGCTCACATGGCGCTGCATCACGACCGCACTGGCGACGTAGACGCGTCGACCGAGCTCGCGCTGGCGCTCCTTGACGACGACGAGTTCGAAGTCGAGGTCCTGGCCAACGCGGTGCTCGTTCTCGGTCGCGCGATCGTCCAGACGGCCGTCGACTCTCCCGAGCTCCACCGCCCGCTCGCGCCCGAGCGCCGGCTACAGGCGGTCCTGCGATTCAGCGCTAGTCTGACCGCGGCCCACGCCAGGATGCCCGCGATGGCGCCCGCGACCCGGACGACCCTCCATGAGATCGCGGCCGAGGTCCAACGTCACACCTTCGATACCCACGGGCTCGTACATAGCCTTCGAGCCTTGGGCCAAGACGTCGACCCCCGTGCGGTGACGATCGCCTTGGCCCACGAAAAACCCGCGCCGAGCTCCGCGCCATCCATCAACGCCTCGCCACAGACTACCCGGGCCACGCTCTCATCGAGCGGCTTCTGGTCGAGACCTACTTCATGCTCGGGGCACCAACTGATCTCCCAGCCCCCGACTTCAATCGGTTGATCGTAGAGGGCGTGGTCTGGGGCGGGTCCTTCGACCATGGCGTCGAGGCCCTCCGCGCTTGGGCGAAATTGCGGACCCAGGCCCACGCGGCCTGGCGCACCGGGATGTTTTCATTCGCGGCGCTGCGCCGCACCGCCGCCGTCGAGACCGCCGACGTGCTCGAGCGCCTGCTCGTTCGGTCCTCGGCCGAGCCCGTCTTGGTCCCGCCCTTTCTCCGTCCACGTGTGGCAGGCGAGACCCTGGACGTCACTGGTCAAGTCATCCTGCTCGGTGACCTTGAAGTCCACCTCCTGGTCGAGCTCGAGCTGTGGCGTGAGCTGCTCGACCGACTCGGCCCCGACGGACACGTGGCCATCTTCGCCGACATCTGGCGCGAACACGTCCAGGCCGCGGTTATGCGCCTGACTGCCAGGAACGATCGTCTGGCCCACTATCGCGTGGCTCGACTCCGGGATCTTCTCGATCGCACGACCAACAAGATCGAGTGGGTGTCCGAGCCTGGACCACACGCGGTGGTCGTCAGCAACAACGGCCCGGACCAGGATGCTCGGTGGTCACTGGAAGTTTTGTTGGCAACGCTCGCAGGCCGTGGCTGGCTGCTGCGGGACGAACTCGAGCCCCTCGGGATCGACATCGAGCGGCAACACAGCGAGCTCCCCGACCACGTCTACCTCGACGAGGGGGTGGTCGAAGACTTATGGCAGGCCGAGCAGCTCGAGAATGTGCTGCGCTGTGACGCCATCCGCCGCGTCGAGGTAGCGCGCTCAACCCGTCAGGGCATCGTCGCGCGAGTCGAGATCCACGAGTTGGGCGCGAAGGCCGTCGAACGGGCAAAGCGGGTGCGCCGAGTCATGAGCGAGGCTCTCGACCACGACCGCGTGGAGATCGTTGAGCGCCCCAGTGTCGACCTCCCGCCACCAGCTGCGCGTCATTGGACCATGTTTCACCAGATAGCGACCGAGCTCCGCAGTTGGCGCCAATTCCTCGTTGAGAGGCCTCGGGCATTGATGCTCTCAGCCGACCATGCGACCAGCGCCGGGAGCACTCGTGGACCCGTCGGGCTGGCCCAGACCCTAGCGTGGACCTCCCGCGACCAACTCGAGCGCGCGCTCAAGGCCCACCAAGGCCTTGGCGAACGCGTCCTGGACTTCGCCGAACTCGTCGCCGAGCTTGCTCCCCCAACCCGGAGCTTCGAGACAGCGATCGATCTCGTGAGGCTCGGCTTCAGCGCGGCCCTCGAGCCCCACCACATCCTCGACCTCGGTCTCCAACATCCCGAACTCGGACTCGCTGCGCCTCGTGCCAAGCGCGTCCTCGAACAATACGAGTGGCCCGCCCGCACCAACCTCGACTCGCTCGCCTCGACCCAGTTCCACGTCTGCCACAACTACGCAGGAGCGATCTGGCTCGCGTGGTGTGGAGACACTGGCGAGCGCGAGCCGGTGCCCGACGCTTTCGCGTCTTCGTTTTCGAGCGCGCTAGCCCAGCGCGTCGCCGACCTTGCTGCCGAAGAGCTGTGCCAGCTCAACTGGCGTCTGTTCATGTGGCTGCAGATCACCGCCATCCAGTCACCTTTGTGCGGTGCCGTCGACGAACACGGCGTGCCCTACGTCGGCCGCGAGCCAAGTCCCGGTGATCGCGTGTTGTTCAGCGGCGATACGCCGGCGGGGCGGCTTTGGGCTTGGCTTGGGAGTTGGATCGAAGGTAACCTGGCCCGCGCCCGCGCGTGGAACCTGGCGCTTCAGCACACCGTCGCTTTTTGTGCGGGGTGGCGCCATGACCACATATTCGTCCGCGACGCGCTCGCGTCCTTGCGTCTCGCGGTGGCCATCGTCGGACGTAGCGACGAGCCCCAACTCGCCCGACGGCCGCTGTGCCACCTCGTGCTGCTCGCGTTCACCTGCGACCAACCCCGCGAGGTGCTGACCATGCACCGGTTTGCGAGTCCAGTCAGTGGCCAGCACTACTCATGGTGGGACGTCCTCCAAGGCGTGAGCACCAACGACATCGACTCACTTCGCCATGGAGTCGCCAGTGTATTATTCGAAGATGGCCTGCTGTCGTTGTCAGCTGAGGTTCCCACGGCGCTGTTAGCCAGTGAGCCGTCGCTGCGGCGCAGCGAGGCGCTCACGGCCTGGGGCCACGCCGTCGCGCCACTCGACGCGAGGTTGGCGACCGCCGCTGTACGCCTTGCCGAGGTCGGCGAGCATGCCGACATCAAGGCCTTCATACGGATCCTTGCCGAGTCCCCCGCCAGGTCCATCGATGACGACCCCCTCGGACCGAGTGGTTGGGGGATCGCCGGTGACGTTACCTTCCCCAAGAACCTCGAAGATGTTGTCCAACTTCTGGGCGAAGACCAGCCTCGAACATCCATCCAAGCCGCCGTCCCGACCGCCTGGCGCCCGGGACGTTCGTGTCTGTCGCCGTTCGAAGGCGGCCGGCGTCCACCACCCGAGCTAAGCGAGCGGGCGAGGGCTTGGCTCACCGCCTCGACGGGCGAGCTCTCATCAACACTCATGTTCGGGGCGGCAGTGTCAGTCGTGGCCCAGCTCGACGGACCGCCAGCAACTCCGGCAGATGGTGCAGCAGAGCTCCTCGCTCGTGCAGTAAAGGCTGAGCGCGCAGCTGCCCAACAGCGGGAGACCGCGACCACCGCCCAGCTCGAGTGGCGTCTCCTGGGCCTCGCCAAGACCGTCATTGTTCGCCTCAGTCGGGATCGGCGCAGCGAGCTACCTACACTGCGTGTACTCGAGCTGAGCTGGCGCTTGTTTTGGTGGTGGTGGCGACGGCTTCACCTCATGCCCCAGCCCGCGCGCGCGGCCGCGTTCGACTGCCTAATTCGACGCACAGAGCCGACCGAGCTGGGGCGTGCGAGTGAGGGGTTCGTACTGGACCCCGACCGCTTCGGCCCCGGCAAGTGGAACCACCGCCTCGCTGGCCTTCTCGCAGGTGCCCGCTTCGGCCACGAGCTCGCCACGCAATTCGCTGAGTACCAGCCCGACATGTTTGCATCTGCATCGCTCGAGGCCGAGCTCGTCGCCCTGCTCGCTGAGGACCCAACCACTGCCGAGCGGGCCTTGCGTCGCTCCGGTCAGGCTACCCCGAGCCCGCTCGGGTGGTTGCATGACGTTACGATACGCGATCTAGCCCTCGGGCTCCTGCTCGAAACCCAGCCGGGTGCCTTCAGCCATCTGTCGCGACTTCAGCGTAACAGCCTGCTTCGCCGCTCATTCGGCCGGGGTCAGAGTCGCCTGACTCCTCATTTGCGTCGCGCGGTGATTCGCGCCGCGATCCGCGACGACCATTTGTCCGAGCTTCAGTGGGCGTTCCAGCGGTCGAGCACCGGTCGTCGACCTTACCTCGCGCGGCGCTACCCCACACGACACTACCGGCATCGCCGCTACTCGGTCCTTGAGCGGGCCGGACGTTCTTCCTCTGAGGGATGACCTTCCACTTCGTCGTGACGCTGAACACTCCTCAAGTCGAGTCCGTCTGCATGGGCGACGCGGATGACTTTGATGCGACGCTCGAAGACATGATCACGTCCACCCGGGCATGGGTGATGCTCATGAAGATGACGGTCGGTCCTCACGCCGCCTGCTGCACGAGGAGCCTCGATGCGAGCTAGGCCCAAGATCCTCTACTTGGCCCCGGTCGAGGCGCCGGATCAGCGGCAGGAACTCGAAGCCATCAACAAGGTCCTCGAGCGACTGGATGGGGACCGGCGCCCCGAGGTCGAGTCTCGGTTCGGCGTGCAGGCCGAGGAGCTCCTCGCGCTGCTCGCGGACAAGCGGCTGCTGATTGTGCACATAGCGACCCACGGCAGCGAGTCCGGAGTCGAGTTCGCTGTTCCAAACGGATCCCGGGCTCCCAGACCCGAGGCGCTCGCCAAGGTGTTCGCAGAGCGCCGCGTTCCGTGTGTCCTGCTGAGCGCGTGCAATTCCCGTTCACAAGCCGAAGCCATCTCACCGTACGCAACGGTCACGATTGGCTTCGACGGCGAGCTCGATGGTGACTGCGCCACCAAATTCTTCGAGGCCTGGTACCGCGCGGCCTTCATGCCCCCCCAGCTCCTGGCCCTGGCCTTCGCCGAGGGTGAGGCCGCACTCGGGCTTGGCGACGAGACTGCCGACGTGCGCCCCTGCTCGTTCCCGGAGTCGAGCAGCCTTCGACGCCTATCCATCGATGATCTGCTGGCGAGCCTCGGCCGCCGCGCGGCGCTAGAGGTTCTGGGGATCTTCGCCGGTGTACGCGGTGTGGACAACCTGGCCGTCGCTCAGCTCGGGCGCGAGCTGTTCTCGATCAAACAAGGGCTGCAACAGCACGAGGCCGCAAACCTGGTCGAGGCTATCGAGCCGAGCATCGAGGAGCTATATGCGACGATCTTCGAGCACCGGCCTCAGATCATACACCTTCACGCCATGGCCACGGAGACCGGCCACGAGCTCGTGCTCGGCGACCCTGCGACCTCCCCGCCACCGATTGTGCTCGACGATTTGTTTCGCCTCGTCGCTCATGCAAGCGGAGGCTCCGCGGAGTGCATGCTGCTGTGGTCGAGGGTGGATACCGCCAGGGTCGACAAGCGTCGACTCCCGGCCAAGCACGTCATCGTGCTCGGACGCGAGAGCGTCGACTTTGAGCGCGAGGCCTTCGTCACGAAGTTCTACGATGTTCGCGGGCGGACCGCCGACAGCCGCGCCGCCTTCGAGGAAGCGAGCACGTACATCAGCGGCGCGGACGCGCATGAGTGCTTGACCGGCCGGCCTCTGCGCGGTCGGTCACAACAACCCAAGCCGATCGTCTCCGTGCAGTACTTCCTGCTCCAGCCCCCTCAGCGGGCCGCGCAGCTTGACTACGCCGAAGAGGTCCTTCGTGCACGCCGCGTGGCCCGCCTGGTCGGACCCACGCTAGAGCTCGCTTTCGAGTGGAACGTGTCCCCTAAGCAGCTCGATCACCATCTTCGCACGGCTCGCGCCTCGTCCGCGGCGGGGCCGAAGATTATCGTCATCAGTGGTGTCTGTGACGGCGTTGGGTTCGATACGCGCTCGAACGAGGTGTCGGGCGTCCCGCTGATTGACCACAGGTACCTCAACGCGTGCATCAAAGCCGCGAACTTGGAGTCGTGCTGCTTCATCCTGGTATCGTCGAACACCAGTGAGTTGGCCGAGCAGCTCAGCCGGACGCCCCATGCCGAAACCTCTTGTGTGGGCTTCAAGAGCCCCGATGTGCAGCCCGCGGAGCTCACCGCCTATGTCGAGGGCTTCCTGCTGGGTTATGGGACCGGGGGAGACCTGTATTGCGCGCACCAGCTCGGGCGGCTGTTCACTCGCATCAAGAACCCCGGCTCGGAGTCAAACCCCCGACTCTACCCAGACCCGGAGAGCGCATGACCGCCAAACCGAGCACCAAGCGCGCACTTTTACTGGGTGCCCCCGCGGAAGATCTCAGCGGGGTTGAGCACGACATCGAGCTGATGACGGCCGCGCTGCGCGAGCACGAGTTTTCGAACATCACTTCGATCTGTCCGGCGACGCGCAATGACATCGTCTCGGCCCTCGACCAGCTGGTCGCCGATACCCGGCCCGGAGACATCGTCGTCTTCTACTACTCGGGCCACGGCTCCAAGGTCGAGCCGCTCGGGGCCAAGCTCACCGGCACCGGGGAGGACTCGTACTACCGGTTCTTGGTCCCCAGCGACTTTCCCGAGTCCACCGAGGGAGACTTTCGCGGCTTCACCAACACGGAGTTGTCCCTCAAGCTCGCCCGGCTAACCAAGAAGAGCCCCAACGTCACGGTGATCATGGACTGCTGCTTCGCCGGCCGGGTGTTTCGCAAGAGCGAGGATGACCCGGCCGAGGAGAAGATCGAGTGGCAGGACACGTCCCGGTACCGGCCGACCCGCTACCACGAGAGCAAGGGCCGCTGGGCGCGCGCGGCCTCGAAGTACTTCGAGACCCTACGCAAGCGAGGTTTCGGTGAGGACACCCGCGCGGCCGAAGCCAATCCGCACGCGGTCCAGCTGCTGGCGTCCTCAGCCAACGGCAAGGCTTACGAGACGGCCTGCAACCACTCGGATTGCGGCCACGAAGCCGCGGGGGCCATGACCCTCGCACTGCACGACGTGCTGTCGCGGATCGACCCGACCCACACCACCTGGCAAGACGTCGGTCGAATGATTCGTATGACACCGCGCCGCTCGGGCCACGATCAGCTCGTGTCGGTGGAGGGCCCCTATCGGCGGTTCCTGTTTAGCCTCCATGAGCGTGAAGAACTCGGCGCGGTCGATGTCGACATCAGCAGCGGTCGCGTGTACCTCGTGGGGGGCGCGCTCGCAGATCTTCGCCCCGGGGATCGCTACGAGCTTGTCTCGTTCGGACACAGGGGCAACGAGGAGATCATCTCCGCGTGTGAGGTCGACACAGTCCGCAGTTCCTTTGCCACGATCAAACCCAAGCTTGATGTCGAGCGGATCGCCCCTGGAACGCGAGCGCGACCCATTACTTTTGGCGAGTCTCGCGGCTTCGTAGAGCTGCGCGGCTTCACTAGCGAGGCCGAGCGCGATCTGCTTGAGGCTCGCGTAAGGGCCGTGGGTTTGACTCCGAGCCGTGAGCCTGACCCAGCCAGCTCGGCGATTGCCTGCCTCCAACTCGCGGACCACAAGCTGCAGCTGTTTCTCGGCGAGTTCGGCTTCGACGTCCCCCGGACCTTCATGCCCGGGAAGCTGCCACAGGGGGCCCGCCACCTCGCCCAACACTTCGCCGAAGCCGCCTACCGCATCGGTCGCGCCAACACGCTCGCCAACCTCTGCGGTGGCAGGCTGGATCCAGACTGCGAGCCACAGCTCGCCCGCGTCCGCGCAGACGGACTGCAGGAGCTGAGCGAGGCGCGTCCGACCCTCGTCGACGGTGAAGCGATCTCGATGATCATCGAGCCGCGGCTCGACATCCACGCCAGCGTGTTTTGCATCCACCCCAATGCGCGGATCGAGCTGTTGTCCCGGGCGCAGGGGGGCGGCGTGGAGATTCGCGCGCGCGAGATCTACAGGCTCGGTCAGCGAAGCGGCGAGCAGCGGGTACGCGGCATCGAGCTGCGTCGACCGTCTCGCTCGATCCTGTCAACCGACGCGCCCTTGCCGTTCACGATCATGGTCATTTTGACCGACAAGCAGGTCGACCTGCGCAGCTGGGAGCAGCGCGGCGTCAACCGGTTTTCCTGGACGGACCCGCTCAAGCCCCCCTCGTTCGCTCGCAACGCCCTCGGTGGGGCTCGACCGACTGCGGACGTCCTGTTTCGGATCTACAAGTTCGAGTTCGACCTCGCAGGGGCGGGTGCACCGCTTTCGTCCGATTGCTAAGAGCAAACCATGACCAAGAAGCCCGCAACCGCCGGCGACGGCGACTTTCACATCTACTGCATTCCCGACTCCAGCGCGGACCAGGGGATCTTACAGGAGAACCACCACTACCTAGCCGTCGACGCGGTGACCGGGTTTCTCAACGAGAGCGACAGCTGGCTGCGGTCCTGGATCGCATCGGGTATGATCGACATCAGCGTCGGCGGAGAGCGCTATCAGGCCGGCCTCGGGACCTTCGAGCTGCGTGGCGACGGGAGAACTGCCCCGATCTTCGATCGACCCGTTCTCCCAGACCGCAACTACTGTGGCGGTACGCTCACCCTCAACGTCTCGCTGTTTGCGATCAAGCACGACACAGCGATCGCTACTATGCTCAAGGGAGCATCTCGCGCGAGCCTGGGGATCGCCGCGGGCATGGTTCAGACCGCGACGCCAACCGGGCCGCAGCGGGTGCTGGGGGCTGCAGCGGGCGATCTCGTCGCCTCGCTATCCGAGCTGACCCAATCCTCAGCCAAGACCAAGAACCTGTTCAGCCTAGACGGGCTCGAGCTCAACCTCCGCCCGGATCAGCTCCGCGCGGATAGCACTCACGTGTTGTTTCATCGTGGTAGCTCGCTTGACGAGGGCAAACTGAAGATCGCGGCGAAGGGCGGGTTCACGCTGCCGCTCTTTGATGGCGAGGTGCTTGAGGACGGCGTCTGGGTGCTGCTCCGGATTCGGCGGCAGACGTTCTACCCAGGCCGTCGACCGTGGTTTGGCCTCGAGCGCGGGCTGGAGGCCGACATCGACAACCTCATCGCCGACGTTCAGCATCAGCAAAAGACCCGCGCCCAGGCCCTTGACAGTCTGCGCGCGGGATCTGGCAACACCCTCTTCGATCGATTTAGGGCACTCCGGCTGGTCATCCAGCAAGACGGATGTTTCACAAAGAAGGAAGCCAGGGCTCGGGTCGGGCGCCTGGGCAACAAGCTTGCGGATGCGCGAGCCAGCGTCCACGTCCCCTCGGGAGTGCGCGGCGTCACTGGGCCTCCGGGGGACGGCGGCCCGCCGAGTGACGACGCGGATCTGAGGGCCGAGGTCGAGGCCATCGACAATCGCACGAGCGATCGAGCTGGGCGCAACCACGTGTTGCTCATCGGCGTCGACGCCTACGCCACCCGCCCGTTGCGCGGATGCGTCAACGACACCCTCGAGGTTGCCGAGGTCTTGCGCAAGCACTACGCCGTCGACGAGGAGGAGATCACCCTCCTCGCGTCAGCCCACCCCGGGCACCATGACCTCCCGGATGCCACCCCGGCCACAGCCAGGAACATCCGCGACGCGCTCGCGCACCTCGCCAGCGCGAGCGTGACCTCGGAAGATCGCGTAGTCATCCACTTCTCGGGTCACGGCGGCATGCAGGTCGTCGAGGGCGAGCGCAACCGCTACGCGAAGGAGTACATCTTGCCCGTCGATTACCGCGAGCGGGATGGGCAAATCTACGATGTCGAACTCAACCGTCGACTGGCCGCGATCGCTCGCCGCACTCGGAACCTCACCATCATCCTCGACTGCTGCCACTCAGGTGGCGCCGCGCGAGGGGCTACGGTGCGTAGCTGTCCACTGCCGCCGATCACGGCCAAGGACTTGCCCGAGCACGTGCGCCACCCCCAGCGTGGAATTGGTCTGGACGTCGGTTCTGCCCCGCTAATCGTCGCCGCATGCCGCGCGGACCAGGAAGCCGAGGAGACCAGGCTCTCGGACGGTCGATCCATGGGCAAGTTGACCCGAGCACTGACCAACGCTCTGCGCAAGCTCGCCCCCGAGGACCACCGCGAGTGCAGCTGGCGAGAGCTGTGGCCGGAGATCGACGGCAACCTCGAGGGCAAGCAGCAGCCGTGGCTGATCGGCGACAGTGAGCGACGCATCTTTGGCCTAGGTTTGGCCCGCGAGCCCGGAGGGTTGCGTGTGCAGCCGCAGGCTGGTCGGTACGAGGTCTTCGCCGGCACGCTCTTGAACATCACTCGTGGAACCCAGATCGGCGTGTATGGATCCGAACCGCACAGTCTGCCCCGGGTCGACTCGAGGGCCGACGACGCGGCCCGGGTCGGAACCCTCTGCGTCGAAGAGGCGAACCCGACGCAGGCCATCGCCACGGCCGTCGCTGACTTCTCCTGGCCGCAACGACCTCGCTGTCGCGTCGTGCGGTATGGCGAGCCTGTGCTGCGTCTGTCGCTGCATGGATCCCCAGAGCGGGTCGCGGAGCTTCGCTCGGAGCTGGCGAAGCACCTTACGGATATGGTGTCCGAAGACGTCAATGCGCCCGTGCGCGTCGTAGAGGACGCCGAGACTGGCCAGTGGGTCTTGTGTGACGAGCTCTTCGGCCTGGCTTCGGACGGCGACTACGAGCTCTCGCGCTTCGAAACCGACGTCGCGGTTCACGTCCTGGCTCACTACCAGCGCTACCGCGCGCCTTTGCAGCTCGCTGACGGGGTGGCGAGTCTTCCCAACTCGATCTCCGAAGGACTCGAACTCCAGCTGCTTCGAGCCGAAATCCAGGTTGATGACGTCCAGGATCCCGATCTCCCCCAGATCGACATTGACGGGGAGGGACGCTACCGAACCGACATGGGGACCCATTTTTGCGTCAAAGTCTTCAATCGTTCGTGCTACCCGCTCCACGTCAGCGTGCTCAATGTCGCCCGCGACGGCCAGGTCGAGTGGCTCGGAAGCGAGGCGGTACCACGTTTTGGCACGCACGTGTTTTGGCACCCCGATGAGCTCGGTAGGCCCTTCGTCCTCAACGGCACGCCTGGCTTCGATCGCTTCGTGGCAGTCGGCGCGACGCGCATGGAGTTGACAGTGGTCGAGCAGTTGGAGCTGCGTCAGGGGTTCGCGGATATGATTGAAAGGGCGCGCGCGGGCGAGCTAGCGAAGAACGTGTACTCCGGCGGAGGCGGACGGCAGCCTACACGCTGGGCCTCCGCGAAAGTCGTCCTGCAAGGGGGGTGACGGTTTTTTCGGACTGGGTGCCCAGATCTCGGCCGGAACGACTGCCCAAGTCCTGCGGGATACGCACCTTCGCGGGGGCGACTCATTTGGAGTAGGGCAGCACGCTCGACCCGATGTAGGTCTTCTCGGCTACACCGGGGCGAGCCGTCAGCTGCAGGTCGAGGTTGTTTCGCTGGGCCAGGTCACTGCGATCGACAGTCTCTCGAAAGGCCTGGGCTAGGCTGACGCCAGGTTCACCCGCGGCCTCATAAAATAACCTCGCCAGTTCCCGCGCCGCCAGACTGTGGAGTTTCCAACGAGTCCCAATCACGACGTCGGCGAAGGCGAGCATGTCTTTAGCCAAGGCGCCAGCGTAGCACATGTTGAGGAACACGAGTTTTACACGCTTGTACTTGGCGCGCGCGAGTTTGGCGAGGTGCGTAGCGAGAGCCTCGAGATCGAGGAGTTCGTCCTCTCCGTCTGCCGAAGACAGTACGATCCCGATATGTCCGTCGGAGCCGTTCTCGCCGTGACCGCTGAAGTGCAAAACCGTTGGGTCGTATTGGCGAATCGTGGAGAGCACGTTGATGGGTTGCATCGCTCGAGGCGCCTCGACCTCGACACCATCAATGGTCCCGAGCACATCTTCGAGCATGCTGATTTCGAGATCGATCTTCAGCCCAGGCTGGAACTTGTAGATGACGAGGATCCGGTCTTCGTTTTCTGGCCATGGCAGCGGTTCCAGCTCAACCTGTGTCTCGGGAGTACCTTCGGGCTGTGGGACCTCGTGCGCACAGATCGCTAGTGCCCGGTACACGCCACCGAACTTCGCTGCGAACAGGGGCCTCAATCCGAGCTTCCGAGCCCGCGTGAGATGCGGGTCGTCTTCGTGCGTCAAGATGAAATGCGCTCCGAGGCTGCCGTAGCGCTCGTGGATCCACTCCAGCAGGGAAAAGGGCGGCGGATTTCGCTCGTCATACCCGACGAGCAGCAGCGTCCGCTCTCGCATGAGTAGGTGCAGTGAGCGGAGAGCATCGTAGTGGGCGTCGCTGGGAGAGAGTCCCTCCAGCACGCCACTCAGCTCAGGAGCAAGCACCACCTCGCTGGGCTTTTGACCCATCCCGTTAAGGTGCCAGACGACAGGACGTCGGAGATTCAGCACAGAGATGTCAGGCCGAGTCGACCACGAGTCACAGTCGCTAGGGCTGCTCTCGGCGAGGCTGCGATCGTGGTTGGTCGTGATGATGAGCGAGGGGCTCATCCGCCAGATCCAGCGCAGCTCCGGGCTTGCCACGGGGACTTCCGCGTCGAGAATCTCGACGACGAGATCCTCCCACGCCGACGTCGACTGCAGGCCCTCGCGCACGCTACGAGCAACCCGAGCGTGAAGTTCGGGCCCGATCTCGAGCATTGCTGCGGCCTTATGCGCGCGCTTCTCGAGTTCGAATTTTTCCTTGCGTAGCTTAGCGATCGCCAATCCGATAAACTCAAGCGGATCGGGGAATGGCGTCATGGTTGGACCGACCACGGCGACGATCGTACGCGCCGTGAGTGCTTTGCATAGCGATTGTGGGAGCGGGCTTGACGAGAGTGGGGGCATGTCCTTCGATCCTGTTCGCGATCAGCCATCGCTGACTGCCAGTTCGTATCCGAGCTCCCAGACCTTGCTCGGAACCTCCGCCACTATATCGCGCGCGGCCGGGCTCCACGCCGTGAGTCGCTCGTTGATCACGCGCGCCCGGGCGTCCGTTCGCATGCGCCCGGTCGTCGTGTTGTCCTCGTCCTCTCGCATCGCTTTCAGCCAACTCTCGTCCAGCGCGTACAACTCTCGCAACGACATCGAGACGACGAGGTAAGGAGTCGTCTTGTAGATCTCCAGGCCTTTCTGGTACAGAAAGTTTGGAGTTCCGCGGGCGAGATTGAGCAACGGCAGAGGGACCTTGACCGCCCGTGAGTCGTCAAGTCCCGGCTCGATGTAGCTTCCGTATTCGTCGTCAGTCGAGGCGACGTCCACGAACCGCCGCCACCTGTGGTCATCCGTGGTCGAACCGGGGTTGGTGAGCGAGAAGACATCTCCGCCCCAGCCGCCCTCGCGGTCGACGACGTTGGTCGGCAACAAGAACACCTGTAAGAAGCGGCCGAACCCCACGTCGGGAATGCACAGCACGCCTCCCGAGCGAACGATGCGAGTTGCGAATGCGAGGATCGCAGTGATTCGCTCCTGCTGAGTAAACCGATCGGCGACCTGGTGGAGACTAAAAGCGCACGAGTAGCAGTCGAATGAGTTCGGCGCGGGAGTCCATCGGTTCCCGGGTTTGCGAGGCTCGCCGGGGAACGCGAGGTTGAGATCGCGCCAGAGGACCGTGCGGTTTTCCCTGTAGAGCTGTGTGCGAGGCTCAAGCGTCTCGACGGACTTAAGGCTGGGCCAGGACCCATCCGTCACGGTGACGTCGAATATCAGCGGGCTTTCGTCGCTACGCCGTTGCCGGTATAGCCAGATGTTCTCCATTAGCCGTCCTTCGGCGACGCGTTTGGGTCCGACGGCGTCTCCCCAAATTCGCACTACATTCGTCGTCGGTCCCGGCCGCCCGAGTTCCGCGCAGATGAGCACCGCGGCGCATCCGGCAGCGTAGTCGCCCGCCTTGACCGCAGCGGAAGCGAAGAAGTTTTTGCGGTGAGAGAAGTTCACGCTCGAGTCCGACTGCTCCTTCTGGTGCCAGTCGAAAGTGTGCTCAACGTTTTCGGTCAAAAAACGACAAATCGGGCTGCGGCTGTATGTTGCTACATAGCTGCGGAAAAACTCCCCCGTCCCCCCCCACCCCTCCCAGTGCATGACTTGGCCCAGAATGATCGTCTGTGGACGTCCGACATCGAAGGGGCGGAAACTCACCGTATGCAGGATCGCTTCGCGTAGCGGAGCACCCGATTTCTTGTGCCAAAATTCATCGATTTCTCCCCATACCTCACTTCGCCGCTTCGCCCTAAACCACACCCGCAGGTAGCTCACGATTTTTCCATGCACGGTGAACGCGTCGTGTAGACCTTTGACATAGGAGTCGAGAGCGTTCATACCCATCCTCGTGATGTAGCTCGTAGCCGTGTTGCCCAACTGATCGACAAAGCGTGCGCTCACGTACATCATCGCTTCGCAAAAACCCAGCCCGAGGATGAACTGGCTGAATACGAGCAGGTCGGAGCTCGCATCAGCGACGACAAGTCGCTGCGACAAGCCACGGAGGGCACCGACGAACTCGACAATAGCGCTTTCAGGCGTGACCGAACTCGCGCCCTCTCGATAGGCCGCGCGTCGAAACGTGTGAACGATGCCGAGAAACTGGGCAGAAAAGTCTGCCCCGGGAGCCTCTTTCACCCGCTCTGCGATAGCCTCAAATGGCGCATCCCAAATATCACCGACGGCGTCAGCGGCAGTAAACGCATACGCGCATGCATCGAGTTGGGTCGAGCGGCCGGTGTCGGAACTTGAGACAAAGAGCTTCCCCTGGTTTGCTTCGTTGTCAGCGAGCACCGCGTCGAGCATTTTTTCGGGCGTGCTGTTATCGAGCGCGTCGAGAAACTCGCGAATCGACGGGAACCGTTTATCTGGATCGGACGCGCACCCCTTGGTCAGCGCCGCCCGGAGGTGAACGGGCGACTTGGCGATCGCCGCAGCCAGGCCCGCTTCACTGTGCAGACCAGGCGGGTTACCATTGACGCAGCAGACGATCGTCGCCGCCAGGGAGAATACATCTCGACGAGGATCGCGGCGCTCGGTGCCGGGCCGGTGCAACTCTGGTGCGATAAACGGGAACTTGCCGATCAGGCCCTGGCGCTTTGTCCGCTCATTCAATTCCTGCGCGATATCGATGTCCGCGAGGTAACCAACCCAGCGACCACTGGTGTCTCGGTCGAGTAGGATGTTGGGTGGATTAACATCGAGGTGATAGATGCGCCGCTCATGTAGGTAGATGAGAGCCTGGCCGACGTCCTTGCATACATCGATGATCTCTCGGAGGCGCAAACGATTGTTCTGGATAGCAGCCTTGAGATCGCCCTCTGGGTAGTGGCGCATCGCGTACAGCCAGTACCCCGACAGTGGTTCATCATACCTCTCCACCAGCGCGACCAGGTTGGCCGCGCCACCGTTATTACCGACGTGTTTGAGCAACTCTGCGCTCTTGCGGAAATCACGAATAATGGACGCGTCGCGATAGTGTTCCGTGTTGAGGACCTTCAACGCGACCGGTTGATCACCTCGTAGAGCTTTCCAGACCGTCGAGAAGTCACCACCCCCGTCGATGATCTCGACGAGTTTGTAGATCGATCCGAGTTCGACATTCGGCGCGAGAGGTTCTTGGCGCCACTGGCTTACAAGGGTCGCTATGTCTCGCTTCAGTTCGCGGATACGGGCTGAGAACTCTTGCTCTTGCTCTTGAGAGATACCATCGGCTTTGGCGTTCTCTTCGGCCTCACAGAGCCGCGCCCAGAGCTTTTGATACGTAATCTTGGCATCCGGTCGAATCCCCCTCGGAAATCGTTTGATTTTTCGGTTCGCATCGGCCGAGTCCGAGTTGGCGGTGGTCTTGACGCAGTTCTCCATCTTACGGAGAAGTTCGAGCTCTTGCTCGGGTGTTTCGAAGTCGATGAATTTCAGGTTGAGGTTGGACGCGAGTCGCTCGAAGACATCCCGTGTTTCGTAGTTCACGAGAGCGTAATAGGTCTCCTCGTTTCCCTTGAGGACGCCGTGGAGCCACTTGACATGTGCCGCGAGAAAGTCACGGTCGCACTCATCCGAGAACCCGAGCAAGACAACCGTGCGCGTCTCCATGACGTCTTTCAAGTCCCCGTAACGCTCTGGATCTGCTCCGTCGGATTCCGACGGAAACAGCTCTATGCGCTCCGGGGTAGACGCCGAACCCAGCACGTGCCACAGGTCGCGTTTGTCCCGAGACTTGCGTTCGTCCGGGGTCGCGCGTGAGCCCTTGACGTTGAGGCTCTTCAGGACGGCGCTCGGGAGCTTGACGTGACTGAAGACTTTGTCGCCCGAGGCTGCCGCGAGAACGGGGTCATGTCCGAGCGTGACGATGATGGGCGAGCCCAGAGCCCAACACAGGTGGGCACGCTCGAGGCCGGAGCACGCTGTGCGATTGACGCACGGGCTCAGGTGCTCCTTCAGGAATTCATTCCATGCAGCACTGTTTTGGTCAGCGTAAAACCCCGAGCGTGCGGTGCTGATGATCGATGCTCTCGTGCTCTCGGCGAGCGTTTCATCGTCACGGACATCTCGCAGTTTGTCTAGGTCGCGGCGAAGGTATAGAGCTTTCTTGTCTTCTACGTTCTCACGGTGAATGTGATCAGTAGCGAGTCGAAATAACTCTGACCATGTCGGAATGACGCGATGGCCCTTGCGATCGCGAACGCACGTCGAGAAACTCGGGCCGACGATGGGGATCACGCGTCCAGCAACGAGACGGTCACGCAAGGTCTCTGGGAGGTCAAAGTCATCCATGGCCGCTGCTCGTCGTGTTGTGGAGATGTGCGAACGCATCGAGCACTGCGGCGAGGCCCCCGCCGAGCGCGTCGATCGGAATGAAACGAACGGAGGTTTTCGCTAGCTGTGGGAGTTTAAAGTCGGCCAGAACGTAGTGGGGACCTCGGACTGCCCCAAACCTATCGAGCAACCAGGTCAGCTGGCGAGAGGGGAAGTCATCGGTGGAGAAGCCAAAAAACACCAGCGTTCGAGAGTCCATCAACGACCAGAACGCCCTGAGCACTCGCTCGTAGGAAGGGGTTGGGTGCACGAGGGACTCATCGGCGAGACAATCGAACACCATGCTTTCGGGATCCGTCGCCACACCGTTGATGTGCCACACGCTCTGTCGGCGAGTGAGCCACGGCGCGGAACTCCGGGGAACGACGTAGCTTTCGGGCGACGAGTCCGGGCAGATGTGCTCGATCCACATGTCGTACGCGGTCGTTACCACGAGGGGACTGCCGAGTCGCCAAACGGGCCTGAGGGCCCTTGACGCGCTGGCCTCTTGCCAGTGCTCGAAGCCCATGTAACGTTCGTCGAGAAAGTCGGTCCAGCGGTCGATGGTGCGACGAGCGATGCGCAAGGCTTCACCGAATTCACGGTGTTGACAGAGAGTATTGATGTTGCGGCTCTCATTGACCTCGAGGTTGGCATGGAGCCATGTGGCCGCTTGCTCAAGCAGCTCCGGGATGTCGGGCGTCGGTGTCAGGCCTGGGCCAACGACTGGTACGACGCTGCCGCAGCGTATCGAGTTTTCGAGGTGATTCGGCAGACGCACGGGTAGACCATGGCGAACCATGATGCGGCAACGATATCAACTCGCGTTGGCAAGGACAACTTGGGGCTCGACTGGGCTGCGGACCTCAGCCCACGACTTCTTCGAGGATGACGTTTGCGGAGATCCAGCGAGCCGGCAGCTGTGTCTCCTCGTCGTCGATGGCGCTCTTGGACAACTTGCCCGCCCGGCTCAGGCCCGCGACCTGAGCGAAGCTCCGCTTCAGTCCAAGGTGGTCGATCACGGTCGCTTCGTCGCGGGTGGACCCGATCACTATGAAGCGGTCGAAGCCGGGGCGACCGTTGAGCGCAAGCGGCTTGCCCAGGCCTTTCGTGGGATGCCAGACCACGTACGTGCTCAGGCGCGCCAGGGGGTACGGTCCCGTTCATGAGCCACTCGACCTGGCCATCGCGGGTGGCGAGGAGATATTGTCAATTCCTGTGGATCGGAGATCGCCGAGCAGCATGATCAGGCGGCCTCCGCCTCGCGTTGTTGTGTTCGATCCCATCGACGAATTTCACGCCTTCTCGGACGAGCGGCAGCAGCATGCGACGGTCGAGTTTCCGCCAGCGCCGCTCGGCCATGTCGAGCAGCTTGAAGGCCATGGTGATGCCCCTTGGTCCTCGAAGCCCGCGCTGGCGTTCTTCTTGGTGTCCGCATACATGATCTCCCGGAGCATCTTCTTGGTCTTGGGCTGAAGCCGCTTGGGGAGCTTGTCGAGCACGTTGCCCCACTTGTGGAACCAGCAGCGCTGCTCTTTCGTCTCGGGCCACACGTCTCTGACCGTCGCCCAAAAGCCGAGCGCGCCGGTGGTTGGCATGGGTCTGGGTCACTCCATCGAACCAAGAGAACCCTGACTCACGGCGGACTGACACCTACCTGTCAGTCCTCCTGCTACCCCGAGTGTTCACCAGAGTCACCAGTCCGAGACCCGTTCGCTCTTCTCCTTCTTGTCCCAGTATCGAGCACCCGCGGGTTAACAGGCGATCAGAGCATGGTTGAGCAGGCGTAGATGATGGCCGCGATGGCGGCCATCGCTGCGAAGATGACCGCTAGGACCCGATCGGAGTGTTCGGTTGTACCTGATGAGGGCTGCGTTGGTTCGGGGGGGAATGACTGGATAGCCGACGAGGGGCCTGAGGGGCTCTCAGCACACAGTGGACACGCGCTGAGGTGCGCGGGGTAGCGGTGCACGGGGTTTTGCGAGCAAAGCCTAAGCTGCCCCACTACCTCGGCCAGGCAGTCACGCCACTGCGCTGCCGTCGGACGTAGCTCAGGATGGGAGTGTCCGGTGACGAAGGCACAAGCGAACAGTTGCTGGACCGGCGGCGGGATCAGGGCGATGTCTGGAGCGTAGGTTGGTGGTGCAAAGCGCCCACCGGTGTCGACATAGGGATATGTGCAAGAGGTCACCTTGGGGGGGTAGGTTGCTAGCTCGGGGGTGATGCCTGGTCCTGTCGCCGAGTAGGGACGCACGCCGTCCATGAGAAGCTGGAAGATCAGCACCGCCAAGGCGTAGAGATCAGACCAGTAGCGCTCGACTGTCTCGAGGCTGTGGCCCCCGTCGAGCCAGTGTAGAAGTTCTGGCGGGAGGTAGTCTCCGATACCCATACCGCTGTAGAAAACCTCCCCAGAGTGGGTCCAGATCTCGAAAGAGTCACAATCGACGAGCACCACCTCACAGCTTCGGTTAACGAGGATGTTGCGCTCGCGCAGATCTCCAATGCGATGACTCGCGGAGTGGACCTCAGCCACTACGGCGGCGAGGTTGAGCGCGATCACCAGGCGTTGGGCGAGGGGGGGGGCACTGGTGCCTCCCCAGACCTCGTGGAGTTCGTCATAGAGCCGCATGTCGAGGCGGGCCATGACGAAGCCGGCGAAGAGGGTGCAGTCCGAGTCCTCGTAGATGGCCGCCATGGGCCAGGTGCTCGCTTGCATGATCGCAGAGCCGGGTCGAGCGTCGACCATCGCACGGATCTTTCGGTGGTGGACCGTGGTACGCCTGGAGGGCGCAAGGACCTTGACGCAGCCCTTGGTCGCACCGACGACCCGGTACACTGCCCCCTCGGCTCCCGCACCCAGCTTGCGCCCGAGCTCGAGCGCTTGCCCTCGCTGGTCGTAGTAGATCTGAGCTTGCATGAATCAGTGACTCCGCAACGGTGGCGTCCAGATGAGCGCTAAGCTCTTGTCGTCGTCGTTGGCGGCCCTGAGTGCGAGACTGTCGAGAGTCTCGGCGAGCAACCGCGCGCCCGCTTCGGGTTCGGGGGCGTCGGCCAGGGCCGCGTGCAGCGGGCGAAAGAAATCCTCGTTGACCTCGTAGCCCTTGGCTTTGCGACGCACCGCGCTCCGCTCGAGGCCGTCGGAGAGTAGGGCCAGCGCTTCGACTCTGGAGTGGGTGTAAACCTGCCAGGTGGACGGGGCCCGATCGCAGCCCACGGGGGTAACGTAGTTGACGTAGAGGGTGTCCTCTGGGGGCGAGGCGATGGTCCACTGGCCGTCGATGCGCTTGACGATGGCGCCGTCGCCGGCGTGGCCCGTGAACGCTCGCGGGCCTTGGACGAGGGCGATCAAGAGCGTGCTGCCCAGGGTCGAGGAGGAGACCCCTGAGCTACGCGCGAACTCGTGAATTCGCGCTCGCGTAGCCTCGAGGGCACGCTGCATCAGGGCGGGACCGTCAAGAGATCCGTGCTCAAGCTGTCGTAGCACGAAGTCCGTCGCCGCGTCGACAGCCAGGCGCGCACCCACGTCCGAGTGGCGGGCTGAGCCTAGACCGTCCGCGACAGCGGCGACTACCGTGCCGTCGTTGAGCATCAGAATGCGTAGCGCGTCCTGACAGGGGAGGTTGGATTTGAAGTGGCCTGGTCCACGGACGGACACGGCGACAGCCTGATGGGTGGTACCCCGGACATGGCCCCGATAGGGAAAGGGGGCGTCGATGCTGACACGGTTATCCGTCGGCAGCTCGGACCACGCTAGCGAACTTTGTTCGGTCGCGTGGTGATTTCGCTCGCGGTGGCTATCATAGATCACTCGTGCACCAGGCTGAGGTTTCACGGGGAGGGGGGGCTGCCTCGCGGGAGTCTCGTCATCTGGAGTGAGGCTCGGGGCGACCGGTGGGGATTTGGCCTCGTCTGGCCTTCTCAGCGAGAGAGACAAAGGGTCGAGAACGGTCGCTCCGACCTGCTCTCGGAGCGCGGTGAGCCGATCTTGGAGCGCGTCCGGAGGGACTTGCCAGGCCCTCGAGGCGCCATCTCGACGCCGGTTCTCGTCAAACGCAAGACTTTTGCGACGTCGACTCCAGGACTGAAGCAACAGTACGGTGCCCACGCCCATGCCGAAGCCGAGCAGCCACGGGAAACGGGCCGGAGATGGTGAACTGTGTGGCGTCTCAGTCCGGGCGCGAAGGTAAAATGCATGGCCTGGCGGTTGCGAGTCCTCTTTGTGCGCGTCGTTCTCTACGCTCGGTGGTGTGTTCCCCTTTTCCTCGGGGGGCGGGCTCTCGCTCTCGGGCGGGTCGTCATCGTATTCGTCGGGGTGTACCCCGTCTTTGTTTCCGTTGGTCAAAGTCTGCGTCAATTCGTCGTCGACGAACTTCCCCGGCCCGAGCGCGCATGCACCGAGCAGAGCAGCCATCACAGTCACTTTGTTGATAGGCATGATGTTCAGAGTGAGGGGATGTCAGCCCAGCCCGTCTCCGTCGCGGTGGGCTCGGTGATGCCGGACACCGGCGCGCCGAGTTGGGAGCGAGAAATGGACGAGAATGAGGCGGAGAGCCACTTGAACATGGTTGGGATCTTGCCCTCGCGGACCTGTAGGGGCGGTCGTTGGGCGCCGAGCTGGCGCAGGGCAGGGATGGCCTCGGGCAGGACGGCGACGCTGAAGAACATGAAGCGCCTTTTTTGTTCGCCGTCCTGAATCAGCTGGCGAACCTCCATCCAGCGGGCATCGTTGGGCTGCATGTCGGTGGGGAGCCCATCGGTCACGAGCATCACCCAGGGGCGGTAGCAGTCGACGCCATCGAGGCGGTAGCGCTGCAGCCGACCGCGAAGGGTCTCGAGGCCGACCTTGATGGCTTGGCCCATGCCGGTCGCGCCGCCCGGTACGAGCGTCGGTGGACGCCAGTTCTGGGCTGAGCAGAAGTGATTCTCGGTCACGCACTCGTGGTTGAAGCTGATGACGCACAGATCGAGGCGCTTGCGAGCCAAGGGGTCCTCCATGATGTCGGCTCGAAACGCTTGTAGGCTGCGATTGACCGCGCCGATATGGTCGTTGAAGATCATGGAGTGGGAGCGATCCACGAGCAGGACTAGGGGCACGTGGGGCTCTTGTCCGAACTCGACCTTGACCTGTACGCCGGGGCCATTGACGACCCGCGTATCCCAAAAATCATCGATAGACATGACTTTGCATCTTTTTTGTGGTGCTGTGTTCAGCCCAGTAGCGGCTTGTTTGGATCCACGCCGGTCCGGCGGTGGAGAACGGGGAAGAGAGTGCTGTCGAACTCGGCGAGTCGGGTGTGGGCGCAGGCCAAGCCGACGCTCTCGGGGACGCTGTAGCCGTGGGCAAGAGCCCTGTAGAAGCTCGCGCTGAACTCCAGCGCAAGCTCGCTCGGGACGGCGCCTCGCATGCCCACGACCCAGTCGACGTGAGGGGAGATGGCCTTGGCCTGGATGTCGGTGTGGCAGGCGCTCAGAACAACGCACTGGATCCCTCGCAGCTGCGCGAACAGATCTGCGACCGCGCCCGCCGTTGCCGGTTGAGGTTCGCGATTGCGACCTTCGAAGATCAGCTCTCCCCGTTCGCTACCATGACCGCAAAAGTGAACGACTCGGGGGTTGTGCTCGAGCAGGCGCTCGCTGACCTCATGTGGGCGCACGCACCAGTAAGGACGCAGATCGAGTCGCGGCCATCGGGGGGAGCGCTCGAGGGCCGAGCGGATGTGCTGGTACTCTCGACCCAGGCTGAGGGGAGAGCTACCCCAGGGGTTGGCCGCGAGGAACACCAGGCGGATGTCTGGTCGCAGGGGGCGACGCTCGGGTCCCGACATGGCAGACTCGATCAGCGCGCGCATGGAACGTTCAACGTCGTGGAGTTCGAAGTTGGCTCCAGAGCACTCGACCTCGAGACGGCGCTCGGAGCCCGGGACGTCGACGATGAAACGGATGTGGCGCTGGTCTGTGCTCTTGGTATCGAACCAGGCCGCGACGTGGCGCGCGATCAAGCGGACCCAGTCCTCGATCATCGAATGGTTTAGTGCGAGCGCGATGGCGAAACCACCCTTTTGACCAAATCCCTCTTTCTTGGCGCTCGCGTCAGGGAGGTAGTCGATGGCCACGCGGTCGGCATAGAGGCCCTTCACGAGGGTGTCGACCTGCTTGTCCCACCAGCCATCGCCTCGTTGCCAGCCAACGGCCGTAGGCTCGAGGATCACACGAAGTGGTTGTTCAGAGCTCATTCTTCCACACTACTTTCAGCCAAGGACGGGCCACACTAGCCCAACGGCGGACACGGGGATCGACGCGTCGCCGCCGTTGCTGGCGATCTGGATCCGGCCCTTGCATAGGCCGGCGCGGCTGGGGCGGGCATAGACCCGGAGCTTGGAGTTGCCCGAGCTTCGGATCCGAAGCCAGCTGGGAAAGTGGACGATGCGGACCTCGAGCTGACCGCCTCCGGCGTTGGCGAAGTGCAGGGTAATCTCGGGACTGCGGCTGCCGCAGTAGGCCTCGCCGAACTCGAGGCGCTCACGCGAGATGACCAGCCGGGGGGGCTCGGGCTCGACGACCGGGGTCTGGTCCAATTGAGAGCCGGGTTCGGGGTCCGGAGGGGGCGGCGTGCTGCTACGGGGAGGGTGGGTGAGCACCTCGATGACGTGCTTGGTCCGCTGACCGTCCTGGAACATATGGACTTTGCCTCGGGCGGGCTCGGCCAAGGGCCGGATCTGTAGGCGTAGTTGTGTCTCCTCTTCGACGACCTCGATCCAGTTGACCTGGCTCAGCGCGCTCCAGTCGAGTTGTCCACCGCCACGGTTCTCGACGGACACGACCTCCTCGATGGTGTTGCGCGCCTCTACGTCGAAGAGCTCGATGGACGTGCGGGACAGGGCGAGGACGGGCGCTCGCATCGCGGACGAGCGAACCAGGGGCAGGCTCGCCACATCACCGACCTCGCTCTTGGTCGACTTTTGATCGAAGCGGACAAAGAGCTCGCGCTGGGCGTAGTCATAGATCTCGTCGACGCTGACGTAGCCGTCGAGATCCCGGTCACCGCCGGCATGGGTGAGGGCCTCGACAAAGACCTGAGTGAAGGGGCTGAGCTCGGCGTCGAGGGCCACGGAGTTCTTGCCCGTGGCGTACATGAAGTAGCTGCCTCGATTGGGGAGCTCGAAGGGGACCTGGGTCTCGCCGCCCTTGAAGCCGAAGCCGGCTGCGTGGCAGCAGTCGAGGACCATGACGATGCGATCGCTCCGACAATGCTCGATTGCGCTGAGCACGGTGTCTCGACTGAGGGCCGTTGACTCGAGGAAGCGGTTGATCGTGTCGCGGACGCAAAAGTAAAAGCGCTGCGCAGGGGTCAGCTTGCCGTGCCCTGAGTAGTAGAAGAGCAAGGTGTCGTCACGCCGAGCGTTCACGAAGAAGCGCTCGACCTCGAGGGCGACCTCGCGCCGCTCTCGGTCGCGGAGTACCTGCACGGCCGAGGGAGCGAAGAGCCCGGTGTCCGGGGAGGTCAGCGCGAGTTCGAGGGCCTCGAGATCGTTGAGGGGCCCGCGAAGATCATCGAGCTCGGCGTCGTCGAAGTGACCGTTGCCGATTAGCAATGCCTTATAGTTCGTGTCCATGCTTGATTGGGCCGCGACCGAGTCCAGCTTGGTCTGCGCCGGGGTAGTTGGTAGGCGAGGTCAATCGTTCATCATCGAGGCCCATACCTGGGGGAGCTGGCTCGAAGTTGGCGCAGCTGGGCATTATCCTCGGCTTAGCCTCCGAAGTCGGGGGGCCGAGAAGTGCGTCGTGGGGTCGTAGCCGAAAGCGCGCGGCGGGCCAGAGGGGCCGCTCAGTCGTTGGGCGCCCCGAGGGGCGGGCGCTGGTCCATGGCGTTCGGGCCAAAGCCGAGCAACCGGCGGATCGACTCCAGCTGTTGCTCGATGTTGACGTTGGCGAGCGTGGGTTCGTGCTCAGCGATCTTGGACTTGAGACGGCGCTTGAGGTTGTGGACCCGCGTGCGGATGGTCGGCGCGGGGACATCAAAGACCACCGCGAGTTCGTCTGCCGTCAAGTTGTGCCAGTAGTAGAGCTCGAGTAGCTGTTTGTGCTCTACTGGGAGCGCACGCAGACAATGGACGAGGGCCTCGTGCCGAATGAGTGACGAGAAGGCACGTGAGGGGGTGCGCTGACCCGCATCCTCGACGGTGTGGACCATGGGGTCGAAGTGCTCACGCCGCCTGTAGCGCTCGCGTAGAAAGGCGTTGAGCACGTTGCGAGAGATGCCGAATAGGTACGAGCGAAAGCTCGCGTCGCCCTTGAAGCGCTGATAGCTCTTGCACAGCTCGGCGAAGGTCCTCTGGGTCAGATCGCGGCGATTGTCGTCATCGACCGCGTTCATGAAGTAGCGGGTGACCTCGGCGTAGTAACGCTTGACGAGACGGTTGCCTGCCTCGCGGTTGCCCTTGGACCACAGCTCGACGAGTTCGATGTCGCCGAGTTTGGACAGCTGCATCGGCGACATCGTAGCACCGACCAGCCGCAGGCTTAGTACTTCGGTGGAGATATCGCAGGGAGTGGGAGATTCGGAGGGGGCGCGTCGAGGCATCGGATCTTCCTGCGCTGGCGAGTCGGCCCGAGATGGGATGACTGTCCGGCAGTAACAGGAGTTGGGGTTGGGCCCCGATCGTTCACTCTGCGCCGTCGATTAAATCTCGGAGCTCGGAAACAGTGTTGGCGAGGCCCTCTGGGAGTTCCGACATTGAAACGAGGTCGAGCGCCTCCCTCGCTTCGTCGTAGCGCATGGCCTCGTAGAGGCTCGAGGCGACGATCAGTTGGACAGTTTGGGCGTTGACGGGGCTCGAGCCGGACCACAGTCGAGCGGCCTCTCGCAGCCACCCCAGGCCCTGTTCGAAGTCTTCTTCGGACTCAACGCCCCCGTCCTCGCTGAGGCTAGCTTGGGTCAGAGCTTGACCCGACGTGTAGAGGGACTCGGCCCGGACTGCGTCGGGCAGATCGATCTGCTCCGCCAACCACGCTTGGTGGTGGCGAAGCAGGGGGACGGCGGCCTTGGGCTCCCCGGCCTTGGTGATCGTCTGGACCGCGCTCGAGTAGGCTTTGGCGACGACGACGAGGTCCCCTCGGGCGGCGGCGTTCGTGAAGGCCCGCTCCGCCTCCTCGAACGCTCCTTCGCGGAGCGCCATTAGCCCTCGGTTGAGGTCGACGAGGGCGCGCAAAGCCTGGCTCTCGGGGTGTGAGGGGCCGAGCTCGGCGTCAAGCAAGCTGAGCGCTTGGCCGTAGGCGACCTCGGCCTGGGCGTGGCGCCGAGCAAGTTGCTCGACCCAGCCCAGATTTTGACGGACTCGGACACGGTAGTACAAGGGGGCCTCGAGGCGGTCGAGCATGACCCGGGCGCGCGCGAGAGCTCGCCGCGATGCCTCGAAGTCGGGCTCGGCCGCGGCGGCGAGCACGATGCCGCGCATGCGCTCGAGATCGGCGAGGTCGAGGTTGTCTGCGCCTTCGGAGGCCCGCGGGCCCAAGAGCGCCCGGGCGTCGTCGAGGCGTGCGAGGGCTAAGGCCAGTTGGGTCGGATTGGCGTGGATCTCTGCGTAGCTCTGGTACAGGCGTATGTCGAAGGCTCGAGACCAGTCTTGGCAACCCAGGGCGTGTTCAGAAGCGAGAGCCAGGACATCGGTCGCTTCGGTCCATCGCTCGAGTTTGGTCGAGGCGTAGCCAAGCTCGAAGTTTGCCGCGGCGGCCTCGCTCGAGTGGGCGCCGCCCTCGAGGCAAGGCGGGGCGCCGTGGGCGAGGCGCACAGCCTCGTCGGCCTCGTCTCGAGCGCGAGCGAAGTCGCGCAGGACCACACGGGACTCGATCCGGGCGAGGCGCGCGGTCATGCCGGCGTCGATGGGCGGCGGGGGCAGCTGACACAGGTCCGCACCAGCGGCGACCGGCGCGAGCAGCTCGACGAGATGTTCGGCCGAAGCGTGATCCTCGCTCAGGGCCTCGAGGCTGCTGCGAAAGTGTCCCTTCCACTGCTCGAGGCAGCCGCGGCGGCGATCGAGCTCGGCGCTGCGTCCCTCGTCGAGCTCGGCTTCGCACAGCTGCACGGCCTCCCACGACCAGCGTCGCGACGCGTTGTCGAGGATGGCAAGGACATGGTCGGCCGCGCGCGGGGCCCAAGGGGCGCCGAGGCCTCGCAGATCGGAGTCGAGACGCGCGCGAGTCTCGGGGGTCCACAGCTCGCGCATGACCGCGTCTGCGTCTGCACAAGGAGGCGGCTGGAGAGCCCGAGCGATCCCGGCAGAGCACAGCAGCAACGAAGCGACGACCAGTGCCCACCGAGAGAAGCGGCGAAGGGCGATCCCGCGCTCGAGCTGGCGGACGAGGGTCGCCATGTTCGGGAAGCGATCGCTAGGCTCCCAGCTCAGGCCGCGGCGTAAGATCCAGTACAGCCACGCAGGCATCGCGGGCGGCGCGGGCGGGACCTCATCGACGCTCGAGCGCCTGCCGGAGAAGGGACGGCGGCCGTCGACGGCCTCCCACAGCGACACACAAAAGGAGTACTGATCACACAGGGCGTCCGCGGGTCGATGGTGCTGCTCGGGGGCCATGTACTCGGGGGTGCCGAGCCCGGAGGACTCGATCGGCGAGAGCATCCCCCGGGCCGTCCGGGCGTCATCCACCACACCCCCGGCGAGCCCGAAGTCGACGACGACGACGCGCTGGTCGGCTGTTCGGACCAGCGCGTTGTCGGGCTTGAAGTCCCGGTGAATCACGCCACCGCCGTGGGCCTCGCTGAGCCCGCGCCCGATTCCGAGGTAGGCCGTCAAGACTTCGTCGAGGGGACGGCCCCGCTGCCAGTTGCGGACCGTCGGCCCGTTGATGTACTCTAGAGCGAGGATTCGCTCGCCGGTGGAGGCTTGTTTGATGTCGTGGACGTGGACGACGTTGGGGTGACTCAGGCGGGCGATGGCTCGAGCCTCTTGCAAGAGACGATCTTGGAGATGCTCGCGGCCAGGGGCGACGAGTTGGACGACCTTGAGCGCGACGGTCCGATCGAGTTCGTTGTCGTGGGCCCGATAGACGGCGCCCATGGCACCTCGACCGAGCAAGCCCCGGATCTCGAAGCGGCCGCTCTCGTCGACGGGGAACGGCTCGGCGCAGTCGGAGAGATCGAGATCGACCAGCATCGCCTCGACCTCGAAGCGGAGGTCGATGGGCAACTCGTCGACCGCCGAACTCGTTGGGGGTTCAGGGGTCGGGTAGGTCGGCAGGTTTGTGGCTTGGTCGTTCTCGTCCTCGTTCACGGGGATCCAATCCTCCCCCCTCTTGGAGCGGAGGGGGGCGCCCCGGGCTCCGCTTCGACGTCCGAGAATGCGTCGTGTCGGCATCGATGTCTTCGTTGGTCGAGATGCCGCAGCGTTCACGTTAGCATCTGACGAGGTACAGAGACATCGCTCACGCGCTCTCTAGACTCTGGGCGTGAACGATTGGTCTGACTTCCCGACGAGATCGCTGCAATGACGACGCAACCTCCCACGGCAGAATACACTGTTCTCAAGTCGGTCCGGCTGACCGGGCGATTCAATTCCAGCGCCCTCGAGATCGTCACCAAGCGCGACGAGACCGAGCTCGGCGAGAATCTCGAGATCCGAGCGGACGACCCCCCCAACGTACGCGTGGAGGTGTTCGACTTCGTGCACGACGACGGGACCACGCGGACGACCTGGGAGCTCATGGGGGACAGCAATTGGACCCGGGCCTCGAACCACGTCTGGAAGGTGTTCTCCGACTACACCGACGGCGAGATCGGAGACACCCTCGACATCGTGGCTCGACCGCAGGGGTCGACGGACCCGGCGCAGGAGAAGCCCAAGCAGATCTACATCGAGATCAAGCCCGTGGTCGACGGCCCGGACAAGAGCTGAGTCGTGACCAAGCGCGCCTTGCTGATCGCGTCCTCGGTCCACGCCCGCATGGGCATCGACTCGGACATGGAGCTGATGACCCAGTGCCTGCTTGAGTACGGCTTCGAGAAGGGGGCAATCGCCGTGGCGCCTCGCCCAACTACCCGCGCCTCCATCCTCTCCTCGCTGGCTGCGCTCATCGAGCGAACTCAGCCGGGGGACACGGTCGTGGTTTACTACACGGGGCACGGCGGGGTAGCGCGCTTCAACGGGCCCTTGGCGGGGCTCGCGGGCTCGGAGCGAGTGTGGCGCTACCTCGTGCCGGAGGCTGGACACTCGGCGAAGGACAATCGCTTCGGAGGTGTCCTGGACGTCGAGCTGAGCCACCTGTTGGGCACGCAACTCAGCCGCAAATGCAGCAACGTGACCATCATCCTCGAGTGCTGCTTCGCGGGCGGGATGATGCCGAGGCTCGCCGACGAAGGGCGGCGAGGTTTCCTCGACCCCGCGCGCTTCGATATCCCGGACGAGTTTCGCGTGCCAGGAGAGCTCGCGCTCGACTGGTCGAGGCTGGCGGAGGACTCGATGGTTGAGAGCGGGGGCTCCGGCGTCCAGCGAAGCCAGCCCGTGATCTTGGCGGCGACGAGCGCGGCGCGACTGAGCTACGAGACGCCACCAAACGGACAAGCCGCGGACTTTACTCGGGCTCTGGTTGGGGCCCTTCGACGCCACCGCGGGGACCGGGTGAGCTGGGGCGAGCTGATCCCCGAGATCCGCCTTCAGACGCAATTCGAGGGCCAGAGAACGAGCCAGCGCCCACATCTCATCGGCCCCCGAGGGCGCGTGGTCTTTGGCACGGAGACCGTCGAGCTCAGCCGACAGTTCGACGTCCTCGTGGGCCCTGAGGGCCAGCTGCGCCTGCTCGCTGGCGCTATCCATGGGATCCACGTGGGGGATGCATTTGAGCTCGTCGTTCGGGGACGCGGACAACGCTTGGGGGGAGCTCGGGTCGGGGCTGTCGAGCTCGCGCGCGCGGACCTGGTCGCCGAGGACCCTTCGGCGACCGTGGCCTTGGAGCCCGGAGAGAGCCCGGTTGCCTTGCTGCGGCGCAGCACCAGGCCGTCGAGGGTCGCTCTCGAGCCCCTGTCTGGGCCCTCGCGCACGCTCGAGACGCTCGACCGAGCGCTCACCGATTCCCCCTGGCTCAAGCGCAGCGTGGAGCCGGACGGGGCCACCTTTCGGGTGGCCTGCGATCGGGGACGTCTGCGCGTAGAGGGTACGGGCGCAGCGCGGCGCTGGCTGCCTTCGAGCCCCAGGGCGGAACTCGCGGGCGATGTCCTCAGCCCGGTGCCTTGGGTCGTCCACGATCTCGAGGCACTCACGCGAGCCCGCGCGTTCGTTCGCGCGTGCGCCGAGGCGCCGCCGCCGCCGCCAGAGGTTGAGCTCGCCGTGATGACCGATGCCGGCCCCCTCATGGACGGCGGGATGCTTCGCAGCGGCCAGAGCATCCGCTTCGTGGCTCGCTATCGCCGGGCCCGACCGGCGAACCACCTCTTTGTCAGTGTGGTGAACGTGGGACTCGATGGCCGTGCCTGCTGTCTCAACGCTCAGCTCGGTAACCGGGGCGGGATCAACCTGTTCGCGGAGTGGGAGAAGGGCAACCCCGAGGGTGATAGCTTTGAGATGAGCTGGGCCGAGGAGGTGTTGCGTCGGCCCACCGAGGAGTCCATCTACTTCGTCGTGAGCAGCGCGGAGCTCGAACTCGACTGCCTCGACCTGGTCGATCTCGAGGCGTTGGACGACGAGCATGCCGCAACCCCGCTTGGGTCGCGCGCGGCACCCGTGGGCACACTGACCAAGCTCTCGGCTCCCATTCAGATCTGGGTTCGACAGATCCGCTTCACCCTGGAACCCCAATGAACGCGCGCAAAGAGGAGTCGACCTCTACCCGGCGCGCGCTGTTGCTGGGTGCCCCCGCCCCCGATCTCGCCGGCGTCGCGGGTGACCTCGAGCTGATGGCCGAGGCCCTGACGCAGCATGGCTTCGAGGCAGGGCTCTGTGTGGTGCCACGGGCGACGCGGAGGGCCCTTGTCGATGGGATGAGTCAGCTCATCGGGGACGTCCAGCCCGACGACGTGGTCGTCATCTACTACTCCGGGCACGGGTCGAAGATCGAGCCTCCCCCAGCGCGGACCAGGATGGTCCGCAGCGCGAGTGCTCTCGGTCCGTGGGCCGAGCGCTTCCTGGTGCTCGCGGACTTCGAGGAGGGCTCCGTCGATGACTTTCGTGGCTACACGAGCATGGAGCTCTCGCTCGCGCTCGCCCAGTTGACTGCGGTCACAGTCAACGTGACGGCGATCTTCGACTGCTGCCACGCCGCTCAGTTGGTCCGCCACGGCCGGGGCAAGTCGGTCGGTGAGCAGGAGCGACCTCGCGAGCCCATCGCTTGGCAGACTGGTCGCGGGGCCCGGTCGCGGGGCCTCGACTTCTCTCCCGGAGGCTACTGGGCTGAGGCCGCGCGCGCCCACTCGGCGCGGCTGCGAGGTCGTCTCCAGGGCGAGAACGCGGAGGCCAACCCCAATGTCGTGCGCCTGCTGGCCTCGAACGCAGGTGGGTCCGCCTACGAGGTGCCGCGGCGCGGAAGCTCCGGAGCGTGCGGCTTCCTCACCCAAGCCCTGCACGGGGCGCTGATGGCCGCCGAGGCAGGTTGGACGACGTGGCAAGACCTCGCCCGGGCGATCCGGATGACGCCGCGCAGGCACCCCCAGCAGCGGATCAGCATCGACGGCCCTTGCCGCCGCTTGCTCTTCGGCCTCGCTGAGCGCGAAGAGCTGGGCTCGATGGAGGTCGAGCGGGAGCGAGGTCACTTGCGCCTGTGTGGTGGATGGCTCGCGGGGGTCCGAGAAGCAGACCGCTACGTGCTCGAGGCCTGTGTCGGTCGACAGATCCGGCCTGTTGGGGCCGCGACTGCCGTCGAGGTCACGAGCGCTCAAGCTCGCCTGCAGCTGGATCCCGGCGCTGCGCCCTCGCTCGGCGCTGCGCCCTCGCTCGGTAGCGGGGACACGCGGCTTTTGGGCTTGCGGGCCGTCCCCGTGTACGCGCGCGGGGGGAAGGACGTGTGCTGGGGCTCGGTCGCGCTCGTGGGCTTCGAGGGGCACAATGGCGAGGGCGAGCGCATTCGTGAACGTGCGTTGCTCTATCCTCAGCTCAAGCTGAACGAGCGCGAGGGCGCCGTCCGTGACGTCCATCGTATAGCGACCTTGCGCCGGACCGAGGAGGGAGTGCAGCTCGAGTCCACGCCTTGGGCGGTGTGGGGACGCGAAGGCCGTGAAGAAGTGGTGCGTCTTCGCTACGACGATCCGCGGAAGCTGTCGGGGTCGAAGCGACAGGTCTACGGCCTGACGGCGCACCTCGTCGATGGGGCGCTTCGCCTGGCCCGCGCCCATGCGCTGCGTGATCTTCAACGAGTCGTTGCGTTGGCAGCCGCTCCAGCACAGCCGCCCTGGTCCGAGAGCCTCGGCGACGCTCATGAGTGGAGCTTGCACCGCGTACGGGATGGGCGCGTGGGCGAGGTGCTGGAACCTGGCGCGCTCTTGGAAGCGGGCGAGAGTCTGACCTGCGTCATTCGCCGAAGGTGCGCGCACACCCTGCACGCGAGTGTGCTCTTCGTTGGCGCAGATGGCCAGATCGCAATCTTGAGCCGGGCCCACGGGGGGGGCGTGGAGCTCAGCGGCGAGGACTATGTGCTGGGCATGAGCCCTGGCGCCGACCCGAAGGTCTACGGGACGGAGCTCGGTTGCTCACTGAGCCGCTGTGTACGCGTCGAGTCGCCCCGAGGTGTGGAACGGGAGCGGGTGCCGGGCACGGTGCTGTGTGTCGTCAGCGATGGGCCCGTGGATTTGCGGAGTTGGACCCAAAAAGCGATCGCACGATACCGAGACGTGGACCCGGCGGATGCGCGGGAGGTGCTGCGCAACGTCGGGGGGATCGCCCCTGGACTCCGCTCCCCCGCGTATCACATCGCGCGCCATGACTTATGGCTGGAGCGCTCGGGCCAAGGATGGTGAGGGTCACCCCCCGTGGATCGTTGCCACGGCGGCGACCCAGAGTGGAGACTGTTTGCAGGCGCGCTTGCGCGCTCCCCCGACGTTGCGCTTCCCAGCCCGGCCGGCGCTGATGGCTTCGGCGAAGGACTCGGCCGTGGCCAGTTGGGAGAGATCGGCCTCTCGGCGCTCGGTACCGATGGCGACAAAGCGCTCGAGCCCCGAGGGCCCGTCGAGCCACAAAGGAGCGCCGAGCTCTCCGTTGAGCCAAAACAGGTGCTTGCTCCCGGCGGGGAGCACCGCGGCATCGAGGTGAAGGACGGTGCCGCTCGACTCGGACACGAGGACCGTGACCTCAAGCTCGCGGAGAGTATGGTTGCGGACCTCGACTACGAAGGGATGATGATGAGCAACGCGGTAGTGGCCCCGCTCGGGCTCTATGGGGAGCTCGGGCCCGTCGTGGTCTTGGGGGGTGGTGACCTCCGTGGCGTCGAGCATGCGCATCGTGAGCAGCCCAGCGCGCTCGCTGCACTGTTGAGCCAGGCGAATGGGTGCTTGGTGGCGCAAGGCGTGAGCGAGAAGCGCGGGGATGTCCGCCGTTTGGCAGCGGAACAGCTCGGGCATGTCTCGCGTCGGCGGTCCATGGTCGTCATCCCACAACACCCAAGTGTCACGGTCGGCGACGAGGCGGAGCTCGCCGGCGCCGGCTTCGGCCAACGGCGTGCGAGGATCGACCAACTCGATGTTGCCATCCTCTTCGAGCTTGGCTCGGATTTCGGCGTCGAGCTCCCCGAGTATGCGGACCTCGAGCTGGGGCGCAGCGTAGCGCAGCACGCTACAGCGGCTGAACTCGGGGAAGGGGAATACGGGGCCGGCCGGGTCGCGCACGGCCTGGGCGCGGTGGTCTTCGCTGCGCTCGACGATGAGGACGCCCACGCGGGTTTGGGACTCGGGATCGTAGACTGCGATGCGGGTGCCTGTGGTGATCCCAAAGCGCCGCCCAGAGTGGACATCGAAGCGCTGGACCGTGTCGGCCTGGGTGGCGGCGGCGGGCTGAGCCTCGACGAGCAGGTCGCCTGCACCTGCGCCGGTGTGGACGGAGAAGAGTCGGCGCTCGCTCGGTCCGTAGACCCGAGGATGCTGGCCGGTGACCCTGGTGAGAATCTTGGGCCACAGCTCGCGCCAGATGCGACGTTGGAAATCGGCCTTCGAGAGCGCGCCCAGGACCGTCGTAAGGGCCTCGGTCAGCTTCCCCATCACTTGGCCTCCGGGGCCCCGACCTTCTCTGGCCAACTCTTGAGCCATGCACGCGGCGAGTACGAGGGGGGCGGCCTTGGTCTCGGCGCTCGCTGTGGCAGCGGCGAGCGCCAGCTCTCCGTCCCCAACTGCGCGCTCGGGGGCGAAGTCTGGCTCAATCACCTCGTCAGGTGCGCCCATCTCGACGAGCTCATCGGCTTCTACGTAGCGTGGCCGACTCTCGGGGTCCGCCGCTCCTGGATCGCGGGCGGCCCCCGCGGAGTGACAGCAGTCGAGGATGAGGGTCACGTTGGGGCAGCGCGCGGAGATCCGAGCGAGTGCGGTGTTGAGCTCTCGATCGCTGATTTCGTGGCGGCGATCTGTCCGAAAGTCGACGGGCAGCAAACGCTCACTTGCGTAGTGAGCCTGGTCGTGACCTTTGGACCGATACATGCGCCTGAGGCCGTGGCCCGAGTAGTGAAGGATCACGCGGTCGCCCGCTTCGACGATGCGCTCGAGCTCGGCCAGAGCCGTACGGATGTTGGTCGCCGTCGCAGGAGCATCGATGGTGAGTGGGAAGTCTGTGTCCTGGTGAGGCGAGGCGAGCACCCTCGTCGTGGTCCGACGCGCGTCGAGGTGTGGGAGGAGAGCGTCGTGGATGGCGACGATGTCGTTAGCGCAGCCACGCAGCTGGTCCCGCTGGTCGGGGTAAGCGTCGATGGCAATGAGCAGGAGGTGTGTGCTTGGTGTGGCCATGAGACTACTGGGTGCCGACTTTTGCATCTTCTAGGCCCCCTTGTCCGGGCTCTGCTCGTCATCGCGTGGGCGGGTCAGGGGGAGCTGGCACTCGACTGAACCGTATCGACCTCTTCGGCGGAAGTAGCGACGATACCAACGCAGGAGGTTGTCGGTGTTTCGGATGCCCTCGACGCCTCCGATGGGAAACTTCAGCCCATCGGCCTGGGTTGCGAGCTGGCTGCTGAGCGCGCGAATGTCCAGGGCTTGTCCCGCCGCGTGAGTCGAGGCCCGACGAGCGATGAAGTAGGGGCGCTCGAGATTGTCGAGCGTACCTTGGATGCTTCGACGCTCGTTCTTGGTCAGCGTCTTCCACAATGCTGGGTTGCGAGCCCAGCGGGGGGCGAGGGTGAAGTCTCCGTCGAGCGCCTCGGCCGAAAGCCAGTCGACGTGGACATGATTGTGATGGCCGGTCAGCTCGAGGGAGTAGTGGAGCGCGTGGACCCTCACTCTGTCGTTATGCTCGGGGCCGCCGAGCGCGTCCGAGACCGAGCCGACCGCGGCCAGTGCGGCCAGAGGATCTGCAAAGTACAGCCTGCTGGGTAGGGTCAGGAGCAATCCTTGTAGGAGACTCACGACCTGGGCGAAGACCTCGGGCTCGGAGTAGTACGAGGGGAAGTCCAGGTCCTGCGGGCGCACCCTCTGGGAACGAGCAAGCGAGAGCCGCATCTGGTCGATCATCTCGTAGAGGGGGGCGAGCGGCTCGGCGTTCGCTCGAGGCTCGGAGAGCGCCGTCATTGTTAGTTCGAACGTCCGCCACACCTCGCTCGCGTTGCGCCCCTTCGCCGACGGAAGGTTGGGGATCGGCATGTCGAGGTCTACGCCGTAGGTCGTATTGTGGGTCACGGAGGGCGGCTTGCGTCCCCCTCGCTCGTAGGCAGCCGCGGTCAACCACACGGGAAAGTTGGGCTGCGCGAGTTCTGTCTTGGGGGACGCTTCGATAGCGGGCTTGGGTGTACCATCTGGCTTGGGGCGCGGCGGGACTTGACCTGTCAGCAACTCGCGGAGGATGTTCAACCGCTCGGCGACGAAGGGGTTGACCTTGAAGCCGTGACCCTGAGCCCGTCGACTGGATCCGGGAATGGTGGGCCACGGCGGAGGCGAAGGCAGCGTCTGGGGGCGCTTGAGCTGATGCCACTCGCTGGCGCGAGCGCGGGTCAACCTTCCCCTGGCCTCAAGTTCGTCACCATGGGCGATGATCCACATTCCCATGGCGAGTCGTGGGGGGTATGTGCGCGCGTCGAAGGGCCTGACGCTCAGATGCTCGAGCCAGTCCGAGAGCGCGAGCGCGTAGTTGCCGTGGATGCAGGCGTAGACGAGATCGAGGATGTTGGTGACCGCGTCGGCGAGGCAGGTGATCGCCATCGGCCCGCCCAAGATGAGGTAGTTGTCGCGGTGGACGGCGTCTTCGATGACTCCCTCGAGGTGTGAGGGGCGCCAGAACATCCCTCGAGCGATTGGCTGGAGGAGGCGCCCGCGGCTGGCCTCGCCGGCGCGGAAGCAGAGGTTGAAGACGGCTCGGCGCACCTTGGCGACACCACGCCCGCCCTTGGGCGGAACGACCTCCCCCCCTTCGGTCCACTCGCCACGAG
>NZ_ABCS01000019.1 GCF_000170895.1 Plesiocystis pacifica SIR-1 | reverse complement strand
CCCCGCCCAGTTCAGCTCCGGCGCCGTCGCCAGACCAAGCCCAGACCGAGCAGGCCCAAGCCCAGCCCGGTCGAACCCGAGCCGCCCGCGTCGGCGCTCGAGCAGCTGCAGCCCTCCTCGCCGAGGTCTCCGTCCGCGCCACCGCCGTCGCCCGCGGTCTCGCCCTCGTCGGCAGCGGTGTCCCCGTCTCCGCCGACCTCGTCGTCGCCCGAGTCCTCGCCGGACTCTCCGCCCGACTCGCCGCCCGACTCCTCCTCGCCGCCGGTCGACTCCTCCTCGCCGCCGCCGGACTCCTCCTCACCGCCGCCGGTCGTCTCCTCCTCGCCGCCGCCGGTCGTCTCCTCCTCGCCGCCGCCGGTGTCCTCCTCACCGCCGCCGCCACCGTAGGGCTCCCCGCAGGTCCCGATGAGCCCGGTGACGTCCGTGGCCGAGCAGCCCGAGTTCCAGGCCCCGCCCGCGGTCCCGGGCTCGTAGGGCGCCTCCGCGCAGTCGGGGCCGGGGTTCCAGGTCCCGTCGGCGTCGGTGCAGGGCGTGATGTCGAGGCCGATCTGCCCCTCGAACCACTCCATGCCGACGTGCATCATCTCGTAGATGCCCCCGGTCCCGCAGGCGCCTCCGCCCGAGGTGATGCCGAACACCCGCCAGGAGCCGTCGTCGAGCTGGATGTAGACGGGCCCGCCGGAGTCGCCCTGGCACGAGTCGAGGCCGTTGCCGCCGATGTAGGCCTCGCCGCCGTAGAGGTCCGTGACCGTGGTCGTGACCTCGCGCTTGGGGCCCCAGCCGAGGTTGTCGTCGGCCTCGCCGAAGCCGACGATGGTGACCTCGCTGCCGACCTGGAGCTGGTCGACCTCGCAGCCCATCAGCGGCGGGACGATGGGGATGTCGGTGACGGGCTGGGCGAGGCGGCACCAGGCCAGGTCGTTGCCCGGGTTTTGCCAGTTGGGGTGGGCGCCGCACTGGGTGGTCTGGACCGTGCGCGCGGGCTGGTTGAAGTCCTCGCCGAAGGTGACCACGTTGGGCGCCCCGCCGCCGAGGGCGATGCAGTGGCCGGCGAACAGCACCACCTCGGGGTGGACCAGGGTCCCCGTGCAGCCGTCGAGGGACACGGTCGTCGGCCAGCCGCAGTCGTTGACGGTCTCGCCGCCATAGATCTCGGTCTCACCGGGCAAGCCAGCCCCAGGCGCGACTTCGTCCATGGGGCTGGGCTCGTAGGCGCGCGCCGAGGTGGACACTAGACACAAGCCGAGGCCGATGCCGAGGACGGAGCAGACGATGCCAGTGCGAAGCGGGGGGGAGACGAGGGGGGAAGGCATGCACGCTCGTGTCGTGGCCGGCGGGTTTCCGTCACCTCGAGTTCACGCCACGTTGCGCTCGGAGGGGAGCTCGCAAACTCGGCAGCTTCAGCAACCCCCGCAAAAGTGCGCCCGAGCGTATGATTGCCCCTCGCCATGTCTCGCCCCCGCCTTTGCTCCACGCGTCCCCGCCTCGCCGCCCTGTGCTCCGCGATCGCCCTCGCTCTGAGTGTCAGCGCGGCGGCGACCCTGTCCCTCGTACCCAGCCAGGCCGCCGCCTTTTGTGGCTTCTACGTCGCCGGCGCGGACGCGGAGCTCTACAACAACGCGACCATGGTCGTGCTCATGCGCGACGGCACGCGAACGGTGCTGTCCATGGCCAACAACTACGAGGGCCCGCCCGAGGACTTCGCCATGGTCGTCCCCGTGCCCGTGGTCCTCGACGAGGACGACGTCCGGGTGCTGCCCGCCGACGTGTTCGACCGCGTCGACAAGCTGGCCGCGCCGCGCCTGGTCGAGTACTGGGAGCAAGACCCCTGCAACCCCTACTGGGGCTACCCCGAGCCCGACACGGTCGAGGACGCCATGGAGATGGCGCCCGCGGGCGGAGGCCGGGAGCCCAAGGACCTCGGGGTGACCATCGAGGCCGAGTTCGAGGTCGGCGAGTACCAGGTCGTGATCCTCTCGGCCAAGGAGTCCACGGGCCTCGACACCTGGCTGCGCCAGGAGCAGTACAACATCCCCGCGGGAGCCCAGCCCCTGCTCGAACCCTACGTCGCCAGCGGGAGCAAGTTCTTCGTCGCCAAGGTCGACAGCGAAAAGGTCACCTTCGACGCCAACGGCCAGGCCGAGCTCTCGCCCCTGCGCTTTCACTACGACTCCCAGGACTTCGCCCTGCCCGTGCGCCTGGGCCTGATCAACGCCCAGGGCCCCCAGGACCTGCTCGTGCACATCCTCGCCCGCGGGGTCCGCTACGAGACCGCCAACTACGACAACGTCGCGATCCCCACCAACCTCGACGTCAAGAATGAAGTCCGCGAGCGCTTCGGCAGCTTCTACGCCTCCCTCTTCGACCACACCCTGGCCAACAACCCCAAGGCCGTGGTCACCGAGTACGCCTGGGCCGCGGGCAGCTGCGACCCCTGCCCCGAGCCGCCCCTGAGCCTCGAGGAGCTCGTGACCCTCGGCGCCGACGCGCTCCCGACCTACCAGGACGCCTTCGACAAGCAGCGCGTGCCCTCGGACTGGCAGTGGAGCGTGCCCAACGAGTTCGTGCTCACCCGACTGCACGCGCGCTACGACGCGAGCTCCCTGGGCGAGGACCTGGTGTTCCAGGCCGCGCCGGCGATCGTCGGCGGGCGCGAGCACCTGGTCCAGGACGGGCAGCTCGAGCGCGGGGCCGTCGAGGAGCCCGGCGGGTACAACAACTTCCAGGCCCGCTACATCATCCGCCACGAGTGGGAGGGGCCCATCGAGTGCGAGGAGCCGCAGCGCGGGATCTGGGGCGGGCCGCCCGAGAACCGCGAAGGCAGCGCGCCGCCGGCCGTCGCCCAGGACCTGGCCTTCGTGCCCCGGGACGCGACCCTGGCCGAGTTCGTGACCGAGTCCGCCGCCGAGCGCATCGAGGCCGACGTCGGCCCCCTGCCCGCCGGGCCCATCGCCGCGCCCAAGCCCGAGCCCAAGGGCGGCCTCAAAGGTGGCAAGCGCGGCGGTCCGTCGACGGGCGGTGACGAGGGCGGCTGCGCCCACTGCTCCGTCGACGACGGGGCCGGCCGCTGGGGCACCGCAGGCCTCGGTCTGCTCGGGCTCCTCGGCCTCGCCGGCCTGATCCGCCGCCGTCGCTGAGACCTCTAAGCTCCCAGCATCTTCGTGGCCTCTGGCCGGTGCTCCCCCGTGGGGAAGCGCTCGACGTAGCGCGAGAGCACGCGCCGGGCCTCGTCGCCCCCGCGCTGCTTGGCGAGGCCGCTGGTGGCCTCCCAGTAGTTGTGCTCGAGGTAGCTGCGGGTCACCTGGGGGTCGAGCATCGCCTGCTCGTAGGCGTGCAGGGCCGCCTCGAAGTCGCGGGCGAGGTCCTCGCTCGCGCCCATGTCCGCGCGGTGCAGGTAGCTGTCGCCGATCCCTTGCCAGGCCTCGGAGGCCTCCGCGGGGTGGCGCTGCGCGAGCTCTCGGTAGGCGGCGATCGACTCGTCAAACAAGGACACGTGCTGAAAGCCCAGCGCCGCGCGCGACAAGGCCTTGACCGTGCCGGCCTCCTGGGCCGCCCGCCAGGCCTCGTGAGCCTCGCGCTTCATGTCGTCGAGGGACTTGGACTCGACCTCGGCCATGATCGCCGCGATCTCGGGGCTGATCGCGATCATCTGATCCGCGGGGACCTCGGGGAAGAAGGCGCTGAGATCGATGGTCCCGATGTGCTCGGCGACGTGGGCGAGCACGGCCCGGGGGTCCGCCGCCAGCAGGGCGTCGAGGGGGTGCTGCCACCCGTAGATCGCCCGCAGCAGGATCGTCCGGCCCTCGTGGGCCGCGAGCATCGTGTGGGCCCACTCGCGCTGGCGCAGATCCTCCCCGTCGGCCTTGGTCCCGCGCAGGCCCGTGGTCGCCATCAGCGTGAACGCCGTGAACTGCCCGAGCTCCCAGCAGACGACGCGCAGAGCCGAGCGCTTGGGCAGCACGACCCCGCCGACGCCGATCAGCGCTCCGGCCAGGAGCCCGACCGCCGACTTCATCGTGGCCGCGGCGACGCTCTCCTCGACCACGAACTCGAAGCCCCAGCCGCCCTGGGGGTCGGTCCAGGCCTGGGTCGGTCGGCCGAACAGGCGCGGCAGCAGGCCCGCGAAGTCACCGCGATGCAGCGGGCTGAGCCACGAGCCGCCGTGGGAGCCGCGGCCGAGGGCGGCGGTCTTTTGCAAGAGCATCGCCCGCCACGCGAGATCGCGGCCGCGCGCGAGCCCGTCCTCGCCGGCCCGCGCGAACAAGGACGCGAGCCCGAGCAGCGAGGTCACCCGCCCGTCGACCGCCTGGCCGTCGTAGATGTGGTTGATCCCCAAGGGGTCCCCCGAGCTCGGCGCGCACAGGGGGCGACGGACACCGACGCGCTCGCGGTCCGGGATCGAGGAGGTCATCGCGGTGAGCAACGCGGCGATCTGCGGGGCCGCCTCGAGCTCGAAGGTCTGGCTGCCGCGGGTGGCGAGGACCTCGACCTTGGCGATCAAGCGCCCGCTCGTGCGCGCGCCGACGATGTCCGCGAGAGGAATCGCCAGGCACGGATCGCCGCCGATGATCCGGCGATCCGTGATCAACATGCCCGAAAAGCGCCGGGCCTTGATCGAGTCGTTGAGCAGGCCCATGACCTTGGTGCCCGCTTGCAGGTACTGGCTCTCGTCGACCACCGCCAACAGCTCCTCGCCGTCGAGGTGCGCGAGCCCGAGCCCGTGCTCGAGGGCCGCGGTGAACAAGATCCCCGGCTCGATCTTCCCCGGGAACCGAACGCTCTCGTGGGAGAGGTGATCGTAGACGAGGCGGCGCAGCTGCTCGGTCACCGCGCGAGGGTACACCCGCCCAACGCAGCCGTGACCCTCGGCGTCAGCGCCTGCCCTCGCTGCGGAAAGACGAACCCCGCCATTGACCATTCGCCATTCGCCATTCGCCATTCGCCGACCCTCCCTGGCGAACTGCTAGACTCGGACCATGGGAGCACGCGCGCCGCTGTTCTTGGGCACGCTGATGCTCGCCGCCTGCGTGACGCAGAGCCCTGGCGAAGGTCCCGAAACCACAAAGCCCGAGGCTCCCGAGGCCGCCTCACACGAGCCCACGGTCTGGCTCGAGGCGGAGCACTTCGACGCCGCCGAGCCCGAGCCCGAGCCCCCGCCGAGGAACTCGCCCATCCCAGCCGGCTTCGAGGGCGAGGCGCTCCAGGTCAACGTCGACGCCGACGGGCTCGAGCGCAGCGACTACGCCCTCGGCGAAGGACCCGAGGCCGCCGCGGGCTCCAAGCTGCGCCTGCACTACGAGGGCGTCCTGCCCGACGGCACCGTGTTCGACTCGACCCACGAGCGCGACCGGCCCTTCGAGTTCGAGCTCGGCCAGGGGCGAGTGATCGAAGGCTTCGAGCGCGGCTTGGTCGGCGTGCGGGTCGGCATGCGGCGCAAGCTGGTGATCCCGCCGCAGCTCGGCTACGGCGAGCGCAAGACCGGCTCGATCCCCCCGAACTCGACGCTGATCTTCTACATCGAGGTCGTCAACGTCGAGTCGCTCAATCCATGACGAGCCGCCCCCAGCTCCCAGACGCCCGCGGGGGCATGACGGCACTCAGGCCTTGATGCGCGCCATCTTTGGGTCGTACATCGGCGCGAGGGAGGCCTTCGCCGGGTAGCGCTCGTTCCCGATCAGCACCTCCCAGGTCCCGCCCGCGACGTAGTCCGCGTCCACCGGCGAGCCGTCGCCAGACTCGATCATCGCCAGGCCCACGGCCCCGCCCAGGGTGTGCCCATAGCTCGCCGCCCGGATGTAGCCCACGCACGCGCCGTCGCGGTAGACGAGCTCGGCGTGGAACAGCATCGGCTCCGGATCTGTCAGCAGGATCTGCACGAGCTGCTTGGCCAGGGGCCCCGCGGCCTTTTGCGCCGCGACGGCGTCCCGGCCGATGAAGCCGCCCTTTTTCTTGAGCCGCACCGCAAAACCCAGCCCCGCCTCGAGCACCGTGTCGGTGTTGTCGATGTCGTGGCCGTAGTCGCGGTAGGCCTTCTCCATGCGCAGGCTCGCCAGGGCCTTGAGCCCGGCGTGGACCAGGCCAAACTGCGCGCCCGCGGCGACGATGCGCTCGTAGACGTGCATGGCCTGCTCCGTCGGGATGTAGAGCTCGTAGCCGAGCTCGCCCAGGTAGGTGATGCGCGTGCAGATCACCGTGGCGAAGCCGATCGCCAGCTCGCGCACGCCCCGGAAGGGGAAGGCCTCCTTGGACATGTCGGCGTCGGTGATCGCCTGCATGAGCGCCCGCGAGCGCGGGCCCTGGACGTTGAGCTGGGCGTAGCCCGAGCTCACGTCCGACACGAACACGTGGGCGTCGGCCGGGAAGTTGCGCACCATCCAGGTCTCGGCGTGGCGGTGGGCCGTGTCCGAGGCGATGACCAGGTAGCGCTCGGGGCCGAGCTTGGTCACGGTCAGGTCCGCCTGGAGCTTGCCGGCCTCGTCGAGCCACTGCGTATAGGTGATGCGCCCGACCTTGCCGTCGACGCGGTTGGCCGAGACCCGCTCCAGGCACGCCCCGGCGTCGCGGCCCTGGACCATGAACTTGGCCATGAAGCTCATGTCCATGACGATCACGCCCTCGCGGCAGGCTTTGTGCTCGGCGGCCCAGCGATCGAACCACCGCGGCTTGCCCCACGACAGCGGCCCCGGGTCGGGCTCGACGCCTGGGCCCGCGTACCAGTCGGCGCCCTCCCACCCGCTGACGTCACGAAAGTAGGCGCCCTGGGCCTTCAGGGCCTCGTAAAAAGGCGAGCGCTTGGCCCCGCGCGCGGTCTGCATCGAGCGCATGGGGTAGTGGCACTGGTAGACCATGCCCAGGCTCTCGACGGTGCGCGTGGCTCGGTACTCCGGCGTGCACTGGTAGGGCTGGAGGCGGTCGACGTTCATCGCCGTGATGTCCACGTCGGCGCGCCCGGTCAAGATCCAGTGGGCGAGCACCCGGCCCAGACCACCGCCGGTCAAAATTCCGATGGAGTTCAGGCCCGCGGCGACGAAGTAATTTTTGACCTCGGGCGCCTCGCCGACGATGGGCGAGAGATCCGGAGTGAAGCTCTCGGGCCCGCAAAAGAACAGCTTGACCCCGGTGTCGTAGGCGATCGGCACCCGGCTCATGGCCTTCTCGAGGTAGGGCCCCATGCGATCCCAGTCCGGCGAGAGCGTGCCAAAGGAGAAGTCCTGGGGGATGCCCTCGACCTTCCACGGGGCGCACACCGGCTCGAACAGGCCGATCATCAGGCCCCCGCCCTCCTCGCGGTAGTAGCCGTAGCAGCCCGGGTCTTCGATCACCGGCCAGTCCGCGCCCAGCTCCGGGATGGCCTCGGTGATCAGGTAGTAGTGCTCGGCCGCCTGCAGCGGCACGCTGATGCCCGAGCTCCCGGCGAGCTGGCGCGCCCACATGCCCGTGCAGTTGACGACGACCTCGGCCTCGATGTGCCCGCGCTCTTCCTGCCCGCCCACGGTGCGCACGTAGTCGACCCCGGTGACCTTGCTGCCGCGCAGCTCGAGGGTCCGCGCCTGGGTCACGCCGGTGACCCGAACTTCTTCGAAGATCGTCGCGCCCTGGAGCCGCGCGCCCTTGGCCAGGGCCTGGGTGACGTCCACGGGGTTCACCCGACCGTCGCCCTCGACGTAAAAGCCCGCGAGCACGTCCTCGACCTCGGCGAGGGGGAACATCTCCTTGACCTTGGCGGGGCCGATCTCCTCGACGTCGACGCCGCAGTGGCGGTTGAAGGCCGAGACCCGGCGGTACTCCTCGAGGCGATCGGCGTCGCTGGCGAGCTCGATGAAGCCGACCGGAGCGAAGCCCGTGGCCTGACCCGTCTCCGCCTCCAGGCGCGCGTAGAGATCGCGCGTGTATTTGCGCATCTCCATGGAGGTCTCCGACGTGGAGCCAAAGCAGACCATCAAGCCCGCCGCGTGCCAGGTGGTCCCGGAGGTCAGCTTGTCGCGCTCGAGCAGGACCACGTCGGTCTCGCCCATGTGGGCGAGGTGGTAAGCGACGGAGCAGCCAATGACGCCGCCGCCGATGACGACGACGCGGGCGCGATCAGGCAGACGCGAGGGGGCGGGCATGGAGCGGAGCTTACTGCTTTGGGGCCTGGATCTGCGCCGCCCATCAGACACGAAGTGTCATGAATTGCGGCGAATTCGCCCGTCTTTGTGGCCTCCGCCGGTCGGCCGGTACCTGATACACTCCGCGCATGAACGAGCGGTCGCTCCACTCGTCCCTCGCGGGTTTCGAGGTCGTCGAGTCCAACGATCGCTTCGACATTGGCCTCGACCCGAGCCAGGCGGTCATGGTCATGCGGCGCAAGCCGGTCGGCTCCTTCAACGCCCTCGACGTCGTCATGATGCTCCGCGGCGTGACCCCCCTGATGGACGACCCGGCGCACTGGGGCGTGCTCTTCGACAGCCGCGAGGCCATCGGTCGCTCGGACTCGGACTTCGAGCACGAGTCCCGGCGGATGCGGACCTACCTGCTCGAGACCTTCGCCCGCCTGGCGATCCTGGTCCGCTCGGCCGCGGGCGTGATGCAGGTCCGGCGGCTGTCCACGAAGCTGCACGACGAGCGCCTGGGCGTGTTCCGCGAGCCGGCCCGAGCTCGCGCCTTCGCGGCCGGCCGCGTGCGCAGCAACGCCGACCCCAGCGCGTGATCGCAGCTCGTGATCCAGGCCGGTGATCCCGACCGATGATCGAGCTATGCTCCGCGCCGCCATGGCGGAGCCCATCTCCCTCGTGCTCTCCGGTGGAGGCTGCAAGACCTTCTGGGGCATGGGCGCCTACGAGGTGCTCGAGGACCTGCTGCCGCCGATCGAGCGCTGGTCCGCGGTCAGTGCCGGCGTCGCCATGGCCCTGGCGCGCTGCACCGGCCTGTTCCCCGAGACCATGCAGGTCTTCCTCGACGAGGTCGACCGCAACGAGAGCAACATCTACCCCCGCCGGGTGTTCTCCCGCCGCGACCGCGCCTTCCCCCACGACGGCATCTACCGCGGGACCATCGCGGCGATCCTCGAGCGCGGGGGCTTCGAGCGCGTGCGCGAGAGCGTCCCGGTGCACATGCTGATCAGCCACATCGAGCCGGGCTACCCCCTGGTCCGGACCAGCGCCGTGGCCGTGCGCAACCACATGATCGCCCGCCGCCGCCGCGACCTCCACGGCCCGGGCCACCTCGCCCCGGGGCTCGGCTACCGGGCGCTCAGCTCCCACGACGCCCAGAGCCCGGCCGAGCTCATCGACTGGATCGTCGCGTCCTCGACGATCCCGCCCTTCACCCGGATCCAGCGCGAGGGCGGCCGCACCTTCCTCGACGGCGGCCTCGTCGACAACACCCCGATCCGCGCCCTGCCCAAGCACGCCCGCGCCGAGGGCCGCAAGATCGTGTGCCTGATCAGCCACAAAAAGCCCACGCCGCGCATCCCCATGCGGACCCCCGAGGGCGCCGAGATCCTCTACCTCGCCGCGCCCGAGCCCCTGCCGATCCGGATCTGGGACTACACCTCGCCCGACAAGGTCGTGGAGATCTTCGAGCGAGGCAAGCGCGACGCGGAGGCGCTCCGGCCGGTGCTGGCCGCGTTCACGTCTGCATCGCGGTGAGCAGCTCGTCGTCGACCCAGCGGCGCAGCCACAGCGCGACTTGCTGCGGGTCGGCCTCGGCGCCCGCCTCGGTGTCGGCCGTGGGCGAGGCCTCGCCGACCCCAGAGTCGACCCCAGAAGCCGCCGCGCAGATCTCGAGGAAGGAGGCGCCGAACATCAGGGCCGTGAGCGCCCGGGCCTCGGCGTCGTCGAGGTCGCGGACCCGCGTGCCCAGGGCCTGGCGCCAGATCAGCGTGTACCCGGGCCGGGCCGGGCAGCGACGCCTGGCCTCCCGCAGCCGCAAGCCTTCCTGAGAAAAACCACGCATGACGGTGTAGGGGCGCGTGGTCGGGTGCAGCGCGACCGTCTCGGCGACGACGAAGCGGGCCCGCGGCCAGGCGTCGAGGGGCAGCTGCGCGAGGTCCTCGGGGCGCAGCAGGGGCTGGTCGGCGCAGGTCAACAGGCGGATGCGGTCGTGCTCGATGCGGGTGACCTCGACGAGCTCCGGCTCGGCCCCGCTGAGCACGTGGCTGGCGACGAAGGCGGGGAAGCCCGCCGAGTAGTTGCGCAGGTCCGGATCCCGCGAGGGCTGGGCGAGGACGTAGTCCGTGACCAGGTTGTGGAACTCGACGGTGCCCAGCATCCACGCCGCGACCGGGAAGTGATCCTCGAGCACGCCCGCGAGGCGCCAAAAGTAGTCGTTGGCGTAGACCTCCATGCGCGCGAGCCGGGGAAAGCTCGGGCTCTCGACGAAGCTCTCGGTGAACAGGTCCTGGGTCGCGGCGTTGGACCCCGAGAGGTAGTCGTCGACGCCCGAGGGGTAGGTGATGAGCTCCCAAAAGTGCTGCTGGAGCGCGGCGAGCTCGGGCGCGGGCGAGCGGGGCGCGGCAGCAGGCGCGGGCGCCCCGGCCAGGCTCGGCGGCCAACGAGGCTCGCGCTCGTCCGCCGCCGCGCCGCACAGCTCCCGGGCGATCGCCGCCGCCTTGCGCTGCTCGGCCGCCAACACCGCCCACTCCGGCGTCTCCTCGTCCCACTCGACCAGCGAAGACACCGGCCCCCAGCGCTCGAGGGCGGCGCGGTAGAGCTGCCACACCGCCTCGGGCACGGCCCCGCGGTGCGAGTCGAACTTGTAGATCCCGCGGTCGCTGTGGTTGGCCAGGTGGAACTGCCACACGCGCTCGCCGGGCACGCCGTCGAGGAACTCGAGGGGGTCGAAGCCGTGGTTGGTGGCGTTGACGACGATGTTGTTGAGGTCGAGGAGCAGCAGGCAGTCCGCGCGGGCGCACAGCTCGGACAGGAACTCCCACTCGCGCATCTCGTCGGCGCCAAAGCGCACGTAGCTCGACACGTTCTCGAGCAAGATCCGCCGGCCGAGGACGTCTTGCGCTCGCGCGACCCGCTCGACCACGGCGTCGAGGGCCTCGCGGGTGTGCGGCACAGGCAGCAGGGCGTGGCTGTGGTGACCGGCGTGGGTGGCCCAGCACAGGTGCTCCGACACCCACGCCGGCTCGATGCGCTCGGCCAGCTCCCGGAGTTCCCGGAGAAAGCCCGGGTCCGGGGCGTCGAGGGAGCCGATGCCCAGGGAGACCCCGTGCAGGACCACGGGCATGCGCTCGCGCACGGCCTCGAGGGTGGCGACGGGGCGGCCACCTCTGGCCAGGAAATTCTCGCTGATCACCTCGACCCAGTCGACGTCGAGCGCACCCGCGAGCGCGCGGGCGTAGTGGCGGGTCCGCAGACCCACCCCGTGACCAATGTACGGGCGACGATGCACCGAGGATCAAGATAGCGCGAACTCGACCCCGCGGCGGAACGCAGGCCGCGAATTTCGAGCCCCAGCGCGCGAATTCCACGTAACCTTGGCGCGCGCGCAGACATACTCCCTGCGTTCGCACCCGCCACGAGCCGACCATGACCAACACCAACAAGCAGCTCATGTCCGCCTTCGCCCTGTCCGCCGCCGCGCTCTTCCTCGGCGCCTGCGACAAGTCCTCGGGAGGCACCACGGACCCCGGAGACGCCGCGGGCGGGGACGCCAACGCCGACGAGGTGGTCAAGTGCTTTGGCATCAACGAGTGCAAGGGCGAGAGCGCCTGCAACGTCAACAAGCCCGAGCTGGGCATCGAGCACTCCTGCGCCGGCGAGAACGACTGCAAGGGCAAGGGGTGGATCAAGGTCCCGCGCTCGGAGTGCGACGCCAAGAGCGGCGAAGTGCTGTGAAGCTCTGATTGTCCAAGCCCCAACGAAAAAGAGGGATGCACCGCGACGGTGCATCCCTCTTTCGTTGGTCGGTCTCGATTCTCAGCCCTCGGGGTTCACCTCGGCGATGGAGCCGTCGGGCAGGTGCGCGATGAGCGAGGGGACGCCCTCGCTGGTGTTCACGGCGTACACGTTGATGAGCGCGCCGCCGGGCAGCTCCGGAACGAAGAAGCAGGCGTCGACGGTGGCGTCCTGGCCGACGTCGAGGCCCAGGGACAGCGGCCCCACGGGCACGTCGAAGTCGAGGGCGCCGCCGAGGTAGGGGAAGTCCTCGAGCAGGGGCATGGTCGGGTCGCAGTTCTCGTCCACGAGCCACACGTCCACGGGGTTGAAGGCGCCCAGGGCCGCGGCGTGGATCACGTTGAGGCGCGTATCTCCCTCGGCGATGTCGGCCGGGTTCTCGGGGAAGAAGGCCACGCCGAACTCGCCGTCGCCGTCGCCCGGATCGAGGTAGCCCGACGCGAACACGGCGTAGTCGACCCCAGCCTCGATCGCGAAGCCCTCGACGGTGAACACCGAGTCGTCGATGGTGCCGCCGGCGGGGACGATGTCGAAGTCGTAGGTGCCGACGGGCAGGGCGACGTAGTCGGTGCCCTGCTTGAACTCGAAGGTGATCCCGGGAGCCTCGCCGTTGACGAAGATGTCGACGCCGGTGTTCTCGTCACCGGGGAACACGCCGAGGTGCATCAGGCGCACGCGGCCCTCGTCGCCGCCGGTGGTCTCTTCCTCGGTGGTCTCCTCTTCCTCCTCGGTGGTCGACTCCTCTTCGGTCGTCTCCTCCTCGGTCGAGCCGTCTTCGGTCGTGTCTTCGCCGCTGGTCGTCTCGCCCGCGGTGTCATCCTCCTCCTCGCCGACCTCGTCGTCGCCACCGTCGTCGGACGGGCAAGCGGTCAGCGGAATGGTCAGGAAAGAGGCGATGGCGGCGGTCTTGATCAGGCTGTGGAATTTCATGGCTTTTCTCGCGTTTTTGAATGGCTGACCTGTACTCGTTGCAAGGTCTGTTCACCCTTTGTTCTGAGAAAAACGCGTTGCAAGAAAAAACTCGAACTTTTTGAACAAAGTCTGTCTAACCTTGCTTTGGGTGCCAGCATGCGCACTTCCAAGCACGGCGCCGAACACGCTCGTTCCCTCCAGCCGACCCGTGGGCCGTGAAAAACAACCGATCGGACTCACGGAGTGGACAGCCCTTCGCCCCGGCACGACAGGTGCGTTCCTGTAAGATGCAGCGGCCTCGGCGATTGAAGGTCCGCCCACTTGCTCGACTTCGCGCTCACGACGATCCTGCTCTTCGCACCGCCTGCGGAGGGCACTGCGGCCGGCCCCGTCGAGGACGGGTCCGCCGATCCGGGTGCCGAGAGCGGGGGGGCGGACGCGGGCTTCGGTGAGCTCCACGCCGAGGAGCCCGAGCCCAGCGGCGATCCCGGCGCGTCGGCCTCCGGGGGCTACGGCGGGCTGACCCCGCTGACCAACTACGCCGATGAGCCCGAGCCCGGCCAGCCCGAGGGCGAGGCCGCGCTCCCGCCCCCGCCCGAGGAGGAGGGCAGCGGCTTCCAGGAGCCCGAGGACTACGGCCCCTTCTTCGAGGTCGCGCCGGTCTCCGAGGTCCGCTTCCCCGGCGACGCCGTGCGGCCCGACAAAAAGTACCCCTTCGCCTCCGTCGGCAAGGGCCCCGTGCGCTTTTGCTTCGTCGAGGACAGCGAGTGCGGCGCGTCGCTGATCGCCGACGCCGACGTCGGCGTCGGGCTCAACCTGATCACCAGCAACCGCGGCCTCGACGTGCCCTACTCCCAGGTCCGGGTCCGCGGCGGGATGATGTTCCGCCCGCTGATCCTCGCCCGCAAGCACTGGCATCCCTGGGGCGTGGGCCTGACGGGGAGCTACTCCATCGGCTCGGCCTCGATCACCGCGACCACCCAGGACTCGAGCGAGACCTTCGCCGGCATCACCGAGACCAGCCCGATCCGCAGCGCCCGGGTGGCCCTGGTCAACCAGCTGTGGCTGGCCCAAAAGCGCAACGCGGTCCACCTCGACTTCAGCATCGGCGGGGTCAACTCCTCGGTGCTCAACGCCTCCGGGCGCTACTGGGGCACCCACGCCGAGTTCGGCCTCGGCTTCGGCGGCTGGGGCGGACTGTTCGTGTCCGGGGACTTCCTCGACCAGGACAGCCGCGTGGTCTTTGGCATGCGCGGCCACGGCATCGTGACCGGCCCGATCATCGCCCTGGCCCTGCTCGGGCTCGTCGCCGGGGGGGTGGCCCTGTGATCGTGAGTGGGAGCGCGTGGCTGCTGCTGGCCTCGCTGGCCCTCGCGCCGACGCCCGAGGGCGCCGTCGAAGGTCCCGCCGAGGCCAGCGCGGGCGAGGACGCCGAGCTGCACTACGGCCCCGAAGACGTCGCCCGCTTGCGCGAGCGCTACGCCCTCGAGGACGAGCCGAGCCTCGACACGCGCAAGCCCAAGTGGCGCTGCCTGATCGCCGACCCGGGCTGCGGCTTCGGGGTCGAGCTGCTCGCGACCTCGGCCTACGCCTACCGCCTGCGCCAGGGCGACATCAGCGTCTCGGGCGACATCTTCGAGTGGAACTCGGCCCGGGTCAGCTACGAGGTGTGGGTCAACTTCGCCGCCCACACCGAGACCATCGGGCAGCAAAAATTCACGCGCTTCACCCTCGGGCCCAAGGTGGCCGTGGTCGGCAGCGACAACGAGGACCTGTGGGGCAACTTCGGCATCGCCGGGCGCTACTGGTTTGGCCGCGGGGCCTGGTCGCCGGCCTTCGAGTTCTCGTCGGCGCTGAGCTTCAAGCTGACCGGGAGCCAGACCGGGAGCATCCAGCCGCAGCGCTCGCCGGTCGGCATCACGGCGGACGTCGGGGTCAACGTGGGCGGCTGGGGGGCGATCATCGTCGGCGGTCAGTACGACACGCCCCTGGCCCGCGAGGACCTGCCCGAGAAGTACCGGGTGTCCGCGGCCGGCTCGGTGTTCGTGGGCTTCCGCGGCAACGTGCTGTGGGGTCTGCCGGCGGTCTCGGCCGTGACGACCCACGCGGTGCTGCTGCGGCGCGCCGAGCCGCAACCTTAGCCCCCCGAGTTGCTCGAAATTCGGGGACTAGCGGCCACCTTGCTAGGATCCGCGGCCCATGGCTGGCCGTGTGAGACCGACGCTCGACTTGCTCCGCGGCCTCGCCCCGGCGGCGGCCGTGATCGCCCTGTTGGTGGGCCTGCTCGTGCCCCTGCCGACGGCGGCCCTGGACGCGCTGCTGTCCCTGAGCCTGGCCTGCGCGGTGGTCGTGCTCGTGGCGACCTTGCAGATCCGCCGGGTGCTCGACTTCGCGGCCTTCCCGGTGCTGCTCTTGGTCCTGACCTTCGCGCGGCTGACCCTCAACGTCTCGACGACGCGGCTGATCCTCTCGCAAGCTGACGCCGGCCGGGTCATCGACGCCTTCGCCGGACTCGTCGTGCGCGGCGACCTGCTCGTGGGCGCGGTCATGTTTGGGGTGATCACGGCGATCCAGTACCTGGTCATCGCCCGCGGAGCCGAGCGCGTCGCCGAGGTCGCGGCCCGCTTCACCCTCGACAGCTTGCCCGGGGAGCAGGTCGCCATCGACCGCGAGCGCGCTCGCGGCCAGATCGGCGCCGACGAAGCCCGCGCCCGTCGAGCGGAGCTGGGCGAGCGCGCGGACTTCTTCGGCCGCATGGACGGGGTGATGCGCATCGTCAAGGGCGACGCGCTCGTCGGCCTGGTGATCACGGCGATCAACCTCGTGGGCGGCGCGGCGATCGGCATGCGCCAGGGCGCGGGTTTGGTCGAGAGCCTCGGCGTCTATGGGCGCCTGGCCGTCGGCGACGGGCTCCTGGCCCAGCTCCCCGCCATGCTCCTGGCCCTGGCCGCGGCCATGCTCGTGTCCCGGGTCGATCGACGCGACGCGGCCCGGAGCCCGCGGCTGTTCGACTGGCTCGAGGCGCCCATGCTGTTGGCCCCGGCGACCTTGCTGCTGGTCCTCGCGGCCGTCCCGGGCATGCCGACCCTCGCCTTTGGTACCACCGGCGTGGGCCTGCTGCTCGTCGCGCTGTACCTCACCCGCGCGCCCGCGGCCGCGAAGAAGCTCGCCAGCCCCGAGCCCCTGCGCGTGGGCGTGCCCGCGAGCCTTCGCCCCGAGCTGCGCGAGGACCTCGAGGGCGCGCTCCCGGCCCTGCGCCAGCGCTGCAGCGCGACCCTCAACCTGCCCTTTCCGCCCCTGGTGCTCGAGCTCCGCCCCGAGCTCCCCGAGCGCTCCCTCGCGCTCGACCTCGAGGACCGCAGCCTCGCCCGCGAGACGATCGAAGCGAGCGCCGCCGACGACCCCGACGCCTGGTTGCTCGCGGGCTTCCACGCCCTCACCCGGGGCGCGAGCGCGCTCCTCGAGCTCGACGCCATCGAAGGGGCGATCGAGCGCGAGCGTCGGCGCCGACCGGCGGTCGTGCGTCGAGCCATGCGCTGCGCCGAGTCCATCGATCTGCTGCACATCGCCCGGGCCTTCGTGCGCGAGCGCGTGCCCCTGCCGAGCGTCACCGCATTGCTCACCGCCCTGGCTGAGGAGCGTTGCTTTCACGACCCCAACGAGCGATCGCGCTGGCCCGAGCTCGCCCGCGAGGCCCTGGCCGATCGCTGGCTGCGAGAGCTGCACGCTGGCGTGTGTGAGCTCGGTGACCCTCGCTGGCTCCGAGCCAGCCCTGACCTGGAGGATCTGCTGGTCGCACGCTGGGAGCCTGGGGCCAATCGTCCCCGCGTCCACTTGAGCCCCAAGGAGCGTCAGCGCGTGCTCGCGCGGGTCCAGGGCGAAGGGCCGGCGATCGTGCTGTGCAGCGCTCGGGCCCGCCCCGCCCTCGCGGCCCTGATGACGGGCCTGCGACCCCACGTTCCGGTTTTTGCCCTCGGCGAGCTCGCGGCCGCTGGCCTGGAGCCACCCGACACCCCTGCCCTCCTCGACCTGGAGTGATCGAAGGGACCGCCAAGCGCGGCGGCCTGGGGCCAAAGGGGACACCTCCCCGAATCACCACGGTGGCCTCGTTCGGGGGGCAAGCGTGTGCACCGAGCGGATAACCAGGTAGCATGGCAGTCACTCGCGAGCTGCGACCGCGAGGACGCGTCGATGTCCGAACTCAACGCCAAACCGCCCAACCCCTCGGCCAAGCGCACCATGGTCGGAGCCGGGCCTCCGCCGCCCGGCCCCGTCCGCGGCGGCGCCGCGGCGCCCACGGTCGCAGCAATCGCTCGCGAAGACGTCAACCCAAATGCGAGCACGCTGCCGCCTCCGGGCAAGGACGCCGCGACCCGGCGCACCGAGGTCGACACCCGGCCGACCGCCGAAGATTTCCAGTCCAACCGCGGGCAGCACCGGGGAACCCAGATGCAGGGCATCGAGCGCCTCGCCGAGCCCGGCAGCGAGCAGGGCCGCGTCCGCCTGATCCCCGGCAAGGTCATCCCCGGGACCCGCTACCGCATCCTCCGCTGGCTCGGCGAGGGCGGCATGGGCGTGGTCTACGAGGCCGAGCACATCAACATCGCCCGCAAGGTCGCGCTCAAGATCCTGCGCTTCGACCTGTCCCAAGAGGAGACCATGGCCAAGGTCTTCGAGGACGAGGCCCGGGCGGCGAGCAGCGTCGGGTCCAAGCACATCGTCGAGATCTACGACTTCGGCGAGCTCGAGGACGGGCGCCTGTTCTTTTGCATGGAGCTCATCCCCGGCGGCGACCTGGTCCCCGAGACCGAGGACGACTGGATCGAGCCCCCGCGCCTGATCGGCCTGCTGCGCCAGGTCTGCAAGGGCCTGTCCGCCGCCCACAAGGGCGGCATCGTCCACCGCGACATCAAGCCCGAGAACATCATCGTGGTCAACGAGGACGGCCGCGAGCTGGTCAAGCTCGTCGACTTCGGCATCTCGGCCATGGTCGCGGCGGGCTCCGAAGAGGGGGGCAACATCGCCGGCACCCCGCACTACATGGCGCCCGAGCAGATCACGGGCACCAAGTTCGACGGCCGCCTCGACATCTACGCCCTCGGCTGCATGGCCTACGAGCTCCTCGTCGGCTACCCGCCCTTCCTCGCCGAGGGCATCCAGGAGCTGCTCCAGCAGCAGCTCTACGAAGCCCCCAAGCCCCTGCTCGAGTGCCGCCCCGACCGCGAGATCCCCAAGGAGCTCGCCGACGTGGTGATGAAGTGCCTCGAGAAGGACGCCGCCGCGCGCTGGCAGGACATGGACGACCTCGAGGCCGCGCTGTGCGAGGCCCAGATCGCCGCCGGCATCGTCACCCCCTGGGACGACCTGCCGCTGCCCGAGGGCATCGACCCCGAGCGCCGCGAGCGGCTGTTCAAGGGGATGCCCAACCCCAACGTCATCGTGATGCCCGAGGGCAACCGCTGGCTGGTCCCGGTCATCGCGGCCGCCAGCGCCCTGGTCATCGGCGTGCTCCTGGCGTGGATCTTCCTGGGCGGCAAGCCCACGGACGAGGAGCTCGACCAGATCCAGGCCCTGACCATCGAGGCCCGCGAGGCCGGCTCGAAGACCCAGTGGGTCTACCCGCCCGAGACCGAGCCCGACTCGCCCACCGCCTTCCAAAAAGTGATCGAGCTCGAGCACCTCGAGGGCTCGGCCGCCGACGCCGGCGAAGAACGGGCCGTCGAGCTGCGCGACGAATTCCACGGCACCCTCTCGACCCTGGGCAACCGCTACTGGGGCGTCCCCGAGGCCCGCGGCTTCGCCCGCGACTACTACGCGATGGCCTACCTGTTCAAGCCCGAGGACGGCGAGGCCCGCGAGCGCTCGGGTCGGACCGCGGGCGAGCTCGCCGACTTCCGAGCCCGGGCCTCCACCGGCGACTTCACCGAGGGTGAGCTGAGCGCGGCCCGCTGGCTCGACGTGTTCGCCGAGGAGGACAAGGGCCTCGCCGAGCAAAAGGCCAACGACCTGCTCGCCATGGAGGCCGAGGAGAGCAAGACCGGCTCGAAGCGCTCGGCCCTCGCCAGCAACCGGGCCGTCGACGCCGCTCGCGGAGCCGGCATCAACGTCGCCAGCGCCCCGCCGCCGCCCACCGCCCCCGTCGACGCGGACGAGGGTGCCGACGACGGCGAGATCATCGACGACGACGCAGGCGCCGAGGCTGGCGAAGGAGCCGGCGAGGCCGGCGAAGAGGAGCCGGTCATCGACTCGGCCAGCACCAAAAAGCGCAACCGTCGACCCAAGAAGTCCAACTCGGGCTCCGGTGACGACGAGACCCTCGGCGGCTCCACCCGCGACCCCGACAAGGCCGCCGAGCTCGCCAAGCAAGGCATGGACGCCCTCCGGGCCGGCCGCCGCAGCGAGGCCAAGACCCTGTTCAACCAGGCCATCTCCTACGACCGCCGCAACGCCATGGCGCTCATGGGCCTGTCGGACATCAACTTCGACACCGGCTCGAACCAAAAGGCCGTCCTCTACGCCGAGCGAGCCGTCAAGGCCGCGCCCAAGAACAGCGGCTACCGCATCAAGCTCGGCGACGCCTACTACAAGGTCCTGCGCTACCGCGACGCGCTCGAGCAGTACGAGAAGGCCAAGAGCCTCGGCAACTCGAAGGCCGACTCGCGCATCGCCAAGGCGAAGAGCAAGATCGGCGGTTAGGCTGGCTCCTAAGCAGCGGGGGCCAGCGAGCTCAGCACGGCCTCGATGTGCGAGCGCACCTCCGCGGCTCGTCGGTGCCGCTCGGCGCGAGCAGGCGGTGCATTCGTGGCGACCTTCGGGAAGTTGTCGTAGGTCCGCCCGTCCAGTTTTCGGCCTGCGATCTTCTTGCGAATACCGCCCCACTGCTTGAAGAAGAAGGGCACCCGCTGCGCTCGGCACTGCCGGCGGATCGAGCGGACCCAGTCTGCCTCCATGGGGCGCGCACCAGGGCCGCTCTCTCCCCCGACGATGACCCAATCGATGGCGGTGAGGTCGAGGGCGCCAAGATCCTCCAGCAAGGGCTCGACCGACAAGAAACGTACTCCCGCGCGTGCACCCCGGAGCGCGTCGATGCGCGGCAAGCCGTACTTGCGATCTTCCACGCTGACGCCCAGCCAGATGTGCTCCTGGACAAAGTCCATGGGGAGCGAGGCCGTGAACTGCTGCAGCCGATCGGCGCGCTTGGTCAGGAGCTGAAAGAGGTGCCAGTCGGCCGCCTTCATGGTCTCGAACACGAGCCGGATGTAGTCATCCGACACGCCCGAATGGAACAGGTCGCTCATCGAGTTGACGAACACCTTCCTCGTCTTCGACCAGCTCAAGGGCTCTGCGAGCTTCTCGGGGACGAGGCGTAGATCGAAGCCCTGCTCGTAAGGGTGGCCGGGGATGCCACGCCATCGCTCAGAGAAGGTCTCCGCGTAGCAGTGCTTACAACCGGGGCTGATCTTCGAGCAACCGCGCACGGGGTTCCAGGTCGCGTCCGTCCACTCGATCGTGCTCCCGTCGCTCATGGCATCACCTGATCACGCACGGCTCGGATCGTCAAGCCTGCCCACGCGCATCACTGGCTCTCAGCGAGATCACGTCATCGTCGTGCAAGGTCCTTCGCCTCGTCCCCGGTGTCGGCGACACCGAGAGTTGCCCGTTCGAATACAGCTGAAAGCACTGCTTGCTCAGGTCTCCACGGGTCAGGTGGAGTTCCTCCAGCAAGCGCGGCCAGACTCGACTCCATCGCAGTGGGCCCCGCTCTAGGACTTTGCTCAACTCAGCGCCCACCCGAGTCAGATCCGCCTGTTGCTGCTGCGCGTAGCGCCGGTCTTCCGTGGAAGCAATCTCCTCCGGCGCAAACAGCGAGCCCTGCGCCGTCCTGCGGCTCCTCGCCCCCTCACGAATGATGGACGCCTCCGCTCCGGCCACTCGTTTTTCCGCACTGCGGAAGACCTCGAGCACCTTTTCGTGTTTGCCGCCGATGACGAGACGAAACCATGTCCGCTCGATCGTTGGATGCGGGATGCTCATGTCCGCAGCCCACGCAACGTTGCACCTCGTCTTGAGCTGAGCGCGATACAATCGCATCAGTTCGATTTCCCCGAGCCCCGAGGGTAGATCGGCGTCGGACAAACCAAAGAACGCGCGCATTTGCTCCCGAAGGAAGGCGCGCGGATCGTCCTTCCACCGATTGACGTCATTGAACATCACGTTGATCAAGACATCCCGAAAGCGGGGCTCGACCAAGGGCGCGATGAAGCGCATCTCGACTCCCTTGAACCCTGTGGGATCCACGAAGATGAAGGCAGGATCATCACCAATGAGCTCCTGGATCGCCCGGACATGGGTACCAAATTCGCCGAGATAGGCGTCGGTCACCACCGCGCCCCCTCTCCCGTCGAGGTAGCTCTTCAACCGCCGAAAGGCAGACGGACTTTTCTCAACGAAGACCGCGCCAAGCTCAATCCCTGCCCCAACCTGTTCCCGCAAAGTCTCAGCGGCCTCCTCCAGAGCCTGTAAACCGATGTAGATCGACGTATCCCGAAGATCAGTATCTTGCGATCGCCACGGCCCCGCGAACACATCGATGTACCAAATCCGCTGCTTGCCACCTTCCCTTGCGACTAGTCTCCCAATCTTGTGTGCCCAAGCTCGCAAGTATTCGGTCAAGAACCGGTGCTTGAGGTAGCTCTGCTCGCGGCCAAAGTACTCCTCCGGAACGTCCACACCTCAATCTATCGTTGAGGAAGACACGTGTCATCCGGCCAATCAGCCTGTCCCGGCCAGGCATAGCTTGCTGACCGGGACGGGAACAAATCAGTCTGGCGCTGATCCAGCGCTCCGCAGCGTCGAGGCAAAGGCCTCAATACCCGTTGAGCTCGTTGTAGCGCAGCTGGTAGGCCCGCGAGCGGAAGGCCAGCACGAGCGGCTGATCCTCCTGGTCCCACTCTTTCTCGAGCGCGATGCCGTCGGTGTGCTGGGGACACTGCGGAACGTCGAAGCTGTAGGTCGTGATCTTCCCGCCCACCCCGATCGCGGCGCCAGCGGACAGGTCCCCGAGCTCGATCTTGCGTAGCTGCGCGTCGGCGTTGCACATGGGGCACGCGAGCTCGCCCGCCTCGTTGGTCGGCCAGCGCAGGCCGACGTTGTTCAAGGGGCTGAGGAAGGTCGCCGACTCGGCCACGTGGTCGTCGGCGACCAGGGTCATGGTGTCTTTGCCGTGGCTATAGCTGCCGCACTTTTCACATCGGTGCAGGAAGGTCTCGCCCAGCTGGCCCAGCTGCATGGGCGCCGAGCACGAAGGGCACGCCGCCACCGCAAAGCCGCCGCTCTTGAAGGTCATGGCCAGGCCGCCCAAGCTGCCGACGGCCAGCACCCCCGACCAGAACATGCCCAAAAAGCCCCAGTCCAAGCTGAAGCCGGCGGCGAGGAGGCCAACGCCAACGCTGCCCATGACGCCCATGGAGATCCGGGCTTGTTTGGTCTTGGAGGTGTCGACGGTAACGGGAGTGCTCTGGCTCATCACAGCTCGGGCCTCACGATAGACCTCGGCTACGCCGGACACCATGACCATTCTCCTCCAAAGGTGAGCGTTTTCGGGCCTAGTTGGTGCTCGGGCTGTCGGGAGGGTTGGACGATGAACCAAGCTGGCAGCGCTCGAGCCTCGCTTGGCCGCCCCAGGCCTCAAAGGCTGCGCGCCCTTGCTCTTTGATCCACGCATCATCGTGCGGGTGGTGGTCCCCGGTCCCCGGCCACACCAGCCAGGTCAACTTCCGATCCGTTCCCCCGCGCCTGGGGTTTGACGGAATACCCAGGGCCTTCGCCAGCGCGATCGAGCCCTCGCCGAGGTGACCGTTCGGGCCGATGTCGGCGAAGAGCGCGAAGGCCTGCTCGCCAGACTCCGGGTCGACGACGAGGGCGAGGTCGCCGAGCCAGATGCCGATCTCGGTCCGGGCCTTCGCCGGGAGCACGACGTAGGGGATGCGCTCGGCGTCGACGTAGCGGCGCGGATCCGTCTCCGCCTTGCCGCGATCCTCGAGGGCGGTCATCGAGACGTAGTAGCCCGGCGCGGGGTCGCCCTCGCCCTGGACCACGGGCGCGCCGTCGGGGTCGACGACGAGGGCCCACCAGTGACCGGGGCGGCCGGCGTTTGCGAGGTAGTCGAGGCCGACGCTGGAGCGAGGGTGGTAGGCCCGGGGTGAGCCGTCGGCGTCGATGGCCATGCCCGCGGAAAAGAGCACGCTGCCGTCGTCGAGGACCGAGATTTCGCCGGCCTCTTCGCCCTCGCCGATCTGCAGGGTCTCGCGGACGCTGCAGCTCGTGACCGGCGCGGGCTCGGGCTCCGGATCGAGCTCGGGCAGCGGCGGCTCCTCCGACTCCGCCGGCTGATCGACGATCGCGGCGCTCGGCAGCTCGCGCGCGCCGTCGACACAAGCGCCCGCGGCCAAGACCGCGAGCACACCCAAGAGCCCCCGAAGCTCCACCTCAGCGCCCGTCGATGCGCGTGCGGATCTCCCCGTGGACCAGGTCGAGGACCTGCGGCGCCGCGAGGAAGTCGTGGGGGAAGCCGAGGTTGATCTTGCTGACCTCGTCGAGCTTGGCGAGCTGCTCGGCGTTCAGCTCGACCGTGACCGCGCCGATGCAGTCCTCGATCTGCGCGACCTTGCGCGAGCCGACGATGGGCAAGAAGCCGTAGCCCTGGGCGCGGACCCAGGCGAGGGCGACCTGGGCCGAGGTCACGCCGAGCTCGTCGGCGACGGCGTCGACGGTGCGCGCGACGGCCAGCTTGCGCTCGCTGGTCCGGCCGCGGGCCTCGTTGGCCGCCTTGCGCAGGGAGTCGCCGCCGCCCCCGTCGCCGCGGGTGTACTTGCCGGTCAGCACCCCCGCGCCCAGGGGCGCCCACGCGACCACGGACAGGCCGAAGTGCTCGGCCATCGGCAGCAGGTCGCGCTCGGGGGTGCGCTGGAGCAGGCTGTACTCGATCTGCAGGCCGACGAAGGGGGTCCAGTTGCTGAGCTCGGCCTTGACGTTGGCGGCCGAGACGACCCAGGCCGGCGCGTCGCTGATGCCGACGTAGAGCACCTTGCCCGCGCGGACCAGGTCGTCGAGGGCGCGCATGGTCTCCTCGTAGGGGGTGTAGCGGTCCCAGGCGTGGACCCACAGCAGGTCGATGTAGTCGGTCTGCAGCCGCTCGAGGCTCGCCTCCACGGCCAGGGCCATGTTCTTGCGGCTGTTGCCGGCCGAGTTGGGATCGCTGTGATCCATGGCCAGGGTGTACTTGGTCGCGACCACGCTGCGATCGCGACGGGACGAGCCGCCGGCCTCCAACCAGTTGCCGAGGATCTCCTCGGTCTCGCCGCCGTGGTACTTGTTCGCCGTGTCGTAGAAGTTGCCGCCCGCCCCGGCGAAGGCGTCGAGGACCTGGTGGCTCGTCGCCTCGTCGGCCCCAAAGCCCCACTGGGTCCCGAAGCTCATGGTCCCAAGGCAGATCTCGGACACGCGCAGGCCCGATTTCCCCAACAGTCGATAGCGCAGCTCGGTCATGGTGGGCGCAGCATAGGTCCACGGGGCGCAGGCGCGCGACCTCCCCGTTTGGTCGGCCGTGATTGTCCCCCGAAGCGCTCAATCGAGGGAGCGACAGCGCGCCGCGAGGTCCCGGTCTGCAGGCCCCAGCGCGTGGCCGCGCAGGTGCTGGACCACGTGCATGTCGTGGTAGGCCTTGGCCTGCAGCGCGTAGATCAGTAAGGGGAGGAGCTGGGCGGCGAGGCCCTCGTGGGCGCCAACGTGGCCGGCCAGCTGCAACCCGGCGTAGTGGGCCACGAACACGCGGACGCCGAACTGGGCGAGCTCCTCGAGCTGATGCCTGGCCTTGGCCTGCGGGCTCTTCCAGCGCTGGGGGCCGAGGCTCCCGCGGACGCTCTGGATGGCGATCCAGGCGTAGCTCAGGAAGGGGACGAGGCCCACGGCGAGGAGGCCGACGCGCGCCGGCTCGAACGGCCCGACGCTCGCGGACACGGCCTTGGCGAGGACGAAGCTCAGCGCCGCGAGGGAGAGCTCCTCCCGCAGGTCGCGGCGGCGCTCGTAGAAATGGAAGAAGGGCGGGCGGGGCTCCATGGGGTCGTCGGGCTGCGTGGTCATTCCAAGATGACATTGAACGCATAGCCTTCACCGCCGAGGACCGATTCGGATCCGTGCGTAATGCGGTTACGTCAGCTCGCGCCACCTCGAAGCGGCGCCATTTTGGAGCTAACGACGTCACGAGGCCGATTTGAGCCCATCGCAAAGATGGGAGTGCGCTGAAAAAAACTGCCTGGGGTCGTGACTCCAACTGTGAACACTCCATTGCGAACACTCCCCGAGGTGCTGGGGAGCTTCGCCCCACGGCCTCACGCTCGCACAGGCCGCTGACACCGAGACAATCCATGCTGCCCACGCCCTCGCCCACTCCCCTCGCCCGCGCTCGCCGCAGCCCCGCCCGCGCGGCGGCCGGCGTGGATCAACGCTTCGCCGTCGACTTCGACTATCCCGTCTCGTTCACCGAGGCCATGTTCGCGCCGGGCAACCGCGCCCTCGTCGAGGCCGTCGCCCGCCGCGAGCCGGGCCGGCGCCACCGGGTCTCGGTGGTCATCGACGGCGGCGTCGCGACGGCCTGGCCCGGGCTCCACGAGGCCATCCACCGCTACTGCTCGACGCACGCCGACACCCTCGAGCTCGTCGACTCGCCCTTGATCGTCCCCGGGGGCGAGCCGGCCAAGAACGACCCGGTCCTCGTCGAGGCTCTGCTGCGCCGCTTCTTCGCCCTGCGCCTCGACCGGCACGCCTGCGTGCTGATCATCGGCGGCGGCGCGGTCCTCGACGCCGTCGGCTACGCCGCAGCCATCGCCCACCGCGGGCTCCGGGTCGTGCGCGTGCCGACCACGGTGCTCGCCCAAAACGACGCGGGCGTCGGGGTCAAAAACGGCGTCAACCGCTTCGGGAGCAAGAACGCCCTGGGCTGCTTCGCCCCGCCCTTCGCCGTGATCAACGACGCGGCCTTCATCTCCACGCTCAAAACGCGGGACCGCACGGCGGGGATCGCCGAGGCCGTCAAGGTCGCGCTGATCCGCGACCGCGAGTTCTTCCTGAAGCTCGAGGCCGACGCGGACGCCCTCGCCTCCGGTGAGTCCCGGGCGACGCGCCACATGATCCAGCGCTGCGCCGAGCTTCACCTCGCCCACATCCGCGACAGCGGCGACGCCTTCGAGTACGGCAGCGCCCGGCCCCTCGACTTTGGCCACTGGGCGGCGCACAAGCTCGAGGTCCTCAGCGCCCACGGGCTCGTGCACGGCGAGGCGGTGTCGATCGGGATCGCGATCGACTGCCGCTACTCGGCGCGCGTGGGCCTGCTCGCCCCCGAGGACGCGGCCCGGGTCGAGCGCACCCTGGCGGCGATCGGGCTGCCGCTGTGGCACCCGGCCCTCAATCGCCGCGGCCCCTCGGGCGGCCTCGAGGTCCTCGACGGCCTCGAGGAGTTCCGCGAGCACCTCGGCGGCGAGCTGACCGTGACCATGCTGCGCGCCCTGGGCGTGGGCGTGGAGGTCCACCAGGTCGACCGCGACCACATGGCCGGAGCCATCGCCGGGCTGCGCATGGAGCGGGCGGGCTGAGATGCGGCTCCCCTCCCGGCCCCAGGCGCACTGGACCTACTGCACCAACATCCACCCGGGCGAGCGCTGGGCGGAGGTCCGCCGCGCCGTGCTCGAGCGCGTGCCGGCGGTCCGCGGCGCCCTCGGCCGATCGAGCGAGCCCTTCGGCGTCGGCCTGCGCCTGTCGGCCCGCGCCGCCGCCGAGCTGCTCGCCGACCCGGCCGCGCTCCCAGCCTTTGCCCGGGAGCTCGCCGAGCGCGGCCTCTACGTGTTCACCATCAACGGCTTCCCCTACGGGCCCTTCCACGGCCGCGCGGTCAAGCAGGCCGTCTACCGCCCCGACTGGCGCGAGCCGGCCCGGGCCCGCTACACCGCCCAGCTCGCGGCGATCCTCGGCGCTCTGCTCCCGCCCGGAGTCGAGGGCTCGATCAGCACGGTGCCCGGAGGCTTTCGCCCCGAGACCCGCGGCGCCCAAGCCCGGGCCGAGGTCGTCGCCGGCTTGCTGAGCGCCGCGGCCGATCTGTGGCGTCGGCGTCAGGCGGGCGGACCCCACATCACCCTCGCCCTCGAGCCCGAGCCTTCCTGCATGTTCGAGACCACGGCCGAGCTCGTCGCCTTCCTCCGCGACGAGCTCCGAGCTCCAACGGCCCGGGCTCGCTTCGCGGCGATGACCGGCCTGTCCCGCGCCGCCGCCGGGGAGGCCCTGCGCGCCCACGTGGGCGTGTGCTTTGACGCCTGCCACGCGGCGGTCGAGTTCGAAGATCCGCGGGCGTCGATCCGCGCCATCGCCGACGCGGGGCTGCGCCTGGCCAAGGTCCAGATCTCGGCGGCGCTGGTCCTCGACCCCGTCGACGACGCGGCCGTCGAGGCCCTCGAGGCCTTCGCCGATCCGGTCTACCTCCACCAGGTCGTCGCCCGCGATCGCGACGACCAGCTGCACCGCTTCCTCGACATCCACGACGCGGTCCGGTCCCGAGCCGCGGGCGAGCACGCGCCCGCGCAGTGGCGCGCCCACGTGCACGTGCCGATCTTCGAGGCCGGCTTCGGGCCCCTGGGCAGCACCGCCGCCTCGCTGCCCGAGGTCATCGACTGCGCCCTCGAGCGCGGCGGGTGCCGGCACTTCGAGGTCGAGACCTACACCTGGGAGGTGCTGCCGCCGCGGCTGCGCGCGCAGCCCCTGGACCAGAGCATCGCCCGGGGAGCTCGAGCTCGCCCTCGCCCTCGCCCGGCCCCGCACCCACTCCCCGAACACCGCCCGCGCCGGAGCCCCCACGCCATGAAACTGTCCACCGCCTCGAAGCTCGGCCGGGTCTCGAACCTGCCCACGGTGTGGAGCAACGTGCTCGCCGGCTACGTCCTCGCCGGGGGACAGCTCGCGCCCCGCCCCCTCGTGCTGCTCGGCCTGATGGGCTCGGCCTTCTACATCGGCGGCATGTTCCTCAACGACGTGTTCGACGTCGAGTACGACCTGCGCGAGCGGCCCGAGCGGCCGATCCCCGCCGGCGAGGTCGAGCGCGACGAGGTCCTGCGCTGGGCCGCGGCGCTGATCGCCGGGGGCCTGTGGCTGGCCTGGCAGCTCGGCCTCGCGGTGCTGCTCGCGGCCCTGGCCACCGTCGCCTTCATCGTGCTCTACAACCGCAACCACAAGGGCAACCCCGCAGCGCCCGTGCTCATGGCGATGTGCCGCGTGGGCCTCTACGCGTGCGCGGGGGCGGCCGCGGGGACAGCCACGGATCCGGGCTCGATCGGCGCCCTGGGCCTCGGCGCCCTCGTGCTCGCGGGCTACGTGCTCGGGTTGACCTACGCCGCGCGCTACGAGGACTCGAGCGCGCTGGTCCGCGTCGGTCCGCTGGTCGGCGTCGCCGGACCCCTCGCGGTCTACGGCTCGGTCTTCCTCCAGGGCCCCCTCGGCGTGGCCCTCGTCGTCGGCTTTGGGCTGTGGCTCGCCCGAGCCCTGCGCCTGGTCCGGGGCCAGCGGCCGGGCTCGATCCGCAGCGGCGTGATCGCGCTGATCGCCGGCATCGCGTGGGTCGACGCCCTCGCCCTCGCGTCGGTCGCGGGGACCGGCGTGGGCCTGCCCATGGCCCTCGGAGCCCTGGCCGCGTTCATGGCCACCCTCGCCCTCCAGCGCCTGGTCTCGGGGACCTGAGCGCGCAGCCCAAGGAACCCTCCCATGACCACGCCCCTCGACACCCACGCCCTCTCGGAATTCGCCGCGGCCCTCGTCGCGGTCCATGCCGGGCACCCCGCCCACGCCTGGCTGAGCCGCAGCCTCGGCCGGCTCCGGACCCTCGCGCTCCCCGCCGACACGCCCCTGCGCGTGGCCATGGCCCGCTCGGGTCGCATGCTCGGCGGCGTGCAGCTGCCCGCGGACACCCTCGAGGCGCCCCTGCCCCTCCCCCTGTCTCCCTTCCCCAGCGAGGCGTGGCGGCTCGTCGACCTCGGCCGCGCGGCCCTCGTGCGCGAGGCCTTCGAAGGCGCGAGCGCGACGCAGGTCGCGGACTGCTACGCCAAGCTGCTGCGCAGCGGCGGGCTGAGCGAGCAAGAGAGCCTGCTGCGCGCGCTGCCCCTGCTGCCCCACGGCGAGGGCCTCGTGGACGCGGCGATCGAGGCCAGCCGCACCAACGCGACCCCGGTGTTCGCCGCCCTCGCCCTCGACAACCCCTTCCCCGCCGCGCGCTTCCCCGCCCTGAACTTCAACCAGCTCGTGCTCAAGGCCGTGTTCCTCGGCCTGCCCGTGGCGCGCATCCGCGGCCTGGCCGCGCGCGCCACCGACGAGCTCGCGCGCATGGTCCACAGCTACGCGAGCGAGCGCGCCGCGGCCCACCGCAGCGTGCCCGCGGGGGTCGAGGAAGTCCTCGCCCTCGCCCAGCAACGCGCCGAAGCCATCTAAAGCTCCACCACCAAGCAATACACCCACCCACCGGACACGACCCATGCAGTACTTCGATCCCCACATCCACATGAGCTCGCGGACCACCGACGACTACCAGGCGATGGCCGCCGCGGGCATCACCGCGGTCATCGAGCCCGCCTTTTGGCTCGGCCAGCCGCGCACCCACGTCGGCTCCTTCGAGGACTACTTCCTGTCCCTCGTCGGCTGGGAGCGCTTTCGGGCCAGCCAGTTCGGCATCCGCCACTACTGCACCATGGGCCTCAACTCCAAGGAGTCCAACCACGCCGCGCTGGCCGACGGGGTCCTCGACCTGCTGCCCATCTACCTCGAGAAGGAGACCGTGCTCGGCGTCGGCGAGATCGGCTACGACGACATGACCGAGGGCGAGGAGCGCTGCTTCGAGATCCAGCTGCGCATGGCCATGGAGTACGAGCTGCCCGCGCTCATCCACACCCCGCACCGCGACAAGCTCGCGGGCACCCTGCGCACCCTCGAGCTCCTGCGCCGGCTGAACTTCCCCATGGAGCTGGCCCTGGTCGACCACAACACCGAGGAGACCATCGAGGCCGTGCTCGCGTCGGGGGCGTGGGCGGGGCACACGATCTACCCCGAGACCAAGATGAGCTCGGAGCGCATGGTCGAGCTGATCCGCAAGTACGGGACCGAGCGGATCATGGTCAACAGCTCGGCGGACTGGGGCGTCAGCGACCCCCTCGCCGTGCCCAAGACCGCCGATGCCATGCGCGCGGCGGGCTTCGGCGAGGACGCCATCGCCGAGGTCTGCTGGAACAACCCGGTCCGCTTCTACGCCCAGAGCGGCCGCCTCGACCTGCGCGAGGTCGCGACCACCCCGAGCATCGACCAGCGCGTGCTGTTCGAGGGCAACTCCGTGCTGCGCGGCCAGGCCCCGCGCGTCGACAACCTGGCGTGAGTCCCATGCAGCGCACCCTCGTCCTCAACGTCGTGGGCCTGACCAAGGCCCTGCTCGGGCCGCACACGCCCCGGCTCCAGGCCTTCGCCGAGGCCGGCGGGGCCCTGCCGCTGCGCACGATCTGCCCGGCCCTGACCTGCTCGGTGCAGTCGACCTTCGTGACCGGCGCCCTGCCCAGCCAGCACGGCTGCGTAGCCAACGGCTGGTACTTCCGCGACCTGGCCCAGGTCTGGCTGTGGCGCCAGTCCAACGCCCTGGTCGAGGGCCCCAAGCTGTGGGAGCTCGGCCGCGACCGCGACCGGGACTTCACCTGCGCCAAATTGTTTTGGTGGTACAACATGTACGCGAGCGTGGACTGGGCCGTGACCCCGCGGCCCATCTACCGCGCCGACGGGCGCAAGCTCCCGGACATCCACACCGCCCCCGGGTCGCTGCGCGCGGAGCTGACCCGGAGCCTGGGCAGCTTCCCGCTGTTCAACTTCTGGGGCCCGCGCGCGGACATCTCGTCCTCGCGGTGGATCGCCCGGGCGGCCATCGAGCTCGAGCGCCGCCACCAGCCCAGCCTCAACCTCGTCTACCTGCCCCACCTCGACTACGACCTGCAGCGCTTTGGCCCCGACGGGCCCGAGGCCGCCGCGGCCCTGCGCGAGATCGACGCGGTGTGCGGCGAGCTCCTCGACGCCGCCGAGGCGGCGGGGCTGCGGGTGGTGATCCTCTCGGAGTACGGGATCACGGCCGTCGACGGCCCGGTGCACATCAACCGCGCCCTGCGTGCGGCGGGGCTCGTCGCCACGCGCACGGAGATCGGCGAGGAGCACTTCGACGCCGGCGCGTCCCGGGCCTTCGCCGTGGCCGATCACCAGGTCGCCCACGTCTACGTCCGCGACCCCGAGGACGTCGCCAAGGTCCGCGCGCTGCTCGAGGGCCTCGACGGCGTCGAGCGGGTCCTCGACGCGTCGACCAAGGCCGCCGCGGGCCTCGACCACCCGCGCTCCGGCGAGCTCGTGGCGATCTCCAAGGCGAAGCGATGGTTCAGCTACTACTGGTGGCTCGACGACGCGCGCGCGCCCGACTACGCGCGGACCGTCGACATTCACCGCAAGCCCGGCTACGACCCCGCCGAGCTGTTCGTGGACCCGCAGCTGCGCGCGCCTCAGCTGCGCGTCGCCTCGTGGCTGCTGCGCTCGAAGCTGCTCAACCAGCGCGCGCTCTTGGACCTGATCCCCCTCGACGCCTCGATCGTCCGGGGCTCCCACGGGCGGGTCACCGACAGCCTCGACGCGGGCCCGGTGTTCCTGACCAACGCCCCCGAGCTCTTGCCCCAGGCCGAGGCTGTCGAGGCGACCGCGGTCCAGGGCCTGCTCCTCGACCACGTGTTTGGCCGCCAGGCCCGAGCCAGCGAGCGGCGGCGCGATGCGAGCTAGGCGGAGCCCGCCCAGGACCCTGACCCTGCTCGGGGCCACCGGTCGGACGGGGCGGCACCTGCTGCGCCTCGCCCTGCACGGGGGCTACCGCGTGCGCGCCCTCGTCCGCGACCCCCGGGCCCTCGCCAGCCCCCACCCGCGCCTCGAGTTGGTCCCCGGCGACGCCTGCGAGCTCGGGGCGATGGAGCAGGCCGTCGCGGGCGCGAGCGTGGTCCTGAGCACCCTCGGGCACACGCCGAGCTCGGCCGACGACGTGCTCACCCAGGCGGCCCGCAACCTCGTCGAGGTCGCCCGACGTCGCCCCATCGAGCGCGTGGTCGCGCTGATCAGCGGCAGCATCCTCGTCCCCGGCGACCGGCCCCCCCTCGGCTACCGCTGCCTCACCCACGCCTTTCGCCCCTTGTTCCGCCGCCGCTTCACCGACAGCCGCCGCCAGGCCGAGGTGATCCTCGGCAGCGGCCTGGACTACGTGCTGGTCCGCGCGACCCGGCTCTCGGACGAGCCCGGCACCGGGGAGGTCGAGGCCGGCCCGCTCGACGGTCGCGTGCGACCGACGATCCCCCGGGTCGACGTCGCCGCCTTCATGCTCGAGCAGGTCTGGAGCGACGCCTTCTTGCACCAAACACCCCTGGTCCGCCGACCGCGGCGATCCTGACCATGCCCGACGACCGCGAGTGAACGCGTCGAGATCACGGGCGGGCTGGCCTCGCGCCGACAACCGTGTATATATGACACCATGCCTCGTCGCCGCCGAGCACCCAAGCCCCCAGAGCCCCAGGCGTGGCGGGCCAAGACCGAGGCCGCGTTCCATACGCCGGCCTCCTTCGCCGCCTACAAGCAGGCCCAGGGCTTCGCGCTGCTCGGGGTCATGGGCTACGCGGGGAGCTGGCGGCGAACGGGCAAGACCGGCGCAGCGCTAAAGGCCCACGTCGCGGCGGCTCGAGCCGCGCTCGAGGCCGAGCTTTGCGCCGCGCGCGAGCGCCACGGGATCAAGCTGGTGATGGCCAGCGGCGCGACCAACAACGGCGTCCTCGAGCTCGCCTACGACCTGTGCGTCGAGCTGGGCATCCTGGCCATGGGCATCACCTCGGGGCGAGCCTTGGCCTACGAGGTCGGGGCCATGGACTTCGTCGTGCCCGTCGGCTCGCGCTTTGGCGACGAGTCCCAGGACTTCGTCGAGCTGTGCGACGAGTTCCTCGTCCTCGGCGGAGGCGATCAGTCCCTGGCCGAGGCCGAGGCCGCCCTGGCCGTGGACAAGCCCGTTCGGGTGATCGTGGGCTTTGGCGGGGCCGCGGACGCGCTCGCGGCCCGGGAGGAGCTGACCCAGCTCGTCCGCGTCGGCCCTTGACCCAACTTCTCAGGTCGCCCTGCTCAGGCCGCGCCGAACACATCGGCCAGGGCGACCCAGCCGGTCTTGCCGTCGAAGCTGATCAGCAAGCTGGCCTGGAGCTCGTCGAGCTTGCCGACCTCGCCCAGGTCCGAGAGCTTCGTCGGCCCGTAGACCTCGCCCTCGTACTCGAAGAACCACCGCTTGCGCCCCGGTCGGCTGGCCACGAGCTCGCGCACCCGGGTCACCTCGGCGTCGTAGGCCGCCCGCTCGTCGTCGTCCCAGACGCCGTTGCCGTTGGCGTCCCAGTGGCTGAGCAGGGCGCTCTCGCGCTGGATGGCCTCGCGCTCGTCGGCGGCGTGCTCGAGCTGGGAGACGATGGTGCTGATCTTCTCGGCCTGGTCGGTGCGCCCGGCCTGACGCAGGCGCGCCTCTTGCTTGCGCAGCTGCGCGAGCAGGTGGGCCTCCCGCCAGCGCGAGGGCATGAGGCCCAGGCGGATCAGCACCCAGGGCAAGAACACGGAGGTGCCCGGGACGGGGACGACGGAGTTGACCGCGACGATCAAGCCGGCCGGGACCACGCGCATGAGGTCGAGGACCTGCTCCTTGACCTTGCTGCGCTCCTCGGTGCTGAGCTCCCGCTCGCCCCGCATGCTGACGCCGATGAGCTGCGCCGCCTCGACGCTCTCCTCGTACTCCCCCACCACGAGGGACCACTGCTTGAGGGCCACGTCGCGGGCGCGCTTGCTGACCCGGCGCAGCAACCCTGGGGGGCGCTCGTAGGCCTCGAGCTCCTCGCTGAGGTCGCGCAGGCTGTCGACGTCTTCGCCCTGAGCCTCGAGCTCGTCGGCGATCGAGCGCAACAGGGCGACGTCGTCCTGCGGGTCCTCGTCCAGGGAGAACTCGAGCCGCGCTCGCATGGGCAGAGCTTACAACAACTGGTCTGACGATCCAGACGCGCGAGGCGAGGCCCGCTGGCTGGAGCAGATCGGCCCGCAGCGGTCTCGATACCCATCCTCCCGCGGGGCACGGACGGTGCTGTTCGCCGGCCTGCTCTAGACCGATGAACAAACTGCCGGGATGGCGAACGACAACGAGCGCCGACCTACAGCCCCCGGGGCCGAAGGGCGTAGAGCAAGATCGCCGTCGCCGCGGCGACGTTGACCGAATCCGCCCCCGCGACCACCGGAATCCGCACCCGCCGATCCGCCCGCGCCAGGGCATCCTCGTCGAGCCCCGCGCCCTCGTTGCCCACCAGCACGATCTGCCGCGCGGGTCGATCCACGGCGAGCGCGTCGAGCTCGAGCTCCCCCGCAGGCGTCGCCGCGACCACCGTCGCCGGCAGCTCCCGGCGCAGCTGCTCGACCGTCGCCGGCAGGGCCTCGCTGACGAGCAGGGGCACGCGGAACACGTTGCCCACGCTGGCGCGGATCGTCAGCCGGGCGAAGGCGTCCGCCCCCCGACCGTCGACGACGACCCAGTCGACCCCAAACGCGGCCGCGTTGCGAATCAGCGCCCCGAGGTTGCGCGGATCCGCGAGCCCGCTGGCCACGACCACGGTGACCTGCTCGCGCCGGCGCAAGGCCTCGATCTCCCACGGCTCGAGCACCGCGCGGGTCGGCGGGCGGCGGGCGCAGGCCAGCACGCCGCGGTGAAAGTCGAAGCCGGCCAGCTCGGCGATGCGCTTGCGCGGCAAGACGAAGGCCGGGACCCCCGGCGGCAGCGCGGCCTCGAGGCGCGCGCCGTGGCTGGGGGTGCAGACCAGGGACTCGACGGGGAAGCGCTCGGCCTGCTCGAGCAGGCGCTCGACGGCCAGCGCCCCCTCGACGATGAAGCGGCCGTCCTCGCGTCGACCTCGGAGCGCCCGAAAGGGCTCGAGACGGGGGTCGTCGAGCCCTTTCAGTTCGTCGAGGCCCTCACCGAGATGGATCAGCCCGCCCGACGCCGATGCTGGCGGCGCGTCAGCCAAGCTTGCGGACCGCGGCCTCGGCGATGGCCGAGCCGACCTCGCTGCACTTGCTCGCGCGATCGTTGCCGACCAGGTCGTAGGTCAGGGTCTCGCCCTTCTCGAGCACCTCGACGACGGCGGCCTCGATGGCCTCGGCGGCCTTGGTGAGCGTGGCGTCGTCCTTGCGCGCGGCGAGCCACTCGAGCCCCTCCTTGACCGAGAGGATCATCGCGATGGGGTTGACCTTGTCCTTGCCCGCGTGCTTCGGCGCGCTGCCGTGGATGGGCTCGAACATGGCGTTGTGCTTGCCGATGTTGCCGCCCACGGCCATGCCCATGCCACCTTGGAGGGTGGACGCGAGGTCCGTGACGATGTCGCCGAACATGTTCGAGGTCACGCACACGTCGTAGTACTCGGGCTGACCCACGAGCCACTGCGTGAAGGCGTCGACGATGGCCGTGTCCTTCTCGATCTCCGGGTACTCGGCCCCGATCTCGAAGAACACGTCGCGGAACAGCTGGCAGCCGTGGAGCACGTTGTCCTTGATGATCGCGGTCACGCGCAGCTTGCCGTCCTTGGGCGCGCCCTTGTTTCGGCGCTTGCACAGCTCGAAGGCGTGGCGGATGACCTGCTCGCAGGCGCGGCGGGTGATCACGCGGGTGTCGATGGCGACGTCGGCCTTGCCGCCGGGGGCGAGCTTGCCACCGGTGGGCGCGTAGAGGCCCTCGGTGTTCTCGCGGATGATCACCATGTCGACCTTGCCGGCCTCCCAGATCTGCTTGTGCCCGCCGTGGATGCGGTGCTGCACGCCGGGGTAGAGCTTGATGGGCCGGACGTTGGCGTAGAGGTTGAGGCGCATGCGGTTGCCGATGACCGGGGAGAAGCCGGCCATCTTGTTGTCCTTCATGAGCACGGGGCCGCCGGTGCCCGCGGGGTCGGGCCAGCCCACGGCGCCGAGCAAGATCAGGTCGGCCGCGTCGCACTTTTGGGGGGCGTCGGACGGCCAGTCGAGGTCGCCTTGCTCGAGGTAGTACTGCCCGCCACAGGGCACGTCCTCGATGGCCCACTCGATGCCCAGGGGCTCCGATACGGCGTGGAGCACCTTGAGGCCCTCGCGCATGACTTCCGGTCCAGTTCCGTCTCCTCCGAGCGTGACGAGCTTGTACGGCATGGGGCCGACCCTAGCCCCTCGCGCGGTCGGGAGCGCCCTCGGAGTGGGTGAGCAACGTCACCGTTTTTTGGTCCAGCACTTTTCTGCAACGGCCGCGAGCAAGCGCGCTCTACCCCAACAGCAGGCCAAGAGCTGCAGGGAAGAAAGACCATGACCGCCGCCAACTCCTCGACCCCCACTCCGAACGGCACCTCCCCCCGACGCCGCTGGCGTCTGGCCAGCGCGGGCGTCCTCGCGCTCAGCCTCGTCGGTGGACTCACGGCCCTCGACGCGCAGGGCTCGAAGGACGCCGCAGACGACGAGGATGCGGCTGATGCGCTGGCCGCCCAGCGCTCGGCGGCGAAGCGTCAGGCCTTTGCGAAGCTCGCCAAGGACGGCGCGGGCGGCCTGTGCACCTTCGAGCCCGGCACGCAGATGGCCTACGACGTCGTCACCCACACGCACGTGGAGATCGACTTTGGGCAGATGGCCGCGGACGCCCAAGACGCGATGGCCCAGCAGCAGGGGGCGCAGATGCAGGTCGCCCGGGACGAGGCCAAGATCCACGACGTCGAGCGCTCGTGGCACCTCGACCTGGTCGCCCTCGCAACCGAAGACGACGGCGCGACGGTCCTCGCCGCGCGCATCCAAGACCGCGGCATGAAGGTCAGCGTCGGCGAGGACGAGCCCGAGTCCGCCGCCCCCGAGGCCTCCGCCAACATCGACGACACCTTCCTGATCCGCCTCGACAGCCGCTGCAGCATCCGCGAGTTCGGCTGGCGCACCGAGGGCGACCTCGACGCGACCCGGCAGCAGCAGCTGATGGCCGCCGGCCTGGCCTTTTGGGCCCCGCGCTCGACCGCCGAGGAGAGCACCTACACCGGGGTCAGCTTCGACGCCACCGGGCGCTACGAGGCCGCCTACGCGTTCGAGACCGACGGCACGCTGACCGGCGAGGTCCACAGCTTCGGGCAAAACCCAGGGGCGGCGAGCGTGCGCTCGAGCTTCGCCCCCGTGGCCATGACCGTGGTCGACTCGACCATCGAGGCCCAGCTCCAGCCCGGGCAGTGGTTCGAGCGCCTGGTCAACGCGCGCGACCTCGAGCTGCGCTTTGGCGGCGAGCCCTTCGGCGCCCACCTGCGCTCGACCAAGGCCGAGCGCGCCGACTTCGAGGGCTTCGCGCCCACGGTCGAGCTCGACGACGGCGGCTGGAGCTGGGGCCTGGTCCCCGCCGAGGCCCCGGATCAGAGCCAGCGCTTCGACCCCGACCTCGTCGGCAGGGAGCTCGACGACGTCCTCGCCAATTTCCGCGACATGCTCGAGGGCGGCGAGGGCGTGGGCAGCTACGGCGGCCTGCTCCGCGACTGGCTCCGGGCCAACCCCGAGCAGACCCCGGCGGTCCTCGCCCTGCTCGAGGACGGCAGCTTCGAGGGCCAATCCCACGCCCGCGCCGGCATCTTCTTCGCCCTCGGCAGCGCCAACACCGAGGCGGCCAAGGACGGCCTGACGGCGCTGCTGCGCGAGTCCAGCGTGGCCAACCAGATCGGGGCCGCCCACGCCCTGAGCATGGTCGACTCCCCGCGCACCGAGATGCTCGCGCTGCTCGCCGAGGGCTCGCGCGACGAGGCCCTGCACCCCATGGAGCGCGGGACCATGGGCCTGGCCCTGGGCGCGGTCGCGCAGCACGCCGAGCTCACCGATCCCGAGGCGGCCGCGGAGGCCCGGGGGATCATCGGCGGCTGGCTCGACGCGCCCGCGGACGACGAGCAGATCCAGGTCGCCCTGGCCGCGGCCGGCAACGCGGGCCACGACGAGCTCGGCGCGGCCGTGGGTCGCTACCTCGACCACGAGGACACCAAGGTGCGCACCACGGCGACCAAGGCCATGCGCCAGATGTCCCCGGAGGAGGCCTTCCCGCGGCTCGAGGCAGCCATGGGCGACGAGCAGCGGGTCGTGCGGCAGACCGCCCTCGAGACCGCCGCGGCCGTGGCCCGGACCCAGGGGACCGCGCCCTCGGAGGCCCTCGTCGAGCTCGCCGCCGGCTCCCTCGCCCCCGACGCCCACCAGGCCGAGCGCCACGCCGCCATGGCCCTGCTCGGCGAGGCCGCCAAGCGCGGCGACGCCGACGCGCGCGGCCTGCTCGACGACGAGCTCCGGTCCCAGCTCGACGGCGAGGCCATCGACGCCAAGGCCATCGCCGCCATCGGCCGCAACATGCCCGGGCGCTGGCGAGCCAACAACTGATCGCAGCATCTCGCAGTATCTCGCAGCATTCAGAAAGGAGCTTCGGCACTCAACCGTCCCCTCTCTTCCCGAGAGCGAGCGCGCCCGGTCCCCCCGGGCGCGCTCTTTTCAATTGGCCGACGTCGATCCGAGTGGGCCTCGAGGCCCGCGTGTCGACCCCTCGACGTTTCATTCGCCTGCGCGCCTTGACTTGGCTCTCGCTCAGTTTCCCGCAACACCTCAAAAACGGCGCAACGCGGCCGCGCCCTCGATCTCTAGCAAGTTGAGCCCGGCAAATGGCCTGGCGCAACGCACCGAGTTCGAGCCATGAACACCAAATCTCTGTCCATCCTGGCCCTCCCCCTGACCCTCCCCCTGCTCGCCACCGCCTGCGGCGACGCCCAGACGGTCACGGAGGACGGCCTGAGCAGCGACCGCATCGCCGTCGACAGCCTCGAGATCAGCTCCGAGGGCGCCGTCTATGTCAACCACCCCATGCGCGTCGCCGTGTCCGGCACGACCGCCGGGGAGTCCTACCGCACCGACCTGCTCGTCGGCCTGCGCACCCTCGACGGCAACGCCGGCTGCGTGCTCGGGGCCATGCCCGCCGAGCACGACGCAGCCAACGGTGAGGGTGAGCCCGCGCCCTTCTCCCAGGAGATGGAGTTCGTCGTCAGCAGCGAGTGCGCCCAGCTGGCCGGCCGCGACGACGTCGAGCTGTTCGCCTCCTTCGACCCCTGGAACCGCCTCGGCGAGCGCGATGATCTCGGCGACCTCGCGGGCGCTGGCGAGGCCGGCCTCGAGCTCTACGACATCGTCGCCGCCTCGGCCCTGAGCGCCGAGGGCTGCGAGTCCTGCGAGACCGTCTACGCCGTCCACGAAAACCCCGGCTACGACGCCCGCCTCGACAGCCTCGAGCTCGACAGCGTGGTCGCCGTGCTGCCCGTCGCCGACGAGGACGGCAACGCCCCCGAGCTCGGCAACCAGCCCCACTTCTCCGTGTCCGCGCAGAGCCGCGTGACCGGCCTGGCCCAGGGCCAGAGCCTGCTCGACGGCCTGGTCAACATCGAGTACCGCATCCGCCCGCTCGGCTCGAGCGAGGACGGCCTGCCCCTGACCCGCATCGAGGACCTGAGCCAGGGCCGCGAGCTCGCCGTGCCCACCGCCGCCGCCGTGCCCGTCGAGTCCCACGGCGCCGTGGCGACCACCGACGCCCTGTTCATCGAGGGCCAGGCCCGCGAGGCGATCACCGAGGGCGCGTGGTCCAAGCTCACCGACTTCGAGGTCGTCACCTGCCTCGGCACCGAGTTCGACCAGGCCGTCTACGCGGCCGAGGGCGAGACCGAGGCCCGGGCCAACGACTGCGGCGCGATCCCGGTCGTGGTCGCCCGCCAGACCATCGAGGACAGCGAGGCCCTGCTCGCCGGCGCGGCGACCAAGTCCCGCCCCGCCGACGTGTGGCAGCAGACCTGGTCCGCCGGCAGCGGCTACAACTTCGGCGAGTCCAACCTGACCTTCAAGGCCTGGGTCGAGAGCACCAGCGCCGACGGCCCCACGACCACCGAAAAGGGCATCTCCGTCCACAGCGCCGGCTCCTGGTTCGAGGCCGGGGTCTACTCCAACGCCAAGGTGTTCGGCACCGACGTCACCCTGGTCGACATCTACGGCACCTTCTTGGCCTACGACTGGGGCGGCGGCGGCGTGGCCATGGGCGCCTACGTGCTGTTCAACCAGATCGTCCCCGACTTCGAGATCCAGATCGCCGACGGCGTGCCCGTGACCCTGCAGCAGATGCTGGATCTGGCCGGCGTGCAGTCGGAGCTCGCGGTCAGCAAGAGCTTCAACCTCGCGGGGGTCAACTTCGACGACGGCTGCGGCTCGGTCAGCGCGGGCCTGTGGGTCGAGGGCACGCTGGGGGTCAACACCGAGGCCACCTCGATCACCCCCTTCGTGACCGAGCGCGGCGTGAAGCTCCAGGGCGTGTTCCAGCCCTACATCAACCTCGCGGCCAAGGCCGGCGCCACGGTCCACTACAGCGAGTTCATCGGCGGCGGCATCGTGGCGACCCTCGACCTCATCGACGTGCAGATGCCGTTCACGGCCACGGCGGAGTTCCAGGACTACGAGGCCCTCGACGCCCAGCGCCTGTACTTCACCCAGGACGTGGGCGCCCAGATCTCGACGCTCTCGGGCAACATCAAGTTCCAGATTTGGTACAAGATTCCGTGGCCGCTGTGCTGGTCCAACTGCACCAAGGACCACCACCACACCATCGCCAGCTGGAACGGGCTGAGCACCTACGTCAACTTCTTCAGCGCCAACCAGGTGATGACGATCGGCTCCGAGCGCCCGGGCGCGCAGTGGTGCTGGGTCCACGACGAGACCCTCTACGAGGGCGACTTCAACGGCGACGGCAAGCAGGACTGGATGTGCCACGTCCCGGGTAACCGTTGGAAGTACATCGACTTCAACGACGGCAGCAACAACTTCGCGGGCACGGACTACGTCAGCCAGCACTACTGGTGCGGCGGCGACCAGAAGCTGATGGTCGGCGACTTCAACGGCGACGGCCGCGACGACCTGCTGTGCCACGACGCGGGCAACAAGTACATCGACTTCGCCGACCAAAACGGCCACTTCAACGGCACGGACTTCCACCTGAGCATCGACTGGTGCTCCCACGCCGGCGCGTCGATCCAGATCGACGACTACAACGGCGACGGCCGCGACGACATCCTCTGCCGCGATCAAAACGACAACGTCTGGTACGACTACACCGACCAAAACGGGCACCTCGGCGGCACGGACTTCCACAGCCCCACCGGCGACTCGCAGTTCAAGCGCACCAAGATCCGCAACCGCTGGTACGGCGGCGAGTACATCAACAAGGAGAACGGCCTGGCCACGAGCGTGCCGACCAACACCGTCGTCGGCAGCGCGGGCTACGAGTCGCGCGACTGGATCTTCGAGCGCGTGAGCGGGACCCAGTACTACAAGATCCGCAACGCCTCGGACGGCAGCTACCTCCACCGCGAGAACGGCCCGCTCGTCGCCGACCACGGCTTCAACGGCCACAGCGGCCAGTGGTCCCTCGTGGCCGTGCCCGGGATGCAAAAGCACTACCGGATCATCAACCGCTGGACCGGGGAGGCCCTCCACCGCGAGTACGGGTCCCTGGCGGTCGGCCACGTCAGCGCCGGCGCGTGGAGCTCGCAGTGGGAGCTCGACGGTAGCTTCTTCCTCTAGCAGGCTGCTAGCAGTCGGGGGTCCACGGGCCCCGACGCCTCCCCCCGACCCGCGGCGGCCTCTCCGGCCTCCGCGGGTGTTTTCGTTGCCCCGCCATCGTCCCCTGGCCATGCCGCTATGCTCTGTCTCGTGCGCCCCGCTGCCACGCTCTGGCCCTCGCTGCTCGCGCTCGCGCTCGCGCTCGGCTGCGCCGACGACTCGGCCCTCGACGACGCCAGCGACACCCAGACGAGCGCGGGCAGTGACGAGCTCGGCGAGACCGGCGAGGCGCTCGGCTGCGAGAGGCCCGTGGAGCTCCCCGACGGCGCGGTCGACCCGGTGCCCTGGCAGCTCGCGGGCGAGGTCGCCCTGGCCGACGACGGCTCGACGGCCACGCTGGCCATCGAGATCCCGGCCGACCAGCGCTACCTGGCGATCCGCACCTCGCCCGTCGACGGCGACGAGGCCGACAACGCCCAGCTGTGCCACGACCTGCTCGAGGCCCACCTGATCGCCGCGGACCGCTCGCTGATCCCCGACGAGGACGCCCCGCTCACCGACACGGATCAGCGCCGCTTCGCCGGCCCGGGCGCGGGCGTGTTCGCGTTCTCGAACACCCTCGAGCCCCTGCTGCCCCCGGGCGCCGAGGACACCCTCGAGCTGCGCCTGCAGATGCGCAACTGCATCGCCGGGACCGAGGCCTCGCGGGCCTTCTTTCCCGACATGGCCACGCAGCTGCGCGTCGAGGTTGCGAGCGAGCCACAGTGGAGCGAAGCCCCCAAGCCCGACGCCCCCGCGCGCCTGGCCGCGCGCATGCTCGTGGCCGAGGACAGCGGCTGGGGCCTGAGCGCGGACGACCCGGCCATGGCCGAGGCCTGGGCCGTCGCCGTCGAGCGCTTCGCCGCGGCCAACATCGAGCTGAGCCTCGAGGCCGAGGGCACGACGGGCGCGGTCGGGACCCTGAGCTACGACGCGACCATGCTGGCCCTGCGCGAGCTCCACGGCGAGGCCCTCGCCTGCCTGCGCGGGGCCGAGGACGACGAGCGCTTCGTGCCCGTGGTCGCCGTGCCCTGCGTCTACCTCGAGACCCCGGGGAGCTCCTCGCAGCTGTTCGGCCACAACCCCCACGTGCCCGGCGTGTTCGACGAGACCACCAACCCGAGCCTGGTGGTCCTGGCCGCGGGCGCCTGCCTCGACGACGGCTCCCCCGAGCCGGTCAAGACGCCCACGGCCCACGGCCTGATCCTCGCCCACGAGATCGGCCACTACCTCGGCCTGCACCACAGCGACGTGTCCCTGGGCGAGCACCTGGCCACGGGCCCCGAGGCGACCTTGATGCGCTCGGACATCAGCATGGCCAGCGACCCGAGCTCGGCCTACTTCTCGACGCCGCAGGCGGAGGTCATGCTGCGCCACCCCGACCTGCGCGAGCCCCTGTGAGCCTGGAGGCCCCGATCCATGGACGAGTTCGGGAGCACGAGCGAGGTCGAGGCCCACACCGATGTCGACGCGGGCGTCGACGCCAGCATCGACGCCGCCTCGGTGGTCGGCCTCGACGAGCTCGAGGCCGCCCGCGACGAGGGGCCGTCGACGGACCGCGAGCTCAGGCGCAAGCGCCTGGCCGCGATGATGTTCGGCGAGGACACGGGGCCGAGCCACTTTGGCCGCTACCTGCTGCTCGAGCACCTCGGTGAGGGCGGCGTCGGCACGGTGCAGCTCGCCTACGACGCCGAGCTCGACCGCCGCGTCGCCCTCAAGCTGCTCCGCGCCCACCACAACGTGTCCGAGGCCGCGCGCCTGCGCATGCGTCGGGAGGCCCAGGCCCTCGCCCGGCTGTCCCACCCCAACGTCGTGCCCGTCTACGAGACCGGGGAGATCGACGGGCAGGTCTACATCGTCATGGAGTTCGTGGTCGGGCAGACCCTGCGCGCTTGGGCCCGCGGCGGCGAGGGGGGCCAGGCCAGGCGCTCGTGGTCCGAGATCCTCGAGGTCTACCTGCAGGCGGCCCGGGGCCTCGCGGCCGCCCACGCGACCGGCGTGGTCCACCGCGACTTCAAGCCCGACAACGCGATCCTCGGCGAGGACGGGCGGGTCCGCGTGCTCGACTTTGGCCTGGCCCGGGACGCCCGCTCGAGTGCGGAGGAGACCGCCCCGCCAGAGACAGGCGACGCCGAGCAGACCGGGGGCTCCCTCGATCCGGACGCGTCGGGGCGGGCTGCCCTCGGGCTCGAAGAAGACGCAGATGAAGACGCAGACGAGGGCGCCCTCGAGCACGCCGTGACCCGGCCCGACGCCAACCCCAGCGCGCGCTCGGGCAGCCAGCCCGCCGGCGAGGGCTGGGTGTTCGAGCGCACGTCCACGGGCGAGCGCCCGAGCAGCTTCGACGAGGACCTGACGGCCACCGGCGCCGTCCTGGGCACCCCCGCCTACATGGCGCCCGAGCAGTACCTGCGCGCCAAGGTCGGGCCCACGGCGGACCAATATTCGTTTTGCGCCGCGCTCTTCGAGGCCCTCTACGACCGCCGCCCCTTCGCCGGCAAGACCCTGTCACCACCTGCCTCGAGCGCCGGCTCTCGGCCCTCGACAGCGCCGCCGAGCTCCTCGCCGAGCTCGAGCCCGAGGCCGCGACGCCGGCGAGCCTGAGCAAGGCCGTCGAGCTCGTCGGCGAGCTCCCCCGGGTGCAGCGCTGCGCCGAGCTCGACGCCCTCTCGGCGGCCCTGCCCCCGCCCGAGGATCCGGCCCTCGCCGCGTCCGTGGAGACCCTTCGCCGCGAGGCGATCCACGCCCAGACCCTCGAGCGCGCCGGCCGCTACGGCCCGGCCCTCGCCGCCGCCCGCGAGCTCCGCAGCGAGGCCGAGCCCCTCGACTACGCGCCCCTGCTCGCCGAGCTCGACCTGCTCACGGGGCGCGTGCTCGTCAAGATGGACGAGCGCGCCGGCGCGCTCGCGCCCCTGCGCGAGGCCAGCGTGACGGCCTACGCCTGGGGCATGCACGCCGTGGGCGTGGAGGCCCGGGCGCGGCACCTCTACGTCGCGGCCACGGTGTCCCCTGATGAGACGGCGGCGGCCCCCGGCGTGGACACGGCCCAGACCGCGGACCTCGACCTGGCCCTCGCCGAGGCCCTGGTCCGCGACGACCCCGACGGCGCCTTCGCCCACACCCTCTTGCTCAACAACGCGGGCATCGTCGCCATGAGCCGCGGGCAGCTCGGGCCCGCCCGGGACTACCTCGGCCGCGCCCTCGAGGTCCTCGACGCCCACCCGGAGCTGCGCGAGCTCGAGCTGAGCTCCGTGGCCATGAACCTCGCCCTGCTCAGCCCCGAGCCGACCCGCCGCCGGGCCCTCGTCGAGCGGAGCGTCCGCGCCCTCGACGACGAGCTGGGCCCGGCGCACCCCATGACCCTCAACGCGACCTTGCTGCTCAGCCACGCCGTCGCCGATCGCCCCGAGGCCGTCGAGCTGCGCGCGCCGACCTGCGCCCGCTACCGCCGCTTTCACCCCGACCAGCTCCAGGCCAGCGCCGAGTGCCTCTACGCCCTGGCCTTCCTGCGCCTGTCCCAGCGCGAACTCGACGACGACACGGCGAGCGACACGGCCGCGCTGTTCGCCGAGCTCCCGGGCTTCAGCGACGCCAGCTCGGGCCCGGACACCCGCGCCGTCGCGCGCATCGCCGAGGGCTACGTCGAGCTCCTCGACGGCTCCCCCGCCCTCGCCGAGCACCACTTTGGCGAGGCCCTCGCCCTGCTCGCGCCGCTCTCGGAGCAGTGGTGGCTCGACCGCCACGTCGCCCACGCCGAGCTCGGCCGCGGCCTGAGCCTGCGCGCGCGCTACCGCCACGAAGCGGCCAGCGAAGCCTTCGCCGCCGCCGAGGCCCGGCTCCGCGCCATCACCGAGCGAAGCCACGACGTCGACCTCGACCGCGACCTGGCCCGCGTCCGCGTCCTCTGGGCCGAGAGCCTGATCGCCGTCGATAGCGAGCGCGCCCAGGCCCGCACGCTGCTCAACCAAAGCCGGGTCTGGTACGCCGACGCGGGCCCGGACTACGCCGGGGAGCTCGCGGCGGTCGATCGAGCCCTCGACGCGCTCTAAAGAGGCGTCTCGCGCAGGCTCGCTCGAAGGGCCGCGACGGCCTCGCGCCCCACGAAGCTCCAGCCCAGGCCGCGCGCCTCCCAGGCCTCGGCGTAGGGCGACTCCTCCCCGAGCTCGAGGGACAGCGAGCGCAGCGCGGGGAGGCTCTCCAGCCCGGTGATCGTCTCGAGCTTGTCCATCTCGCCGATCTCCAGCTCCCGCAGCTTCACGCAGCCCGAGAGATCCAAGCCCTCGACCTCGTCCTTGTCCCCGATGTGCAAGATCTCGAGGCTGGACAGCCGCCCGAGCACGCTGCAGTCGCGCAGCCTCCAGTCTTCGAGGATCTCCCCGTCCCCGTACTTGGGCCCCACGAGCCGGAGCTCGCGCAGCTTGGGCAGCCGCTCGAGCACGCCGAGGTCCTCGACGGTCGAGGGCAGGCTGAGGACCTCGAGGCGCTCGAGCTTGGCGAGGAAGTCGAGGGACTCGATGCCCTCGCAGCCGTGCAGGTCGAGGCGCTCGAGCTTGACGAGCTCGGCGAGGACGCCCGGGTTCGCGACGTTGCGGCGGTTGAGGTCGAGGGCCCGCAGCTGCGTCAGCCCGCGCAGCCGCTCGAGGTCGCAGGTGAGCTCGGGCCAGCTGTCGGTGGGCTCCTCCCCCGCGCACAGGGCCAGCTCCCGCAGCCCTCCCAGGCTGCTGAGCTCGGGCTCCTCCTCGGTCTCCATGTAGACCTCGTAGCGCAGGCGCTCGAGCCCGGAGAGCGCCCCGAGGGCGGGCGCGGGCGCGTCCGGGTCGTCCCAAAAGTAGCAGCTCAGAGCGCGCAGGCGGGGGTCCTCGACGAGGCCCAGGAAGTGCCTGGGATGGAACAGCTCGGCCTCGATGACGACCGCGTCGCTCAGGTGGACGAGCGCCCCCTCGACCCCGTCGACGCCCCGGAGCACCAGACGCTCGAGGGCCGGCATCGGCGGCAGCGGGCGCCCGCCGAGGTCCAGGTTGGTGAGCTCGAGCAGGCGCAGCCGCTCCAGGCGAGAGCCGCCCAGGCCGCCCAGGCCCGCGACGGCGTCGAGGTGCAGCTCCTCGAGCGCGACCGACTCGGGCAAGCAGCGATCGCTCAGGTCGCAGCGCCCGAGCTCGAGGCGGCGCAGCTCGGTCAGCGGCGCGAGCTCGTCGACCTCGAAGGCCCGATCGCGCGCGGCCCCGTCCCAGACCTTGAGCGCGCGCAGGCCCGGGGTGCGCCCGAGCTTCAGCGCGACCTCGTCGAGGGTCGCCAGGGAGATGTTCAAGGTCTGCAGCCCGAGCAAGGCCGGGGCGGCCGGCCAAAAGGAGGCCCCGGTGCACAGGTCCTTCCCCGACGCCCCGCGCTTGGGCCAGCCCAGGTTCAGGTCCAGCTGCGTCAACCCAGCGCCCGCCTCGGAGCTCAGCGTCGCCGGGCGCCAGGGCTTGGCCCAGTGGGCGTGGCTCAGGTCGAGGCGACGGACCAGCGACCACCCGGGGTGCTTGGGCTGCCAGACCCGCCACATGCGCGCGGCGTCGGGCCAGGCGTCGAGCTGCGCCTCGACGGGCGCGAGCGCGAGCGCCTCGCCAGCCTTGGCCTGGGCCGCGAGCGCGTCCATGAGCTTGGCGAAGGCGGCCTCGGAGGGCGGGCGCGAAGCGAGGGCGAGGACCGAGGTGGCGGGCTCGGGAGAGCTCATGGCCGAGCATACCCCGGGCCGCGCGAATCACGAGGTCAGGAAATAAAGATGCGTGAAGTGGGAGGCCGTCTGCAAGAACACCTCCCGGCAGTTGCCGTCGTTCATGAGCGCGAGCGTCTGCTCCAGCTTCGCAGACGCGTCGGGGAGCACGGCGTCGCCGAGGGTGCCGTGGGCCTCGCACAGGGCCTCGATGAGCTGGAGGTCGACCTCCGGGTCGGGGCAGCGCGGCTGGGCCCGCTCGAGCAGCGCGTCGATGTCTCCCGCCCGGGTCTCGGGCCCGACCTCGATCCCAAGCTTGTCGAAATATCCGAACGCGGCCATCTCCCACAGCACGCCGGCCGGGGTCGTCGCGGCCGGGGGCTGGACCCACTCGAGCACCTCGCGCTCGTCCTCGTAGCCCCAGTCCAGGGCGCAGTCGAACAGGCTCAGCGAGACGGCCGGACCCTCTGGGCAGCGCAGCGAAGTCGCGATCCAGCTGGCCGCGAAGTCCAGCAAGGTCCGCTGCGGCGGGCGCTCGAGCACGCGCAAGCTGAGCTCGAGCTCGCCGCACTTGATCGGGCTGCGCTCCCGGAGCGCCCGCAGCGTGGCGTTGGGGTGGGTGAAGCTGCTGCAGGTCGCCGTACACATCGGCTCGGGGACGGCCATCCGCACCTGCGAACCTTCGAACAGCGCGGCGACTGGGATGTGCTCGATGCTGCGGTCGCCAAAGCGAGCTCGGGGGCGCTCGGGATCCGCTTCGATGCCGCGCAGGATGTCGAGGGCCACCGCGAGGTTCGGGGGTTGACGACGCCGCAACCACGCGAACCTGGCCGCCTCGGAGATGGTCTGCGCCGCCAGGCTGGGCGCGCACGCCTCGAGGCCGTGAAGCTGAACGAAGGCATCCAGCCGCGCGCGGGCTCGGGGCTCGCTGGCGCGGAGCACCTCGGCGCTCAGCAGCCCATCCTCCGCGAGGTCGACGGTGGCGAGGAGCAGGGCCCAGCGCTCGCCGTAGCTTCGACTCACGACGACGCCGATCACTCCGCCCTCGCGCCAGCCCGCCCCGATGAAGCTCGGCCCGAGCGGCCACCCCTCGGCGGACTCGAGGCTCTGGGGCCTCGGCCCCCGCGCTCGCCCCTGCCTGCGCCCTCGTTTTCCCCCGCCCGCCACGCGCTGCCCGACCGGGCTCAGCCTACCAGGCCTCGAGGGCGTCCATGGTCGCCGCCGAGGGCCCGGCCATGGTGTGGCTGACCGTCGCCTCCGATTCGTTCACTCGGGGTCTTCGGCGTGGAAGGAGACCAGCGCGTGCTCGCTCGGCTCGAAGTCGTCGCAGGTCGGGATCTCCCCGCACAGCGCGATGATCTCCTCGCGCTCGGCGTGGCGCGGGACGTTCAGGCACAGCGCGCCGTCCTCCCCCCAGATGGCCTCGATCTCCAGGTCCTCCGGGGGCTGGAACCAGTTCTTTTGGTTTTGCCAGTACATCGGCGTGCCCATCTCGGTGTGGGTGTCCTCGCCGCAGTAGCGCGCGGTCAGCATGTGCATCATCGCGTCGTTGTCCGCGCGGGTGACGTCCTGGGGCGCGGGGTTGTTGACGTCGTAGCCCATCAGCACCTTCTTGGCGAAGGCACCGCCCGCGCAGCCGATGGTCCCCCAGGACTCGGCCTCGCCGTCCGCGTCGATGTTCTCGACGGGGAAGCCGAACCAGTCGTAGGCCTCGGCCTGGATGATGATCGCGTCGTTCGAGGGCAGCTCGCTCGGGTCCGCGTCCTCGGTCCAGGTGTTCGAGGTGCACAGGTCGTGGCGGACCTCCTCGGGCTCGTCGTGCTTGCGGAACTCGAACTCGTAGGTCGGGTAGAACATGCCGGGGACGAGCTTCGACTCGACGCCCTCGGGCCAGTACTCGGTCAGGTAGACCGAGGTCCGCTCCTGGGAGAAGTCGTTCTCGAACACCATCTCGGTGCCGACGAGGTCGTGGCCGAGCAGGGTGTCGCCCTGGGCGTCGATGGCCCACAGCAGGTTGCCGGCGAGCTCGAGGTCGATCTCTGCGTCGTCGGGCCCGATGACCTCGACGAGGCGCTCGTCGGCGTTGGAGGCCTTGCCGTCGATGTTGACGGAGATCGAGCCGCCGATGCTCGCGTTGGTCCCGCACAGGTGCGTGGGACACTGCCCGAAGTTCAGGGTCTTGTTGTAGACGTAGACGCTGCGCAGCGAGTCCTCGGTCTCGGTCTCGGTGCCGCTGTCGCAAGCGGCGAAGGTCAGGAGGCTCAGAGCGAGGGTGGCGATGGTGGCAGGGGTACGCATGGGGCTGTCCGTCGGTGGCGGTTCACCCCAGAAGTGCGCCCCCGCGGCGCTTTCATCCGGCTTCCTCCACCCCATTACAAAACCGGCGCGTGTGTTTGGGCGCGAGTTCCGGCTCGCTGCTGCGTTGCAAAAAACTTCGAAAAAAGTGACTCAGCCAGAGAACGCCCCTCAGGCCCCGTCCGCGTCCATCCAGTCGTCTCGCAGACCCCGCGCCCAGGCCTCGAGGCCAGCCTCGTCGAGGCCGCCGAGCTCCGCCCCAACCTCGTCTGGTCCCGCGTCGACCCCGATGGGCTTGCCGCCGGTCTTGGCCAATCGCGTCATCCGCCGGCGCAGGTCCTTGCGCGCGCGGAACAGTCGGCTGCGCACCGTGGCCGGCGCGACCTCGAAGATCGTCGCCAGCTCCTCGAGCGCGATGCCCTCCCAGTAGTGCAGCTCGATCAGCATCTGCTGCTCGACGGGGAGCTCGCGCAGGGCCAGGAGCAGCTGGTGCTTGCGCTCGCCGCGGATCAGCTTCGAGGGCGCCGAGGTCCCCAGATCCGCCAGCGAGGTCACCGCGAAGTCCACCCCCTGCTTCGCGCGCTTGCGCAGGTGCCGGTAGAGCTCGTGCTTGGCGATGGTGAACAGGTAGGTCCGAAAGCTCGCCTGCTTGCGGAAGCCCTCGGCGTACTTGACCAGGGCGAAGAAGGTGCCCTGCACGAGGTCGTCGACGTCGTCGGCCAGCTTGTTCTCGAAGAAGCGGCTGATGCTGTCGAAGTGACGCTGGAACAGCTCGTTGCCGGCCTTGCGGTCGCCGGCCCGCCAGCGATCGAGGAGCTCGAAGTCAGAGGTCACCACGCGAAGCTAGCAGCTCGGACCGCGGCGAGCTCAAAAGCGCAGATCTACGGCGAGACCACCGGCAAATCCCCAGCCCGCGGCCGCGGACGGGCGGGCGGTCCACCACGGAGTCACGCGCAGCGCGTGGCGCATGGCCGCCTCCCCACCCAGGCCATCCGCGCCCTCGAGCTCCGTGCGTCGCTGCTTGCGCTCGCGCACGCCCCGAGCGATGGCCAGGCCCGAGCCCGCCACGAGCAGGGCCCCGAGGGTGTAGCCGAGCCCGACCGCGGCGTAGGCCAGGCCCGGCGGATCGAGGGTGCACACGCCGAGCTCGTCGGTGCTCGGCGGCTCGGCGCAGTAGTCCCGCCGCGCGTTGGCTCGCCCGAGCTCGACGCTCGCGTAGGCGACCATGCCCACCGCCGTCGCGCCCATGATCGCGCCCAGGCTGATCTCGACCGCGCCCGCGCCCCCGAGCCGGGGCGAGCGAGTCCGCGACGAGGAAGGCTGCGATCCCGCCTCGGCCGCCGGGCTCGGGCTGGGAGCGGCCGCGGCCGTGCTCGGCAGCGCGAGCGCGAGGGCGATCAGCGCCGCGAAAAACCGGCGAAGCGCGGAGGAACGCACTCTCCCAGGATAGCGCGTCGGCCCTGGCCATTCGGTGCTAAAAGCCCCCAATGGCCGCGCCCGAGGCGAGTGCAGCGTCGATCGACCACGACTACATCATCATTGGCTCGGGCTTTGGCGGCAGCGTCTCGGCCATGCGCCTGGTCGAGAAGGGCTACGACGTGCTCATGCTCGAGAAGGGGCGCGAGCTGAAGGCCGCGGACTTCCCGAAGACCAACTGGCGCCTGCGCCGGTGGCTGTGGATGCCGCGGCTGGGCTTCCGCGGCCTGTTCCAGATGCGCTTTTTCAGGCACATCACCGTGCTCGCGGGCGCGGGCGTGGGCGGGGGCTCGCTGGTCTACGCCAACACCCTGCCCATCCCCAAGAGCGATTTTTTCTCGGCCTCGAGCTGGGCCGAGCTCGCCCGCTGGGAGCGCGAGCTGATGCCCCACTACCTGGTCGCGCGGCGCATGCTCGGCGCCCGCAAGGTCCCCTTCCTGACCAAGCCCGACCGCCTGCTCAAGCAGATCGCCGAGGACCGCGGGCAGCCCGAGGCCTTCGAGTCCACCGAGGTCGCGGTCTACTTCGGCGCGCCCAAGGGCCCCGCCGGCGAGGCCCCGGTCAAGCCCGGCGCCACCCACCCGGACCCCTACTTCGGCGGCGAGGGCCCCGAGCGCACGGCCTGCATCCAGTGCGGCGCGTGCATGACCGGCTGCCGCCACGGGGCCAAGAACACCCTCGACAAGAACTACCTGTTCTTCGCCCGCAAGCACGGCATGAAGCTGCGGGCCGACTGCGAGGTGGTCGACGTGCGGCCGCTGCCCCCCGACCCCAGCGCCGAGGACCCGGACGCCCCCGCCGGCTACGAGGTCATCACCCGCGAGGGCACCGGCGTGCTCAACATGTTCCGCAAGCGCGGGCGCTACACGGCCAAGAAGGTGATCTTCGCGGCCGGCGTGCTGGGCTCCGTCGACCTGCTCTTGCGCCTGCGCGAGGGCGGCTCGTTGCCCAAGCTCTCGGGCCAGATCGGCTACCGGGTGCGGACCAACTCCGAGTCGCTGATCGGCGTGGTCGCGGGCACCCGCGACGAAGACATGAGCCGGGGCGTGGCGATTGGTTCGATCTACCAGACCGACGACCACTCCCACCTCGAGGTCGTGCGCTACGGCGACGGCTCGGGCTTCTTCCGCACGCTCATGGCCCCGCACGTCGGCGGCAACGCGCCCGGCCCCCTCAAGCTGGTCCAGGCCGCCGCCCGCTCCCTGCGTCAGCCGCTGCGCTTCCTCAAGAGCTACTTCGTGCCCCACTGGGCCCGCAACACCATCATCTTGCTGTACATGCGGACCATGGAGGGCACGCTCCGCATGCGCCACCGGGGCTTCCTGACCCGGCGCCTGGCCAGCGACCTCGAGGGCCAAGAGTGCCCCGTCGCGTCCATCCCCGAGGCCACCGAGCTCGCCGAGGCCATGGCCGAGAAGACCCAGGGCTTCACCGGCTCGATCTTGACCGAGACCGCCCTCAACATCCCGACCACCGCGCACATCCTCGGCGGCGCGTGCATGGGCCGCAGCGCCAAGGACGGGGTCATCGACGAGGCCCACCGGGTGTTCGGCTACGCGGGCCTCTACGTCATCGACGGCTCGGCGATCTCGGCCAACCCCGGCGTCAACCCGAGCCTGACGATCACCGCCCTGGCCGAGCGCGCCATGAGCAAGATCCCCTGCAAGCAGACCGGGCGCCGCTCGCCCCTGCCCGCCCAGGCTCGCTCGGCGCTGCCGCTGCTCCAGCCGGGCGAGCGCTGGGAGGCGCTGGGCCTGGGCAAGCTGCCGGCCGAGGCCTCGAGCGCGCCGGCTCAGGGCATGACGCTGCCGGACGTGTGAGCGGCGTCGACAGCTTGTCGCCGGTGCGGTCCGTCTTCGCCACATCGGCGCGCAAGCTCCTCGTTGGCGACCGCGGGCTCTCGATGCGCGCCCCCGAGCGCTGGCACGCCGGTTGCTCTTCACAGCGGCGATGCCCACTCTCGAACCACTCGCAGGGGTCTTGCTCGGAACAGCCGTGGGAGACGCCATCGGCCTACCCCACGAGGGCCTGCACCCTCGACGCATCGCCCGACGGCTCGAGCGAGCGCCCCTGCGCCACCGCATGGTGCTCGGCCGCGGCATGCTCAGCGACGACACCGAGCACGCGTGGATGGTCGGCCGCGCCCTCGCCGAGTCGAAGGGTGAGCTCGACGCCTTCACCCGCGCCTTCGCCCGACAGCTGCGCCGCTGGGTCCTGGCCCTCCCGCCCGGCGTCGGGCTGGCGACCCTGCGCGGGACCCTGCGGCTGGTCGTCGGCGTCCCTCCCGAGCGCAGCGGCGTCCACTCGGCCGGCAACGGCCCCGCGATGCGCTCGGCGCTGCTCGGCGTCTACGCCCGCGACGACGCCCACCTCGCGCAGCTCGTCCGCGCCTCGACCCGGATGACGCACACCGATCCGCGCGCGGAAGACGGGGCCCTGCTCGTCGCCCGCCTCGCGCGACAGCTGGCCGCGGGGGCCCTCGACCGCGCCATCGTCGACTCGATCCGCGACCCCGAATTCCGCGAGCGCGCGCGCGGGGCCTGGACCGGCGGCGACGCCTCCCTCGAAGACTACCGTCAGCGCGCAGGCTACGAGCGCGGCGTGTCTGGCTTCGTCGTCCACACGGTGCCCGCCGCCCTCTACTGCGTCATGGCCGGAGCCGACGCGCGCGCCAGCCTCGAGCTCGCGGTCCGACTGGGCGGCGACACGGACACGACGGCGGCCATCGTCGGCGCCCTGGTCGGGGCGCGAGACGGCGTCGGCGGCCTCCCCCAAGACTGGCTCGAGGGCATTTGGGACTGGCCGCTGACGACCGACAGCCTCGACGCGCTCGCCAGGGCGCTCGCCTCCGACCAGCCACCGCCGCGACACCGATGGTTGGCCGCGATCCCGCGCAACCTCGCCTGCATCGCCGTGATCGTCGGCCACGTGACGCTGCGCCTGCTCGGGCGCTAGCTCAGCGCCGCGTGTTGGGTCGGGTCTGGCGCGGCTGGACCTGCGCGCGCGGCTGCCCGGCCTGCTTGCCCAGGCCCGCCCGCGCGGCGAGGCCCGTGGCCGTCTCGCGCAGCTTGGTCGCCCAGCTCGGCTCGTCCGGCGCGGGCGCGCGACCGCGGCCGCGCATGTCGCTGATCGCCCAGGGCTTGGGTCGGCGCGAGATCGAGAGCAGCACGCCGATCGCGGCCATGGACACGAGCAAGCTCGAGCCGCCGTAGCTGACGAAGGGCAAGGTGATGCCCTTGGCCGGCATCACCGAGAGCACGACGGCCATGTTGATCAGCGCCTGGAGCCCGAACAGCGCCGACAGGCCCACGGCCAGGTAGGTGCCGAAGCGGTCCTGGGCCTGGCGAGCGATGACCAGGCCGCGCCAGACCAGCAAGATGTAGAGCCCGACGACGGTGGCGATGCCCAAAAAGCCGAGCTCTTCGCCGATCGTCGCCAGGATGAAGTCGGTGTGGTTCTCGGGCAGGAAGCCCAGCTTTTGGCGCCCGTTGCCCAGGCCCAGACCAAAGGGCCCGCCCGAGCCGATGGCGATCAGGCCCTGCTCGACCTGGTAGTCGTCGCCGGACAGGAAGCTCTCGACGCGCTCGCGCCGGTAGCCGACGTTGACGATCTGCGACCAGGCCAGGGGCGCGGCGACCATGATCGCGGCGAGCACCCAGCTCGCGCGGGTGCCGGCGACGTAGAGGAGGATCAGCGTGGTGGTCCCGAGCAGCACCGTGGTGCCCAGGTCCTTCTCCATCAAGATCAGCGCCATGGTCGCGCCCGCGGCCAGCATCGGCGGGAGGAAGCCGGCCTTGAACTGCCGGATCTGCTCGCCGCGGCGGGCGAGGGTCGCGGACAAGAACGCGACCAGCGCGATCTTCGCGATCTCCGAGGGCTGCATGTGGATCGGCCCGAGGTCGATCCAGCGCCGGGCGCCGTTGATGTCGTCGGAGATGAACAGCACGAGGACGAGCAGGCTCACCGCCACGCCCATGAGGTGGGGTGAAAACCGCCGCAGCACCCGGTAGTCCACGCGGCTGACGGCGAGCATGACCGCCGTCCCGAGGATCAGGAACACGCCCTGGCGCTCGAGGAAGAACTCCCACGAGCCCGCGCGTCGGCTGCCCAGCCAGCTGCTCGAGCTGTAGACCATGACCAGGCCGACACACGCCAGCGCGAGGGCGGCGAAGAACAGCCAGGGGTCCATGGCCTGGTCAAAGCCCAGCCCGCTGCCTCGACCGGCCGAACGCGCGCCGCTTCGCGCCCCGCGCTCGGGGGCGTCGGCTCGATCGCTGGGGGTCTGCGCGACGGACTCGCCGGGGCTCGAGGCAGACTCGGACACGATCGGCACCGAAGCATGCACCGCCCGCGTGAGCAAAAAATCGACGTTTCACGGGGAAGACCGCCGATTTCGGTGGGTCCCCACCTTGACCTCCGTGAGTCTGCTTGCGTTGATTGACGAATGAAACGGGCGGGCAAACGGACTCCCCCCGTGGGTTCCACCGCCATGGCCAACCGGCTCCAGCCTTCGTCCGCGAAGCAGCCCAGCGTCTCCGCTGGGCCGCCGGCGAAGCCCGAAAACCCCCCGACGCACGCTGAGTCAGAACCCGGTCTCAGCCACCACGGCGCGGCCAAGCTGGGCATCGGCTCCATCGATCAGCGGGCGCTGTTCCAGCAGGTCTCGAGCAAGCTGTTCGGCGCCGCGCACGAAGTTCGAGAGACGCAGATCGGTCGCTTCGTCGTCGACCACCGCCTGGGCGCGGGGGGCATGGGCGTGGTCTACCTCGCCCGCGATCCCGAGCTCGGCCGCAAGGTCGCGATCAAGCTCCTGCACCCCGAGATCGCCCACAGCGACGGGGCCGAGCAGGCCCAACGACGCATGCGCAACGAGGCCCGGGCCATGGCCCGCGTCAGCCACCCCAACGTCGTCCACATCCACGAGGTCGGCGAGCACTCCGGGCGCCTGTACCTGGCCATGGAGTACGTCCGCGGCGCGACCTTGGACGAGTGGGTGCGCGAGGAGCCGCGCTCGCCCCGGGAGATCCTCGACGTGTTCGCCAAGGCCGGCGAGGGCCTCTACGCCGCGCACCGGGCCAAGATGGTCCACCGCGACTTCAAGCCCGACAACGTGCTGATCGGCTCGCAGGGCGTGGTCAAGGTCGCGGACTTCGGCGTGGCCGGGGCGATCCGCACCGCCCAGCGCGAGCTCGGCAGCACCCTCGACATCACCTCCGTGTCCCTGGCGACCATCGAGGCCTCGACCGGCGGGGTGCTCATCGGCACGCCGCTGTACATGTCGCCCGAACAGATCCTGCGCGAGAAGGCCACGCCCAAGAGCGACCAGTTCGCGTTTTGCGTCGCGCTCTACGAGGCCCTGGTCGGCGAGCGCCCCTACCCCGGCTCGACCCTGTCCGAGCTGACCGACGCCGTGACCCTGGGCAAGCGAAACCCGCGGCCGCAGAAGCTGCCCGGCGTCCCCGACTCGGTCTTCGACGTCCTCGATCGCGGCCTGGCCGTCTACCCCGACGATCGCTGGCCGTCCATGCGCGAGCTGATCGACGCCCTCTCCCAGGCCGCCGAGCCGTCCTGGGCCGCGCGCTGGTCGGGGCTGCGCCCGGTCGCCGTGCCCCTGGGCATCGTCGCCATCGCCGTGACCGCGGCGCTCGGCGGCTACGCCCTGGCCAAGGCCCGGCCCTGGGGTGGCGGCGCCGAGCCGAGCGCGGCTAAAGAGCAGGGCGCCGAAGCGCCGAGCGCCTCGGGCATGGCCTCGGCCTGCGAAGACCCCAAGGCCTACATCGCCCGCTCGTGGCCCGAGGCCGGCGACCCCAAGGTCGAGGCCGCGCTCGAGGCCGCGGGCGCCCCCGTCCAGCCCACCCTGGCTCGCCTCGACGGCTACGCGATGCGCTGGGCGACCATCGCCAAGCGCGTGTGCCGGAGCGAGGGCGACTCCCAGGAGCTCCAGCGCGAGCGCGCCTGCTTGGAGGACGCCTCCGTCGCGCTGTCGATCCTCGCCGAGGAGCTCGCCGCCCTCGACGAGGCCGAGGACATCGAGCCGCTGTTCTCGACCTTGCCGGATCCGCGGCGCTGCACCCTCGAAGGGGTGGAGTAGCTCACAGCCGCGGGGCGTCGGGGCTCAGGGTCACGGGCAAAATCTCGACGAAGCGCAGGCACAGCTTGCTGTTGCGGTGCCTGGCGCGGGGGCCGTCGACGAAGGCCTCGCTCAGCGAGCCCATGCCCCAGCGGCGGCTGAGGTGCAGGGCTTGGGCCTGGCGACTGGCGACGCACACGCTGTGCTCCTTGCCGGTGCTGGTTTGCTGCGCATCCATGCTGGAGGGGGGAGTGTCGACTTCGAGAGCTTTTGTTCGGGGCGAGCAGAAAAAGTCGACTTTTGTGCCCTGCTGAACCCCTGCTACGCGCGTTTCCTCCAGCGATCACTTCACGCCTGGCGGCGCGAAGTCGGCACCCTGCATCCAAGGCGTTCTTCGTCCCCGCCACGCTACGCCCCCGCTCGCGGGGGCGACCACATGCGGTCTGAGGAGGCACGACCCCCCCTTGCCTTACAGCCAAAGAGGAGGAGCGGAGCGACGAGCGTCACCGGCCCGAGACGGCTGCGGGGGCAAAATCAGAACTCGCAGGTCCGCGGTGTACGCGGGAAAGGGATCACGTCGCGGATGTTCTCCATGCCCGTCGCGTACATCACCAGCCGCTCGAAGCCGAGGCCGAAGCCGGCGTGCGGGGCCGTGCCGAAGCGGCGGGTGTCGAGGTACCAGTCGTAGTCCTCGACGCTCAGGTGCGGGTCGCTGGCGAAGATGCTCTCGAGCACGTCGAGGCGCTCCTCGCGTTGGGAGCCGCCGATCAGCTCGCCGATCTTGGGCACGAGCAGGTCCATGGCCGCGACGGTCTTCCCGTCGTCGTTGCGGCGCATGTAGAAGGCCTTGATCTCCTTGGGGTAGTCGACCACGAAGGTCGGGCGCCCGAGGATCTCCTCGGTGATGTAGCGCTCGTGCTCGGCCTGGAGGTTCTTGCCCCACTCCACGGGGAACTCGAAGCTCTTGCCGGACTTCTCGAGCAGCTCGACGGCCTCGGTGTAGGTGATGCGCGCGAAGTCGGCCTCGGCGACCTTGGTGAGCCGCTCGATGAGGCCCTTGTCGATGCGCTTGTCGAAGAACGCGAGGTCCTCGGCGCAGTCCTCGAGGGCCGTCTTCAACATCGCCTTGACGAAGTCTTCGGCGAGCTGGCAGTCGTCGTCGAGATCGTGCCAGGCCATCTCCGGCTCGATCATCCAAAACTCCGAGGCGTGGCGGCTGGTGTTGGAGTTCTCGGCGCGGAAGGTCGGGCCGAAGGTGTAGATGTCGGACAGGCCGAGGGCGAAGGTCTCGCCGTTGAGCTGGCCGGAGACGGTCAGGAAGGTCGGCTTGGCGAAGAAGTCCTGCTTGTCGTCGACGGCCCCCTCGTCGTCCCGGGGCGGGTCGCCGACGGGCAAGGTGGTGACGCGGAACATCTCGCCGGCGCCCTCGGTGTCGCTGGCCGTGATGATCGGGGTGTGGATGTAGTAGAAGCCGCGCTCGCCGAAGAAGCGGTGGACGGACTGGGCGAGGGCCGAGCGCACGCGGAACACCGCCCCGAAGGTGTTGGTGCGCACGCGCAGGTGGGCCTGCTCGCGGAGGAACTCGAAGCCGTGGCGCTTCTTTTGCAGCGGGTAGCTCGGGTCGGCCTTGCCGACGATCTCGACCTTGGTGGCCTTGAGCTCGACGCGCTGGCCCTTGGCCGGGGACTCGATCAGCTCGCCCTCGACGCTCAGCGCCGAGCCCGTGGTCAGGTGGGTGATGGCCTCGTAGTCGTCGACCTCGGGGGGCACGACGACCTGCAGGGAGCCGAAGCTGGAGCCGTCGTTGAGGCTGATGAAGGTCACCTTCTTGCCCGAGCGGACCGTGCGGGCCCAGCCCTTGACGCGCAGGTTGAGCGCGCCGTCGGCGGGGATCTCGGCCTGGAGCGCTTGGGCGATCTTGGTTCGCGGCGACTGCATGCGCGCAAGGGTAGCCAGACCCTGGCGCCGCGCAAAGAGATGGGCGAGCATCCGGCCGTGGCCGACCTCAAACCCGAGCGCAGCCCCAGCTTGCGGGTCCAAGAGCGCTTCGTCTCGATCCAGGGCGAGGGCTCGCTGGTCGGCGTGCGCAGCAGCTTCGTGCGGGTCTCGGGCTGCAACCTGCGCTGCGTGTGGTGCGACACGCCGCGGACCTCGTGGGCGCCGGAGGGTGAGCGGGCGAGCCTCGACGCGCTCGTGGACTGGTGCGGGGCGCCCGGCCAGCCGCGCCACGTGGTGCTCACGGGCGGCGAGCCCCTGCTGTTCCCGGCGTGCGCGGAGCTCAGCGCCCGGCTGCGCGCCGCGGGCCACCACCTGACCATCGAGACCGCCGGCAGCCTGTGGTGCGAGGGCGTCGAGGCCGACCTGATGTCGATCTCGCCCAAGCTCAGCCACAGCACCCCGTGGGCCCGGGCCGCGGCCGAGGGCAAGCCCAGCCTGGCCCAGCGCCACGAGGACGCGCGCTTGGACCTCGAGGTCCTGGCCAGGCTGATGGCGGCGGCGCCGTGGCAGCTCAAGTTCGTGGTCCGCACCGCGAGCGACGAAGCCCTGCTCGCGGACCTGGCCGAGATCGACGCCCTGGTCGACGCCCTCGCGGTCCCGCCAGCGCTGCGCGACCGCGTGCTGCTCATGCCCGAAGGGCGCGACCTGAACGCGCTGAGCTCGGGCTACGCCCGCGTCGACGCGGTGACCCGCGAGCGCCACAGCCCCTACCGGCTCGGGCTGCGGCTGCACATTCACCTCTACGGCGACACCCCAGGGACCTAACGGCACTCGAAGGCGCGAAACTCGGGTTGGAAACCACGGCCAGTTCGACGATCGTGGACGCCATGGTGCAGCTCAAGATCGGTCTCCCCATGGCCCTCGCCGCCTTCGCCCTGCTCGCGCCCGCTTGCGATCGCCCGGCGGCCGACTCGACCCCGCCCGCCGACGCGGACGCCAAGGCGGACACCCCCGCGGATCCGCCCGCCGACTCGACCCCGCCCGCCGACTCGACCCCGCCTGCCGACGCCAACGTCGGCACCAACACCCCCGCGGATCCGCCCGCCGACGCGGCCTACGACCCCTGCGCGGGCAAGGCCTGCGGCGAGGGCTGCACGGTCTGCCCGCCCGACGACGCTGACTGCAACGAGACGGCCGTGGTCAAGCAGTGCAACGCCAAGGGCGAGTGCTCGCCCGAGGCGCCCACCTGCGAGTGAGCCACCGAGAAGCTCAAAGCTCGACGAGGATCGGGACCGTCGTCGTCGTCTCCCCCGAGGGCGCGACGGTCACGGGTCCGTTGGGCAGGCTGACCCCGTCCCCCGTACCCGGGAACAGGGTCTCGGCGAGGTTCTGATCGCGGTCGAGGAAGGCGGTGATCTTGTAATCGCCAGGGTGCAGCTGGTCGATCAGCAGCTCCCCCGAGACCGCACCGGCCTCGACGGTGGTCAGCAGCGAGCGGGAAAAGTCGCACAGCTCGTTGATCCCGCAGTCTTGCTTGGACAGCAGCACCCACGCGTCCCCGGGCATCGCCAGCGGGTCCATCCAGGTCACCGTCGCGCGCAGGCTCGGCATCTCGGGGAAGGGCGCGTCGCCGGCCCCCTGGCTCTCGAGGCCCTCGGGCAGCCCCTCGGGCACGGGCCGGGTCTGGACCCGCTCGGCCAGCCAGTACACGTGCTGCATGCCCTTGACCTTCACGTCGAGGACCAGGTGCTCGGCGTCGTCGAACTCCCACAGCGCGTCGATGTAGTCGCAACCCCCGTCCAGGGCGCAAAAGCGGTAGCTCGCCGGGCCCTCGCCCGCGACCCCCTCGTGCTCCACGAGCACGGTCCGGGAGTCGCGGAGGATGCCCAGGAAGTAGCCGCCGTTGCGGTAGATGAGCGTATCGGTGCCAGCGATGGTCTCGACGGAGAAGGCGAAGCGCAGGGAGTTGGCGGCGTCGAGGTCGGCGCGGGAGAACAGCACCTGCCCGTCGACGAACTGCAGGTCCATGTTCATGGTCGGGAAGGCGCCCAGGGGCGTCATGGTCACCGGCCCGGTCCACAGCCCCGCCAGCGCTGGCACGAACTCGAGGCCGGCGGGCCCCTCGGCGCCCGTGTCCGTGCTGTCTCCCGGGCTGGTCTCGGTGCCCTCGGTGGTCTCCGGCCCAGGCTGGGTCTCCCCGACCTCGTCGCCCGCGCCCCCGCCGAGTTCGCCGCTCCCGTCCTCGCCACAGGCGAAGGCGAGCCCGCACGCGAGCAGGGCAATGGAAACAAAGGGGGGGCGATGCGTGGCCAAGGACATGAGTCTACAACCCCGGCGCGGCCCGAAGGTGTTCCCCGTGATACGTGCGGTTGACCACGGGGTCAGCGGCGTGTGAGAAGGAAGCGTGACCCGCGTGGGCGGCTACACCTTGCTGCGCAAGCTCGGCGAGGGCGGCATGGGAGAGGTCTGGCTCGGCCGGCGGTCCACGACGATCGGCGCTGCGAAGATCGTCGCCATCAAGATGCTCGGGGCGCGCCACGCCGACTCCGAGCCCCTGCGCCAGATGTTCGTGCAAGAGGCCCGGCTGTCCATGGGCCTGACCCACGCCAACATCGTCCAGGTCTTCGACGTGATCGCCGAGGGCTCGACCTGCTGCATGGTCATGGAGTGGGTCGACGGCCTCGACCTGGCCCGGCTCACGGCGCGGCTGCGGGCCCAGGGCGGGCGGCTCAACGTCGGGCTCGTCGCCCACGTCGTCGCCAAGCTGCTCCGCGCCCTCGACTACGCCCACAGCGTCGACCACCGCGGGACCAAGGGGCAGATCATCCACCGCGACGTCTCGCCGCAGAACGTGATGCTGTCCGTCGAGGGCGGAGTCAAGCTGATGGACTTCGGCATCGCGCGGCTGTCGAGCGACGAGACCAGCGGCGGGCACATCCGCGGGAAGCCGCGCTACATGCCGCCCGAGCAGCTGCGCGGCAACGCCCGGGAGCCGACCATCGACCTGTTCGCGGTCGGGGCGATCCTCCACGAGCTCCTCGACAACAAGAAATTCCGCAGCGAAGCCGCCGACGACGGCGAGCTCTACGGGATGATCCTCGCCGGCCGGATCCCGCCCCTCGACAACGCGAACGTGCCGCCCGAGCTCGACGCCCTGCGCGTGGCCTTGCTCGCGGCGGATCCTGGGCAGCGGGTCCAGTCAGCCCGCGAAGCCCTCGCGCTCCTCGATCGCTGGCCCGGCCTGCGCGACCTGAGCTTCGAGCTCGAGGCCCTCGTCCGGCAGTTCGTCGAGTCCGACGCCCTGCCGCAAGGCACCGAGCCGACCCAGGCCGCGCACTCGAGCTCGGCGATGGTCGGGACCGAGGAGGTCACGGAGACGGGCGTGGACGTCGGCGAGCCGTCCCCCGCGCGCCCCCACTCGGGCCCGAGCTCGGCGGCGAGCTCGGGGCTGGCGCTCAGCGAGCTCTCCGTCGACCTCCACACCCGCACCGGGGAGCGCACCGCGACCGAGGCCGACCGCGCCGCCCCGCGGGGACGCGCGACGACCAAGCCCTCGCGCGAGCCCTCGGCAGCCAACGCGAGCGACGAGGGCCCGACCCAGCTCTCCCACCTCTCGCAGACCCGCTCGCCCAGCCCCAAGCGCGCAGGACCCCCGCCCTGGACCGTCGCCTCGCTGCTCGTCGTCGGCTTCCTGGGCCTGCTCGTGGTGTTCTTCGTGCGCTGGAACCAAGAGGCCCGGGAGCGCGCCGCGAAAGAGGCCGAGACCCCGACCGTCGAGGTCGGCGACGGCGCGTGGTCGACCTGCAGCCCCAGCGAGACCGTCGAGGACTGCAACCAGCTGTGCGCCCGCGCGGGCAGCCGCTGCATCAAGGGCGGCTGCCCCCTCGAGCCGGGCTGCACCACCCCCGGCTGCGAGGGCGCGACCCAGCTGTTCGGCGTGACCGATCAGGTCTGCCGGGACCCGGGCTCCGGGCAGTCGCAGCTGACCGACTGCGACTCGCCCGTGCGCTCGTCCCTCAACGGCGAGCTGCGCTGCTGCTGCCAGGCCCCTGACTAACCGCGCTCGCGGTCCTCACCGGTGAGCACGGTCAGCAGGCGCCGCGGGTCCACGTTGCCGCCGCTGAGCAACACGGCCACGCGACCGCCCCGAAAGCGCGACGCGAGCTGGTGGGCGCCGGCCAGCGCGGCCGCGCCCGCGCCCTCGGCGAGCTGGCCCAGGGTCTCGGCGTACCAGCGGATCGCCCGAGCCAGGGCGTCCTCGTCGACCAGGACCATGTCGTCGACCAGGGCGCGCATGACCGCCATGGTCTCGGCGACGACCCGACCCACGGCGAGGCCGTCGGCGAGGGTCGGCGCGGGCGGATGGCCGGCGTCGCTCCGCCCGCGCCAGGCCAGGGTCATGGCCGGGGCCGCCGCGCTCTGGACCCCGATGACCTGGGTGTGGGGGCTGCGCGCGCGCAGGGCGATGGCCGTGCCCGCGACGCAGCTGCCCACGCCGACGGGTACGAACACGGCGTCGAGGGGACCCGGCGATTGCTCGAGCAGCTCGAGGGCCCAGGTGCCGACGCCGGCGACGAGGGCCTGCGTGGCCCCGGGGTGGACGAGGGTCGCCCCGCGCTGCTCGGCGAGGCCGCGGGCGGCCTCCCAGGCGGCGTCGAAGTCCACCCCCGTGACGAGCAGCTCCGCCCCCAGCTCGCGCATGGCCCGGTTCTTGGCGGGATCGTTGCCGCGCGGGACGACCAGGGCGCAGCGGCTGCCGAAGCGGGCGCAGGCGTAGGCCAAGGACTGGCCGTGGTTGCCCCGGGTCGCCGTGACGTAGCCGCGGGCGCGCTGCTCGGGGCTCGAAGTGAGCAGCAGGTTCAGGCCCCCGCGGACCTTGAAGGCGCCGACGGGCTGGGTGTTCTCGAGCTTGACGAGGCAGTCGACGCCGACCCGCGCCGACAGCCCGGGGTGGCGCACGAGCGGCGTCGGCGGGAGCAGGCCCGACAGGCGCCGACGCGCGCCCAGGATCTCGGCAAAGCTGGGGCGCAGGCCCGCGAGCGCAGGATCCTCGATCTCGACCTCGGGCTGCGCCGGCGCGGACGGGGCGAGCGCGCCTAGCATGGTGGCCGCTCGCCGGTTGGGACGCGAGGGGGCCGGAGCACCACCTCGGACACGTCGTGGAGGCGGGCGAGCTGACGCTGCAGCACGCGGGCCGGCAGCGGCGTCGCCCGGGGCGTGGCCTCGAGCTGGGCGTCGACGCGCAGGCAGCCCGGCTCCCGCCACGCCCGCAAGTCGGCGATCGACCAGCCGCGGCGCCCGACGACCAGCAGCGCTCGGGTCAGCGCGCCTTCGGCTTCGGTGAAGCGAATGCTCAGTTGGGGACGGTCGGCGAGGATCGGCTGGCGAATCTGGGACATGACGGTGCGCTCTCTAGGCGGATGGAACGTTGGAGTTCGAAGGGGGACGCTCAGCTCGGCCCGCCGCGGGGCCCGAGCATCTGGGTGTTCAAGGACTGGCCGGGCGGCACCAGCGGCCACACGTTCTCGCGCGGGTCGATGACGCAGTGGCACAGCGTGGGGCCCTCGGCGGCGAGCAGGCGCTCGACGGCCTCGGCCTCCTGGTCGGCGCGCTCGATGCGAAAGGCGGGGATGCCCAGGGCCTCGGCGAGCTCGACGAAGTCGGGGTTGTCGGACAGGTCGATCTCCGAGTAGCGGGCCTCGAAGAACAGCTCCTGCCACTGGCGCACGAGCCCCAGGCAGGCGTTGTCCAGGAGCAGGATCTTCACGGGCAGGCCGTAGCGCTTCACCGTCGCCAGCTCCTGGATGTTCATCATGATCGAGCCGTCTCCGGTCACGCACAGCACGTGGCGCTCGGGCTCGGCCAGGGCTGCGCCGATCGCCGCGGGCAGCCCGTAGCCCATGGTCCCGAGGCCCCCGGAGCTCAGGTGCACCCGGGGCTCGGGGATGCGGCAGTGCTGGGCGACCCACATCTGGTGCTGGCCGACGTCGCAGGCGAGGATCAGCTCGTCGCCGAAGGCCTCGCTGACGCGGTCGAGCAAGCGGGGGGCGAACACGCCGGGGCCGGGGTGGTCGAGGCGGGGCCGGGCCGAGGCCTTGCGGGCCCGGCAGCGGTCGCGCCAGGCCGGGATGCTGCGCCGGCCCGAGAGCGCCGCGAGGGCGCTGGCGAGGTCGCCGATCAGCCGGACGTCGGCGGCCCGCAGCTTGCCGACCTCGCCAGGATCGACGTCGAGGTGGATGACCCGGGCCGCGGGCGCGAACTCGCCGAGGGCCATGGTCGCGCGGTCGTCGAAGCGGGCGCCGACGACCACGAGCAGGTCGCAGGCCTGGACGCTGGCGTTGGCGGCCGTCGTGCCGTGCATGCCCAGCATGCCCACGAAGGCGTCGTGCTCCCGGGGCAGCAGGCCCAGGCCCTTGAGGGTGGTGACGCAGGGGATTCCGCTGGCCTCGATGAAGGCGCGGAAGGCCTCGACGGCGCTGGCCATGGCCACGCCCCCGCCCGCGTAGACCAAGGGGCGCTCGGCGGCGTCGAGGAGATCCAGGGCGCGGACGAGGCCGGCCGGATCGACGGGCTCGGTCGCCGCGAGCGGGCGCCGAGCTGCCCCCTCGACGGAGGCCGGGGCCATCTGCACGTCCTTGGGCAAGTCGACGAGCACGGGCCCAGGCCGGCCCTCCCGAGCGATGGCGAAGGCCTCGTGGAGGGTCGAGGCGACCTGGTCGGGGTCGCGGACCAGGAAGCTGTGCTTGACGATCGGCATGGTCACGCCGAACACGTCGAGCTCTTGGAAGGCGTCGGTGCCCAGGACCTGGGTGGGGACCTGCCCGGTGATCGCGACCAGCGGGGCCGAGTCCATGGCCGCGTTGGCGATGCCGGTCACGAGGTTGGTCGCCCCCGGCCCCGAGGTCGCCAGGCAGACCCCGGGCTCGCGCCGCAGCCGGCCCCAGGCGTCCGCCGCGAGGGCGGCCGCCTGCTCGTGGCGAACGAGGACGTGCTCGATGGGGCTGTCCCGCAGCGCGTCGTAGACCGGCATGATCGCCCCGCCGGGGTAGCCGAAGACGTGCGTGCAGCCCTCGGCCTCGAGGGCGTGGACCAGGGCCTGGGCGCCGTTCATTGCGCGGCGCTCCGGTCTTCCTGGTCCGCGTCCCCGGGCCCCTCCTCGAGCCAGGTCATGCGCGCGCGCAGGGACCGGCCCACGGCCTCGATGGGGTGCTCGAGGTCGCGGGCGAGCATGCGCCGGTAGCTGGGCTTGCCGACCTGGTTCTCGACCAACCACTCCCGCGCGAAGGCCCCGGTCTGGACCTCCTCGAGGACCTCCTTCATGCGCGCCTTGGCCCCGGCGTCGACGATCCGCGGGCCGCGGCTGAGGTCGCCGTAGATCGCCGTCTCGCTCACGAACTGGTGGACCTTGGCCAGGCCGCCCTCGTGCATCAGGTCGACGATCAGCTTGAGCTCGTGGAGGCACTCGAAGTAGGCGATCTCGGGCTGGTAGCCGGCCTCGACCAGGGTCTCGAAGCCCTTGGTCACCAGCTCGGTCACGCCGCCGCAGAGCACGGCCTGCTCGCCGAATAGGTCGGTCTCGGTCTCCTCGGCAAAGCTGGTCTCGAGCACCCCCGCCCGGGTCCCGCCGATGGCGTGGGCGTAGGCCAGGGTGCGCGCGCGGGCGCTGCCCGTGGCGTCGCGGTGCACGGCCATCAGGCAGGGCACGCCGCAGCCGCGGGTGTACTCGCGGCGGACCATGGCGCCCGGGGACTTGGGCGCGACGAGGGCCACGTCGACGCCCGCGGGCGCGTCGATCTGGCCGTAGTGGACGTTGAAGCCGTGGGCGAACATCAGCAGCGCGCCGGGCTCGAGGTGGGGCGCGATGGCCTCGCGGAACACCGCCGGCTGGGCCGTATCCGGCAGCAAGATCATCACGATCGAGGCGCCCTGGACGGCCTCGGCGATGGGCCGGGGCGACCAGCCCTCGGCGCTGGCCTGGCGCGCGCTGGCCCCTCCCGGGCGCAGGCCCAGGACGACGTCGACGCCGGAGTCGCGGAGGTTGAGGGCGTGGGCGCGGCCCTGGCTGCCGTAGCCGACGACGCAGACGCGGGTGGAGGAGTCGAGGGTGGTGGTGAGGTCTCGCTCGGTGAAGACGTGCATGGTGTTGTCTCTGGGGATTGGTGTGGAGCTGGAGTCGGGGTGAGAAGTCAAAACTGCGGACGAGAAGTCGTGGCGCCTTCGCTGGCCGAGTCGACCAGCGCGGCGAACTTGGCGAGGGCGCCGGTGAGGTAGCGAGGCGCCTTCGCGGCCGGGCTTCGCCGGGCCTCGAAGTCCGCGTCGAGCACGTCGAGGCGCTGGCCGACGACGTCGATGCGCACGCGGTCGCCGTCGCGGAGCCTGGCCAGGGGGCCGCCCCGGGCGGCCTCGGGGGCGACGTGGCCGATGACCAGCCCGTGGCTCGCCCCCGAAAAGCGCCCGTCGGTGATCAACGCCACGCGCCCGCCGAGGCCCCGACCCACGAGGGCAGCCGTGACCGCCAACATCTCGCGCATGCCCGGGCCGCCGGCCGGCCCCTCGTAGCGGATCGCGACGACGTCGCCGGCCTCGACGGCGCCGGCCTGCACCGCGGCGAAGGCCGAGTCCTCGTCGTCGAACACCCTGGCGACCCCCTCGAACACCTCGGGGAGCTCGGGGGGCAGCTTGAGCACGCAGCCCTCGGGCGCCAGGTTGCCGAACAGCGCCATGAGCCCGCCCCGGGGCGCGAAGGCCTGGCTCGCCGGCCGGATCACCCGCTGCCCCTCGCGCTCGGGGGCGTCGGCGACCAGGGCCCGGAGCGAGGGCCCGTCGACGCTCGCCCCGTCCTCGCACAGCCCGGCCTCGAACAGCCGCCGGGCGAGCAGGGCCGTCCCGCCGGCCTCGCTCATGTCGACGGCCAGGTAGCGCCCCGAGGGCTTGAGGTCGCAGAGCACGGGGGTCGCCGCGCAGACCTCGTCGAGCTCGCGCAACGAGAAGTCGCAGCCGGCCTCCCGGGCGATGGCGAGGATGTGGAGCACGGCGTTGGTCGAGCCCTTGCTCGCGGCCACCCCCGCCGTCGCCCGGGCGAAGGCCGCCCGGTTCAGCAAGCTGCTCGGCCGGAGCTCGCGCTCGAGCAGCTCGAGGACCTGACGCCCGCAAGCCTCGGCGACCTCGAGCTTGGCCGGGTGCGTGGCCGGAATGTCGTTCGCGCCCAGGGGCGAGAGCCCGAGCAAGGTCAGCACCTGGGCCATGGTGTTGGCCGTGAACTGGCCCCCGCAGGCCCCCGCGCCCGGGCACGCGCTGCGCTCGATGGCGTCGAGCTCGTCCGCGTCGATGCGCCCGGCCGCGCAGGCGCCCACGGCCTCGAAGACCTCCTGAATGCTGACGTCGGCCCCCCGGTGCCGGCCCTTGGCGATCGAGCCGCCATAGAGGACCAGCCCCGGACGATCGAGGCGCGCGAGGGCCATGGCCGCCGCCGGGATCGTCTTGTCGCAGCCCACGATGACCACGACCGCGTCCAGGCTGTGCCCGCGCACGGCGAGCTCGATGCTGTCGGCGATGACCTCCCGCGAGACCAGCGACGCCCGCATGCCCTCCGTGCCCATGGAGATGCCGTCGCTGACGACGATGGTGTTGAACTCGAAGGGCGTTCCGCCAGCGTCTTGGACCCCGCGGCGGACCGCCTCCCCGAGCCCGCGCAGGTGCACGTTGCAGGGGGTCACGTCGCTCCAGGTGTTGACCACGGCGATCAGCGGCTTGGCGAGGTCCTCGTCTTCGAGGCCCGTGGCGCGCAGCATGGCCCGGGCGGGGGCGCGGCTGGGCCCGAGGGTGACGAGCTGACTGGGTCGTTGAATGGGCTTGGAGTCAGACATTGAAACGACGTTTGAGTGCGAGTCGCGAGTGCGGTGATTGGAGGCGAGGCAAGGCGCGGCCGAGGCCGGGTCAAAGGACCCACCTGCGGGCGTCGACGCCCTCAAAAGCGAAAGCCCCGCGACCTTGGGAGGTGCGGGGCTCTGCGCTTCGAGTTGCTGTCTCGCGTCAGAGCCCCGCCCCACCTCCAATGACGAGGACGAGGACGAGAGCGAGGACCGGAAGGCTCGAGCCGATCAATTGCGAAACGCCCGCTAGCACGGGGCTAGGGGCGCTCAGAAGCACGAATTCGCCAGCGGAGGGCGTCTGGCCGCGGGCGGCCGAAGACCAGGCCGCGGGCGCGGTCCTGGCTTGGCTCGGTGCTGCGGCGCCGTGCATGCTTCAAGCCTTAGCCGGCTTCGCCGTGGGGGTCAACGAAAAGCGACGTGCCCCGTCGTGGATTTTCGGTGAGCTCACACAATGGCTATTTACTTTCTTTTTAATCATCCACTCCAAAGCTGGTCGATGCTTTGCATCGCCTCCAACCAGGGCCCAGCTCGTGCCCAAGCGGTGAAAGCCCCTCGCCCTTCAAGGCGGCTGCCGGGCGGCCACGCCTTCGGCGATGTGCCCCGCAGCGTTGCGCAAGAAGTTGAGCTCGTGGTCGCTGAAGGCCCGCACCTTCGGGCCCAGGCGATCGAGGTAGACCACGCCGCAGTCGAAGGCCATGGTCTTCAAGGGCGCGCACAAAGCCGTGCTCGGCAGCGAGAGCAGGCGCGCGGGGGTCTCGCCCCGGCCGATGAGCAGGTCGCGGACGCACAGGCCCCGGCGCGTGCTGAGGACCTCGCGGACCACCCCCTGCTCGAGGTCCGGCGGCATGGAGCGGTGGCCCGTGCGGCCCTCGGCGTAGATCCCCCGGGCGACCAGGCTCGGGCCCTTGAAGGCCAGCAGCAGGGCCCGGTCGGGCTCGAGGGCGCCGACGAGCAGGTCGAGCATGGCCGCCCAAAAATCCGCCAGGGGCGAGTCGCCGCGGGCCTGCTCGAGCAAGCGCCCGAGGGCGGCGTTGAGGTCCGGGCCCGACTCCACCTCGATGTCGATGACCAGGCTCTCCTCGAGGTCCACGTCGACCTCGAAGTCGATGGAGCTGCTGTGCCCCACCTCAACGCTGTGCTCGAAGCTGTCCGCGTCGCCGCCGTGGAGCTCGATGCCGTACTCCGAGTCGACCGCGGGTCGGGCAGCCTTGCGCGCGGCCGGGCGGCGATAGAGCGGGTTCCGCATGACCTTGGTCTGCTCGACGCGGTTCTCGACGCGCACGTCCTTGGCCCGCAGGGTCTCGTCGCGGTAGCGCGCCGCCGAGAGCAGCTCGAAGCGCAGGGCGTGGGCGCCGACCTGGACCAGGTCGCCGTCGTCGAGGCGCACGGGCTCGTCGATGCGCGCCTCGTTGACGAAGGTCCCGTTGGTGCTGCTGAGGTCCTGGACCTCGTAGTGCTGCCCCGTCCACTTGAACTGCACGTGGCGGCGCGAGGTGTCGTCGTCGACCAGCTGGATCACGTTGCCCGGGTCGCGCCCGGCCGTGCAGGTCCGCTCGCCGAGCAGGAAGGTCGCCCCCGCCCGCGGCCCGGCCACGACCCGCAGCCAGCCCGTGATGATCTGGACGTCGCGCGCGGGCAGGTCGGTCTCGGACTCGTAGATCAGCACGTAGCCCCCGACCTCGATCCAGTCGCCGTCGCTCAGCGCCCGCCGCTCGACCGGCACGCCGTTGACCCGGGTCCCGTTCTTGCTGTCCAGGTCGACCACCTCGTAGTGGTCCTCGACCCACACGAACTCCAGGTGCCGCCGCGACGCCTTGCTGTCGCGCAGCTCGATGTCGTTGCCCGCGTCGCGCCCGGCCGTCAGCTTGTTCTGGTCCAGGCGGATCCGCGCGCCCGCCTGCGCCCCGGAGCTGATCTTGACCCAGGCCATGTCGGCCCATGATCCGACAAGCGCGAGGGCGGCGCAATGCGTGACCCCGACAGCGGCCGCCCCGGTCACGCGCCCGTGCTCGGGTGAGGCAGCTGCGCGATGACGAGGTCGATGAACTGCCGGACGCGGGGCTCGAGCATGCGCTTGCTCGGGTAGAGGGCGACGATCTGAGCGACGCCAGCGTCGATCTCGGGGAGGAGGCGGACCAAGCGTCCCGCGCCGAGGTCCTCGCCGACGAGGAACTCGGGGAGGTAGCCGATCCCGAGGCCGGCCAGCGTCGCGTCGCGAATGGCCTCGCCGCTGTCGAGGGCGACGCGGGAGCGTGGACGGTGGCGCGCCCGTTCACCGTCGGCGCTCGTGAGCGTCCAAGCCTGCGAGGTCGTTCCGCTGCGGAACACGATGCCCTCGTGGGCCTCCAGCTCACCGAGGGTCCGCGGCGTGCCCTCGGCGTCGAGGTACGCCTGCGACGCGCACATGAACACCTCGTAGCGCGCGACGACGCGGGAGATGAGGCCTTCGCTCGCGCTCGCGCCCCCGATTCGGATCGCCAGGTCGAAGCCCTCCTCGACGAGGTCGACCGGGCGATCGGTGAAGCTGATCTCCACGCGTACGCTCGGCCACCGCTCCAGGTACCCGCGCACCAACGGCATCAGCACCCTGCGACCGAAGGCGTCGGGGACCGTGAGTCGAAGGGTTCCGCGGGGCTCACCCACGTCGCCGCCGACGCTGGACTCCGCGGCCTCGATCGCTTCGACGATCCGAACCCCTCCTTTGTAGAAGGCCCGCCCTTCGTCGGTCAGGCTGACAGCGCGGGTGGTCCGGTACAGCAGCTTCGCGCCGAGGCGAGACTCGAGGCGCAACACGGCCTTGCTCGCCGCCGAGCCCGTGAGACCGAGCGCGCGACCACCCCCGACGAAGGTCCCCGCGTCGGCGACCGCCATGAAGATCAAGATCTCGTTGAGCTTGGCCTGGGTGCTCATCGCAGCCGTCGAGTTCAGGGGCTGTGAAGGAATTCACAGCCCCTTCTATTTTAGCCGTCGTGGACGACGCCACGCCCTCCCTGCCCCACGTCCACGACTCAGGGACTGTGAGTAAATCACAGTCCCTGTCTATTTTAGCCGTCGTGGACGACGCCACGCCCTCCCTGCCCCACGTCCACGACTCAGTCTCGACCAGGTCGACGGGGCTGGCGAGGCGAAAATTCGTCCTCAGTGCCGCGAACCCAGTTCAGCAATCGAAGGTCTACCGTTAGCGAGCAACACCCGCAGGGCCCACGAGCATGAACACTCCGATCCGTCGCTTCAACCCACCGGGACTCTTCGACTCGTCCGTCAACCATCACTCCCAAGTCAGCGTCGTCGAGCCGGGTGAGCTCGCGTTCTTCTCCGGTCAGGTCGCCTGGAGGCCCGACGGCACACCACCCCCGGACTCCCACGGGGAGCAGACCAAGATCGTCATGGACCACCTGCGCACCTGCCTCGACTCCGTCGGCGCGACTCAGGACGACATCGTGGCCCTGCGCGTCTACGTGGTCGACTGGACCCCCGACAAGAGTGAGGCGATCTTCGCCCCCCTCGCCGACTTTCTCGACGGCGTGGAGCCCAGCATCACGGGCGTCGGCGTCCAGGTGCTCGCGGGGCCCAAACTCCTGATCGAGGTGGAGATGGTGGCCCGCGTCCCCGGCTGAGCGCGCCAGAACGAGCCATCGGCCTCACGCACGCCAGCCCGCGAGGTCCGTCCCCGAGCCGGCTCGGAGAGCCTCAGCTCGCCAGCTGGCCGCGCAGGGACTCGACGGCGCCGCGCAGCTCCTCGTCGTCCTCTTGGAGGGCGGCGATGCGCTTGCACGCGTTGATCACCGTCGAGTGATCCTTGCCGCCGAAGCGCATCCCGATCTCCGGGAAGCTCGAGTCGGTCAGCTGACGGCACAGGTACATGGCGACCATGCGCGGGCGGGAGATGCCCCGGTGGCGGCGCTTGCCCTTGAGATCGCTGATGCGCACGGAGTAGTAGCCGGCGACGGCCTTTTGCACGGCCTCGATGGTGATCGGGGTCTTGTCGACGCGGCGCTTGCCGAGCACGGACTCGACGAAGGCCTTGTCGATGGCCACGCCGCGCAGCTGGGCGAAGGCGGTCACGCGCAGCAGCGCGCCCTCGAGCTCGCGGACGTTGGACCGGACCAGCTCGGCGATGGTCAGGCAGACCTCCGCAGGCAGCTCCATGCCGTCGCGCTCGGCCTTGGCCTGGACGATCGCGATGCGGGTCTCGAGGTCCGGCGGCTGGACGTCGGCGACCAGGCCCCAGTTGAGCCGGGAGGTCAGCCGCGCCTCCATGCCGGGCATGTCCGCGGGCACGCGGTCCGAGGTCACGACGATCTGCTTGCCGGCCTCGTAGAGCGCGTTGAACACGTGGAAGAACTCGTCCATGGTCCGGTCGCGGCCGGCGATGAACTGGATGTCGTCGATCAGCAGGCAGTCGCAGTCCTTGCGGTAGCGCGCCCGGAACTCGTCGAACTGGTTGTTGCGCACCGCCGTCACGAACTCGTTCATGAAGTGCTCGGCGCTGAGGTAGACGATGCGCAGGCTCGGGTCCTTGCGGTGCAGCTCGTGGCCGATGCCGTGCAGCAGGTGGGTCTTGCCCAGGCCGACGCCGCCGTAGATGAACAGCGGGTTGAAGCGCGTGCCCGGGGCGTCCGAGGCGGCCATGGCCGCGGACGCGGCGAGCTCGTTGGACGCGCCCTTGATGAAGGAGTCGAAGCGGTAGCGGGGGTGCAGGCCCGTGGGCGCCTCGGGGCCTCGGCGCAGCGTGACGGTCGGTTGCGCGGCCGGACTCTGAGCAATCGAGGTCTCGGTGGACGACGCGGCCGGAGCCTTCGCGGGCTCGGCGGGCTCGACGATCTCCAGCTCCACGCCAAAGCGCCGGCCCTGGCGGCCCTCGATCTCATCGAGGACGAGCGCGAGGTAGTGCGTCTCGAACCACTCCTTGAGGAAGCGGTTCGGCGCGTGGAGGCGGAGGCGGTCGTCCTCGATCGAAGCGAGCCGGATGGGCCGAAGCCACATGTCGAAGGTCTGCTTGTCGAGCCGGGGTTCGAGCCCCTGCAGTGCCTCGCTCCAAATGTCCGCCATGAGCCTCCTGTCCACAGCTCCGTCCTGCCTGTGGATAACTTTCAAGTGGTTGAAAAGATGGGGGATTTCTGGGCATAGAAGTCCCCCTTCCACAGCCTGTGGAAATCGGGATTTCGCAGGATCTGTGGATCTCGTAACGCGCCGCATGGCGCGCACGTGGGGTGCGTCTTCGCCGCGATATCCTGGCCGAGCGGGGCTCGGTGGGGGCCGGTGAGACCCGTGCCGCAGCGGGGGCCCGGGTTTGTACTCACCCCACCCCCTGATGTGCAAGCGCCGTCATCCGCGCGGCTGATAACTCCATGAAATCACTCGATTTTATGATCTCACAAGGGGCTGAGACCGCGCCGCCACACACCTGCAACAGCTCCGAGGTATTTCTCAACTATCTGGAATCACTCCATTTTTTCAGGGGCTGTGCAGGGCCGGGGCAGGCCGATGGCAACAGCAGCGACTTTGCGCGGTCCGAGGCCCGCAAGTCCGCTTGCCATGCGGGTTTGCGAGGCCGAGCGAAAGTAAGTTCTCAAGGATCGCAAAGACGTGCCAACGCCGCATGGAAAGCGCACGGGGTGTCTGCTCGGGATCTTGGCAACTCTCGATCCAAAGATCAGTATCTGTGTAGGCGCCACGAGGCGCGGGTGACCGTATCCTCGGAGGCTGGCCGGGTCCATGCGCGCGCGATGGTCCGTTCTTGGCAAGGGGCTCCAGAGCCCCCGAGAGCACCCCAGCGACCCCTCGACCTCGAAATTCGCGCCCATGGGAGAGCCGATCTCGAGATCTCCTCGGCGACGTGCGACAAGTCGTCCAAGGCCCCTGGGATCTCGGCGGCAAGTGGTTTGACAGGGTCCGAGCGCGCTGCTATCGATCCGCTCCCTTCGCCGCCGAGCCCCCATCTGGACCCTCCTTCGTCCCCCGGGATCGCTCGAAACTCGAATGTGCGAGATGGCGAGCGGGGAGATTTTTCGTCATGGCCAAGCGCACCTACCAGCCCCACAACCTGAGCCGCGCCCGCACCCACGGCTTCCGTGCCCGCTCCGCGACCAAGAACGGCCGCAAGATCCTCGCGCGCCGTCGTCGTCGCGGCCGCAAGCGCCTCGCCGTCACGACCGGCGGCAAGTGAGCCTGACACCGTAGGAGGGCTCGCCCTCCCGGCTCATCGAGCCCCAAACCGTCTTCATGCGCCCGCAAGGATTCCCGGCCAAGCTGCGTCTCAAGCAGCGCCGGGAGTTTTTGCGGGTTCAGCGTGGGGGCCGCAAAATCCACGTCCGCCACTTCATGGTGTTCAGCTCGCCGCGGCGGACGGTCAAGACCCAGCCCGCGCCCAAGCGCGGCGGGGGCGGCGACGCGGACGGCGAGGGACGCCCAGTCCCCGATTCGTCCAGCTTGCCGCCGACCCGCTGTGGCATCACAGTGACCCGCAAGGTCGGAAACGCGGTGGTCCGCAACCGGATCAAGCGCCTCGTCCGCGAGGTCTTCCGGCAAAACCGCACCCGGCTGCCGCCGGGCCTCGACATCGTGTGGGTCGCCAAGCAACAGGCCGCTGAGGCCAACTTCTCTGCGGTCCAGGCCGATTTCGAGCGTCTCCTCGTCGAGCTCGAGCGCGCCCCTTCGCGGCGCGATCGAGACCGGCGCGACCGCTCGCGCCAGGGCAAGGGGCGCGGCAAGGGGCGCAACGACAAGGATCGCAAGCGCGGCGGCGCCAAGCAAGGTGATGGCCGCGCCACCAAGCGACGTGAGCCCGCCCCCAAGGAGCGCGGTCAGTGAGCGGCCCGAGTCGGCTAGACCTTGGCGAAGTGCTGTGGAGTCTTCCCAGGCGCGGCGCCATCGCGCTGATCCGCGTCTACCAGCTCTTGATCTCGCCCATGCTCGGACCGCGCTGTCGCTTTTATCCGAGCTGTTCCCGCTATGCCTGCGCGTGCCTGGCCGACCACGGCTTCGTTCGCGGCAGCTGGCTCACACTCCGCCGCCTGTCCCGCTGCCATCCTTGGCACCCCGGCGGCTACGATCCGCCCCCACCTGTGCTATCGGGGGCCAACTGCTCGGAGCAAGCGCCCGAGCGGCAAGACGCGCCGACGACGGTCGAGGCGAGCAACGGACTCACCGACCTGGGCGCTGAGGAGGCTCGCACCTGATGGAGATGAAGCATCGCATCGCGCTCGCCATGGCGCTCTCGATCCTGATCCTGTTTGGGTACACCTACCTCGTACCCTCGCCGGAGCCGACGGACGACGCCCTCGCTGAACAAGAAGGCGGGAGCGAGACGGGCGGCGAGACGGGGGACGAGACCGGTGGATCCGACGACGGAGCAGGGGCGCCCGAAGCCGGCGAGCCCGCCCAGCCCGGTCAGCCCGTGGAGGCCTCCCCGGCCGTCCCGGACACGCAGATCGAAAAGAGCGAGCACCGCATCGCCAACGAGCTCCTGGCGGTCACCGTCGACAGCGAGCCCGGCGGTCTGATCAACCACATCGAGCTCCTCGACGACCAGTTCCGCAACCGCGAGACCAACGAGGGCGAAGACTTCCTGCTCTTCGACGAGGCCGCGGGCAGCGACAAGACCCTCGAGTTCGGCTTCCTCGCTGACGAGACCGACTTCGGCTGGGGCCGCGGCGCCCGGGCGCAGCTGGTCGAGGCCGGGGACGACCGCGTCCGCTACGTCCGCCGCAAGGGCGACGTCGAGGTCGTCGAGACCCTGACCCTGCTCGACGGCTACGAGGCCAAGTACGAGGTCCTGGTCCGCAACTTCGGCAAGGAGAGCGTCGCGCACCGCGTCGAGCTGACCACCCGCATGGGCCTGGGCAGCTCGAGCAGCCGCTACGACGTCCACCGCGCCCTGTGCCGGGCCACGGACAGCCTCGAGGAGTTCACCTTCGACGACGTCGAGGACGAAGAGGACGTCGAGAAGGTCAAGGGCGGCCTGCACTGGTTCGGCGTCGACAGCAAGTACTTCCTGCAAGCGGTGATCCCCAGCGAGACCTTCTCGGGCTGCGTGGTCGACAGCGACGGCGCCGGCTCGGGCATGGTCAACACCGCCATCGGCCGGCAGATCACCCTCGAGCCCGGGCAGCAAAAGTCCTACGAGTTCGGCCTCTACCTCGGGGCCAAGATCGACTCGATGCTCGGGGCCTTCCCCGAGAGCGAGGGCCTCGAGGCCGCCGAGGGCATCGCCTTGACCGACGCCATCGACTGGGGCTGGTTCGGCGCCCTGTCCGAGTACCTCGGCGGCATGATGCTCGCCCTGCTCCGCTACTTCTACGGCCTCACCGGGGTCTGGGGCGTGGCCATCATCATGCTGACGGTGGTCATCAAGCTGACCCTCCTTCCGCTGACCATCAAGCAGTACCGCTCGATGCGCAAGATGAAGGAGATCAACCCCGAGATGCAGGCCCTGCGGGAGAAGTACAAGGACGACCAGGTCAAGATGAACCAGGAGATGCAGGCGCTGTTCTCCCGGCACGGGACCAGCCCGCTCTCGGGCTGCACGCCCATGCTGCTGCAGTTCCCGATCTGGATCGCCCTGTACGCCATGCTCGGCGCCGTGGTCGACCTCTACCACGAGAGCTTCCTGTGGCTCCCGGACCTCACCCAGCCCGACCCCTACTACATCCTGCCCATCGGCATGGGCGCCCTGATGTTCCTGCAGACCAGCATGAACCCCAATCCGGGCGGCGACGAGATGCAGGCCAAGATGATGAAGTGGATGATGCCGGGCGTCTTCGTGGTGATGATGCTCTTCCTGCCCTCGGGCTTGGGCGTCTACATCTTCGCCAACATCACCCTCTCGCTGATTCAGAGCTTCATCCAGCTCAAGATCCCCTCCAAGGACAAGGACGGGGACGGCGAGAGCGGCGACAAGCCCGCGGGGGCCACGGCCTGAGCTGACGCGCAGCCGAGCCTCTGCGGCGATCCGCGAGGCTCCCCCCGGAATTTGCCCGGCGCGCTTTTCAAGGGCGCCGCAGGGCCTTAGAGTCATGCCCCCTACGGAGCCCAACGCGCCCATGTCCGATCAAAACAGCCGCAAGGACGACGACCTCCAGCAGCGCATCACCGATGCCGTGCCCGTCGTCCGCTCCTTCCTCGAGACCGTCCTCGGCCTACTCGGCGTCGAGGTCGAGGTCGACATCGACGTCGAAGACGACGGACTGCACTGCGACCTCAACACCAGCGACGAGGAGGGCGGCCTGCTCATCGGTCGCCACGGCGCGACCCTGGACGCGCTCCAGTACCTGACCCTCCGCGTGCTGCAGGCCGAAGGCCTCGGCCGCATGCGCATCACCCTGGACGTCGGCGGCTACCGGACCCGGCGCGAGCGGGTGCTCCGCGAGATGGCCGAGAACGTGGCCAAGAAGGTCCTCGACAACGGGCGGCCCTACCACTTCGAGCCGATGAGCGCGATGGAGCGCCGGGTCGTGCACATGGCGATGAGCGAGATCGACGGGCTGCGCACGGAGTCCGAGGGCGAAGGCCGTCGGCGCCACGTCGTCGTGTTCCGGGATTAGGCCTTCATTTGAAGGAGGGGCGTTGCACGCCCCTTCCCCAGCCCGCGCTCGACAGCGCGTTGGTTCGCCGTTGGCGAACTGTCGCCAGCCATCTCCTGCACCTCGAACGAGTCGGAGTGGCGAGGTCGTGCGCGCTCGCCACCTATACTCGTGATCGACGAGGTCGGGACGATGAAGGCTGTCATCTGCAAGCAGGCGAGGCTGCGCTTCGTCATCGGCCTCGGGTCACCGGAGCGGCACGCGAAGATCCTCATCGACCCCAAGAGCGACGCCTCGGAGCCGGTCGCGCCTCGCTGAGCAGCCAAGCCCCCATGATGGAGCCAGACCTCGAGCCCACGCCCCCCGCGACCATCGTCGGCGTCGCGACCGGACGCCCCGACGGCGGGGTGGCGATCGTCCGCCTCAGCGGGCCTGCGGCGCGGACCATCGCAGCGGCCATGCTCACCGGCGAGCTGCCCGAGCCCCGCGTCGCGGCCCTGCGCCGGCTGGTCCTCGGCGAACGGGCGCTGGTCCTCGACATGCCCGGGCCGCGCTCGTTCACGGGCGAGGACGTCGTCGAGCTCCACGTCCACGGGGGCGAGCGCAACGTCGGGCAGGTCGTCGAGGCGGCCCTCGCAGCCGGGGCCAGCCCGGCAGGGCCCGGGGACTTCACCCGCCGGGCCTTCGAGCACGGCCGCCTGAGCCTGGACCAGGCCGAGGGCATCGCGGCGATCATCGGCGCCCAGACCCAGGGCGCGCTGGACCAGGCCCGACGCCTCGTCGCCGGGGAGCTCGGTCGGGCGGTCGAGGCGGTCCACGGGCGCCTGCGCCTGCTCCGGGTCGAGGTCGAGGCCAACCTCGACTTCCCCGAGGACGTGTCCGCGGCCGACGAGGCCCGCTTCGCCGAGACGGCCGCGAGCTTGCGCGTCGAGCTCGAGGGCTGGCTGGCCCGCTTCGAGGGGGGTCGACGGGCCCGCGAGCGCGCTCGCGTAGTCCTCGCCGGGCCGCCCAACGCGGGCAAGAGCTCGCTGTTCAACGCGCTCTTGGGCCGCTCCCGGGCCCTGGTCTCGCCCACCGCCGGGACCACCCGCGACTTCGTCGAGGCCGAGCTCGAGCTCGAGCGCAGCGTCGCCCTGGTCGACACCGCCGGGCTGCGCGAGGCCAGCGAGGACGCCATCGAACTCGCCGGCGTGGCCCTGGGCCAGGACCAGCTCGCCGGCGCCGACGTGGTGATCTGGCTCGAGGGCGCCGACCAGCCGGCCTTGGCGGAGAGCGAGCGCCAGCGCTGGCTCGAGGGCGCCGACACGGCGACGGTGATCCCCGCGCTCGCCAAGGCGGACCTCGACAGCCCGCGCGTCGTAGCAGGCTGGCTATCCCTGAGCGCCCACACCGGGGCGGGCCTCGACGACCTGCGCCGAGCCCTCGCCGACGCCGTCCGACCCGGCGAGCAGTGGATCGGCCTGGCCCGCCACCGCCAGTGCGCGGCCGAGGCCGTCGAAGCCTTGGGCGAAGTCGAGGCTCAGCTCCGCGAGGGCCTCGGCCTCGAGCTCGTGGCCTTCTCCCTCGCCGTGGCCCAGACCCGCCTGGGGGCGATCACCGGCCACACCGGCCTCGGGCCCGTGGGCGAAGAGGTCCTGCACGCGATCTTCTCGAGCTTCTGCATCGGCAAGTGAGGCTCAGGGGAGCAGCGCCTCGGCGAACACCTCGCGCAAGCCCGGGACGGCGTCCGCGTCGGTGGGCAGCTTCTGCGTGGGGTCGCCCTGGAAGATCGGGAAATTCCACTCGTGATAGGAGTGGTAGGTGAAGCTGAGCTCCCGCTCGAGGCTCAGCGCGAGCATGTCGGCGACCCACGCCAGGCCGCCGCGGCCGTCGGCGAAGCAGTGGTGGATGAGGCCGAACTCGCCGAGGTAGAGCGGCACCTCGTTGGCTGCCCCCCACGCGACGACGCCGTCGAGCTCGGCCGCGAGCGCGTTCCGGTCGCGGACCAGGACCTCGCCGTCGACCTCGAAGTAGTCGAGGCGAAACAGCGCCCGGCTCTCCTGCGTCCAGTCGCCGTGGGGCGAGGGCTTGGACTCGTCGGACACGTCCTCGCCCTTCATCCAGCCGCCCACGCTGTAGCGATGACCGGGCTTGGGGGCGAAGCGCATGCCGCCGTGCCCGAGGCTGGCGTCGTCGGTGGTGCCCTCGATGACCAGGCAGCTGCCCGCGCGGCAGCCCGTGGTCGCCACCGCGCTCGCGCCCCCGCCGTCGGCCGACCAAAAGTACCAGCCATCGTCGCTGTCGAGGGGATCTTCGACGACCACGCGCACGAACTCGCCGGCCTCGTCGTACTCGCGGATCACCAGCTCGTCGAAGTAGGCCTTGCCCGCGTTGAGCTCGCTGATCAGCGCCGGACCCACGAGCGCCATGCCCTCGGGGATCGCGTAGGGCTCGCTCTCGAACTCGGCCCACTCGCTGTCGCCCGGGGGCAGGTAGGGCGGCGGCGCGGGGCTGTGGCTCCAGTCGGCCCAGGTCGCGTTGGCCGAGGACACCCGGCTCTCGTCGGGGTAGACCCCGCCCTCGCCCATGCCCAGCCAGTCCGCGTACTGGTGGGTGTAGGCGAAGGGCGAGTAAAAGTGGAACTCGTAGAGGACGTTGTCGTCGGGGAGCAGGAAAAAATTCTGGTTGGCGTCGACGCCGAAGTCGTCGCCCACGGACAGGGTCCGCTCGACGACGATGAGGTGGCGATCGTCGACCTCGCGGATCGCCGCGGTCGCGGCCGTGGCCAGCTCGACCCACTGCTCGCGGCTGGCCGTGGGCCGGGGCTCGTTGATGAGGTCGAAGCCGGCGACGGTCGGCTCGTCGGCGACGTGCTCGGCGATCGCGACCCACAGCGCGATCAGCCGCTCGCGGCTCTCGGCGTCCTCCCACAGCGCCGCGCCCTCGCCGTTGGACTGAAAGCCGCCCTGGGGCAGGTGCATGTTCAAGATCAGCACGACCCCCTGCTCCTTGGCCCAGGCGATGTTCTGGTCGAGCCAGTCGAAGCCCTCCTGGCGGTAGCTGTAGGGCTGGGCGTCGCTCTCGAACAGCTGGTAGTTCAGGTAAAAGCGGGTCGCGTTCATGCCCATGGCCCGCAGCCGCTCGAAGTCGCGGGCGTCGTGGTGGAAGGCGGGCGGGCTCGGCGAGCCCTGCCAGACGTTGTTCCCGAACGCCGCCCCGCGCAGGAAGATCGGGCCCTCGTCGTCGACCAAGGTCGCGCCCTCGGCCCGGATGAAGCCCACCGGCGGGCGACTCTCGCCCTCGGCGCTCGAGCTCGGCTCGTCGAGGGGCTGCCCGCCCCGACAACCCAGGGGGGCGCAAGCGAGCGCGGCCAGGGCGAGGCCCAGGCGCGCGAGCGAAGGACGAGACGAGGGCGAACGCGTCGGGACCATCACTGCCCCGTGGCGCCGCGGGCCCGATCTGGGATGAACTTTCCTGCCGCGTCCCCCAGAGCCACCAAAAGGGCGAACCCGCGGGGTCCGAAGACCGCCGCGGGCTCGCGCGCATTGGGGCTGACGACTAGCGGAAGAAGCTGCCGTCGAGGTCCCAGAGGGTCCCGCCGTCGGCGTTCGAGGACACCTCGGTGCCGCCGTAGCCGTCGCGGCGCAGGTACTTGCCGGTGTGGCGGTTGCGGACGCGGTAGGTCGTGGCGCTGGCGTTGCCGACCTTGACCAGGCTCCAGTGGTTGCTGTGGGCCGAGTTCCAGATGCTGTTGTTGGCCTGGAGCGCGCCGGTCTCGGTGTGCAGGTAGGTGCCGTCGCCCGCGTTGCGGATGCGGTAGTAGCCGGCGTACTCCTCGAACACCCACTCGGCCTGGTCGGGGTTGGTCAGGATGTTGGCCTGCTTGTCCGAGGTCTGACCGAGGCCGCCCACGGTGTTGAGGACGTAGACGTTGCCGGGGGTGCGCAGCTTGGTGCGGCGGAAGGGCAGCTGGACGCCGTTGGCCCCGTGCCAGTCGGTCCCGCCGAACTGGCCGTTTTGGTCGGCGTAGTCGAGCCAGCGCTTGCCGTCGCGGTCGCGGCACAGCAGGTCGTCCTTCCCGTCGGCGTTGAAGTCGTCGACGATGATGCTCGCGCCGTCGTGGTGGCACCAGCCGCTGCTGATCGACCAGTCGGTCCCCTGGAACTGGCCGTTGGCGTCGGCGTAGTCGATGACCTTGGCGCTGCCGTTGTCGCACAAGGTGTCGTCGCGGCCGTCGCCGTTGAAGTCACCGGTGAGGAAGAGCGAGCCGTTCGAGCACCAGCTGCTCGCGGTGTACTCGGTCCCGCCGAAGCCGTTCGAGCCGTTGTTGTAGTCGAGCCAGCGGCCGCCGTTGTTGGTCCCGTGGCACATCCAGTCCTGGTGCCCGTCGCCGTTGAAGTCGCCCTCGTGGAGGGTCTCGTTGTTGTTGCACCACGTCGAGCTCGAGGGCATGTGGTCGCCGAAGTTCAGCGCCTGGGTGGCCGTGAAGAAGGGCGCGTAGCTGCTCAGCCCGGCCCACTCGGCGATGGTGTGGTTGTGCTCGCCGGTGCAGCCCTTGGGCTTCCAGCACAGCGGCCAACCGAACTTGTAGCCGATGCTGAACGAGATGTCCCCGGACAGGGTCGTGATCTGGGCGCCCGCGTCCTGGTTGAACACGATGCGCTGGGCGTTGAGGACGTCGAAGTTCTGGAACTCGACGCCGGCGTTGAAGGGCACCTGGAGGTCGAGGAGGTTGAGGGTGGCGATCAGGCTGCCCCACAGCCAGCCGCCGTAGTTGACCTCGACGCCGCCCTTGGCCGCGATGTTGAAGTAGGGCTGGAAGGTGCCCTCGACCTTGACGCCGCGGGGCGTGACGTAGGGGGTGATGCCGGTCTCGTCGCCGTTGATGCCCAGGGTGCTCTCGACCCACACGCCGGCCGTGACCGAGCCGCAGCCGTCGTCGAAGCCGATGCCCGCGAGCATCCACTTCTTGCTCAGGCCCAGGTCCGTCTCGACGCCCGCGAGGGACAGCATGTCGTTGAGGCTGACGAGCTGGCCGTCGGCGATCTGCAGCTCGAACTCCGGGATGATCTCGGTCACGAAGATCTGCGCGCCCATGGCCACGCCGCCGCCGCCCCAGTCGTAGGCGATGAAGGTGCCGTAGATGTCGACGAGGTTGACGTTCTGGCCGAACACGGTGGCGTAAGAGTCGACGCCCGCCTCGAACCAAGAGCCCGCGCTGTAGACCTCGATGCCGCCCTCGGTGGTCGTCGGGAAGTCCGTGCTCGAGTTCTCGAGCCAGGTCTTGAAGGTCATGCCCGAGTTGGCGAAGCCGCCCCACTTGCTGGCGGAGGTCCAGCTCTGCTCCCACACGTCGGCGCCGTTGGACTTGGCCGCGCCGGCGAGCTGCTCCGCGGCGAGGGCCTCGGCGGCCTCGACGGTCTGGCGGACGACGACGACCGGGATGGCGCCGCAGTCGTTGGCCCGGGGCTCGAGCTCACCGTCGGCGCCGTAGATGGCCTGGTCGAAGTCGGCCTCGAGGCAGCTGACGACCTCGAACTCCTCGACGTCGGCCCAGCTGCCCTCGGCGATGGCCTCGAGGGCCTGGCCCTCGATGTAGAGCGAGTCGGTGTTGGACACGAGGCCGTAGCTCTCGACGGACACCTCGCGGGCCGTGGGCACCCCGTCGAGCCGATCCTCGAGGCGGGTCAGGGGCAGGCCGTCCTCGCTCGAGCCGAGCGGGCGGATGCGGTGGTTCAGCCGGAGCAGGCCGTCGGCGAGGCCCTGGCCCTGGTCGAGGCCGGTCACGCGGGAGTCGGCCGAGATCGAGAAGTGCGGCGCCTCGCCGAGCTCGGGGGTCTCGCCCTCCTCGTTGGTCACGCCGACCACCGCGACGACGGTGTCGAGGCCGAGGGACTCGAGCTGGGCGTCGTAGCCGGGGTTGTCGTTGACGCTGTAGACGGTCTCGCAGGACTCGCAGCCCTCCGCGCTCAGGGCCGAGGCGGCGACGATGTGGAACAGCTCCATGCCCTCGCCGGAGGCCAGCGGGCTGTCCTCGGACACGCCGGGCACGATCGCGTCGCGGTCGCCGAGCTTGTTCCACGGGTCGAAGGAGGTGAACATCTCGACGTCGTCGCGGCCGGCGAGCTGGAAGCACTCGTTGTGGAGCACGAACTCGGCCTTTTGCTCGAAGGCGACGGTCTCGCCCTCGGCGTCGTGCTGCGCCGGCATCGAGCCGAGCACGCAGCCGGCGGCCCCGTCGAGGGTCCGCATGCCGACGAGCAGGTCCGTCTCGTAGGCCGTGCCGGAGGTGGTGCCGGCCACGGTCACGCGGACGGGATGGTTGAGGTAGATGGCCCCCTCGGAGCTGAGCTCGAGGCTGGTCACGTCGATGCGATCGCTGCGTAGGTCGTCCTGGCTGGCCGACTCCGCGTCGCCACACGCGGTGGCCAGGACGGGGAGGGTCAGGGGAAGGGCGATGGAAAGGATCTTCTTGGTGTTCATGGTCCAGGTCCCGAGGGCGCTGCCCTCTCTTCGCAACCGGTAGGCCCGGGACCTCGGACTTCGTTCCTCGAAAAAGCGATTGTTTTTGCGCGACGAAGCTCTCGTCGGTGTCGGCGGGAAACCTGCATTTTTTGGGGAACGCGTCGGCTCACAGCCCCGGATGAAGCCAGTGCCGAACACAAAAAAGAGCGCCCGGCACAATCGCCGGGCGCTCGAGGCAGGTACGGAAACGAAAGGGAGGTTCAGCGCTTGGCGACCCAGCGGCCCCCCATGTTGCGGCCGATGGCGGCCAGGGCCTTGGGGTCGACGTTCTCGCGGTCGAGCTGGGCGCGCAGGTGGTCGTCGAGGATCACCCCGGCGTCCTCGCTCCCGCGCTTGGCCGCCTCACCGATCAGCGCCATGGCGGCGCGGCGCTCGGCCTGGGACTCGGCGCCCAGGGAGCTCGAGGCCAGATCGACGAGGGCCTCGCTCGGCGCCGCATCGCCCGCCCGGGCCACGGTCGCGGCGGTCTCGAAGGCCTGCGTGCGCACGACCCGGTCTTCGTCGACCATGGGCGTCTCGAGCCGCGGGAAGGCCTCCTCGGGGGACATCTGGCGCATGGCCTTGGTCGCCGTCGAGCGGATCTTGGGGCTCTCGTGGTCGAGGTAGCGGCCGACGGCGTCGCCGAACTCGTCGTGGCCCGCGTTGCCAGCCGCGGCCAGGGCGTGGCCGAGCTGCTCGTCGTCGGCGGGGGCGTCGAGCCAGCCGTGGATGGTCTCCCGAGCCTGGGCGGCGATGGCGGGGTCGCTGGTCGCCGTGTGCTGGGCGACCGCGCCCAGGGCCAGCGCCATGGTGCCTCGCTCGATGGGGTGCATCGCCTCGTCGAGCGCGCCCTCGACCACGATGTCGAGCATCTCGACCCGCGGCGAGTCGACCATGCTCATGGCGTGGGCCGCCGCGATCTGGTTGCGCACGCTCTCCCCGCGCAGCAGCGTGGTCAGCCCGTCCTTGGCCGCGTCGGTGTTGGCGTTGCCCAGGGCGTAGAACACACCCATGCGCGCCAGATCTTCGCCGTCGAACTCCCCGGCCTCGAGCATGGCGACGAGGGCCCCGGTCTCCCCGGGGTTGGCACGCAGCCACTCGGTCAACATGGCGCCGTAGTCCCCGACGCCCTTGCCGGCCTCGATGAGCTCGCGGTAGCGGTCGACGACGTCGGCCATGGGCACGCCGACGAGCTCGGGGTCGAAGTTCTCGCTCTGATCCACGCGCGCCGGCGGGGCGATGCCCCAGCTCCAGCCGCCGTCGTCGAGCTCGACGGCGGGCGAGAAGCTCTCGAAGCGCCCGGTCTTGGCCGTCGTGGCGCGCAGGTGGGCGCCGAAGGGGCTGTCGCCGAAGCTCAGCTCGAGGTCGCGGAAGTTGCTCAGGCTCTCGAACCACACCCCCGGCGCGAGCTCGGCCTCGATGCTCGAGTCGACCACGGTCATCTCGACGGGCGCGAACTGGACGGCCCTGGCCGAGGAGCCGCGCATCGGGTTTTGGCCAAAGCTGCGGACCGTGCCCTTTAGCTTGCCCTCGCCGTCGTACTCGTAGACGGCGTCGTAGCGCCCCGTGTTGTCGAAATTGTTCCCGCTGTAGCTGTTGGACTTGGCCAACGAGCGCGGGGCCCAAAAGCCCAGGCCGCCGACGAGGATCTGCTGCTGGCGCGTGGCCTCGAGGTCGCCCTCGGTGCGCCAGCCGTACTCTTTGACGCCGCAGCGACCGTCGACGCGGATCAGGAAGGTGTCGTCCAGGTTCGCCGAGGGCTCGGGCTTGGAGCCGCCCTCCTCGGTCTTTGCGACCATGCCCCGGTCGCGGATGCGCGCGGCGAACACGGTGCCGCCGTCGTCCTCGGCCGCGACGGCGACCAGGTCCATGTGCCAGTCCTGCTCGACCTCGTGGATCTGAGCGGCGTCCGCGTCGATGTCGGCCCGCGTGCCCTGCTGCTGCTGGTTCGAGAGCGAGCTTTGGACCTCGGCGACGGTCTCCCCAAAGTCGATCTCGACCCGCGTCTGGGTGTGGATGTCGTAGCCCATCTGGGTCCCGACCTCGAAGCTGCAAGGCAGCGCCGAGCCGCCTGCGCTCCCTGCGAAGGTCCCCTTCACGCGCGGGGCCTCGAGGGTCGCGCGCTCGGAGCCAGCGCCGTCTTCGGAGCTCGAGTCCGAGCTCCCGAGGACGGACATGCCGTATACGCCGAGCCCGAGGGCGAGCACGCTGGCCCCGACGACGAGTCGGGGGTTGGCGAAATTCCGGGCCTCAGAGCGGGCGGAGGAGGAGGAGTTGGGCTTGGCGGCGTTCATGTCGTGGCGTCCTCGAACGACTCGGTAGGGCGGCCACCCCCGTTGGCGTTCCCGAAAAACTTCGAGGTCCTCGAACGCGAGGCGTGACCAAGCTCCAAACACGGATCTGGCGCCGAGAAGAGCCCGTTTTTGCCCAAAATGGCTCTGCTTCGACGCCGCGACTCCAAACGCACTCCGCGACGAACCAGTGCCATCCCACCGCAATTGAACTCGAACGCGCGAGCACCTCCCGACCCCGGGTCGAGTCCCCCCTTCGAGGCCGTGAGCTCGCTCCGCGTGACGTCCTGGAACGCGGGCTGCCTTGGCTTACCTATCTGAGCGTGACCATGCTCGACAGTGTGCTCAACCCCGAAACTCCGTCCTCTCTCCGCCGACGCCTGTGGGTCGTGGGCGCCGCGTGCCTGGGCCTCGGCCTGAGCCTCGCCGGCTGCGTCGAAGACGACGACGGCGACACGGGCGGCGACGACACCTTCCGCGAGCGCGTCATCGGCGTGGGCTACTGCCCGCCCGAGCTGTGCGGCAGCAACAGCGACATCGGGGGCGCCTTCTCCTTCGACTCGCGCAGCGTCGACGCCAACGCCAACATGATCTTCGTCACCGCCATCACCCCCGAGGGCGACGAGGCCGTGATCCGGGTGCTCCGCGACCGCCTCGAGCTCCAGGTCGGCGACAACCCGCCCCTGCAAAACGACGAGATCGTCGGCTCCCAGCTGGTCTTCGACCACGTCGAAGACGGCGTGGCCACGGGCGAGCGCACCATCATCCACGTCGACGGCTTCCAGCTCGACGCCGTCGAGACCTGGAGCTCGCCCAAGGCCCAGTACTCGACCTACACCTTCACCTTCCGCGACTCCGACGAGCCCGAGGAAGACCGCAAGCCGCTGTGCGCCGAGTACCCCTGGCCCGACTCCTTCGGCCTCGACAACCTCGACTCGACCGCGGGCCTCTTGGTCCAAAGCGAGAGCTACGACTGGTACGGCCGGGCCATCGAGAACGTCGAGGACCCCTTCGACTGGGCGACCCTGGGCTGCATGGGCGGCGCCTACGCCAAGAAGGTGCTGATGGGCTACGACCCCCACCACCCCGGCACCCCCGGCGAGGAGGGCAAGCCCGACCTCCAGCAAAACGAGGTCATGATGCGCATGCTGACCGCGCGCTACTGCGAGGGCGAGAACCACACCGACCCGGGCACGCCGCTGTACTGGCAAAACGAGTGGGGCTGGAACAACTTCGACGACACCGAGGTCGAGCTCGAGGCGCTGTGGACCCCCGACGGCGTGGCCTGCCTGAACACGCCGCGGCTCGTCGACCGCGCGGCCGTCGAGGCGGACTGCGGGACGCTCCCGACCTGCGACGACTTCGACGCGGCCGACTACCACATGGCGTCCTACCGAGTGCTCTGACCTACCCCCACGGGCGCTTCGTACCGGGGACGCTTCGTCGCTGCCCGCTCCTCCGCTCGAGCCGGTGGGCAATGGTGTTCGTCCCTTCGAGAAGGCCTGTGGTCGCCCCCAAAGGGGGCGTCATTTGGCGGACATGAAGACCGCTCGGCCCCTGCTGAGTGGTTTTTTCGTGGGCGGTTCACCGGGCTCTCACTCGGGTTGGGGTGCTGCCTCGAGGGCTTCGGCGGCTCGGGCTCGGGCCCGCGAAAGATCCCCGTTGGCGCTGTGCTCGAGCACCCGGTCGAAGTGCTCGAGCGCGCGCTCGAGCGCGCGGCGGTGGTCGGGCCCGTCGAAGGTGCGGGCGAGGCCGAACCACGCCCAGGCGTGCTCGCGGGACTTCCACCACGGCAGCTCGGCGGCCTCGGGCGAGTCTTCTTCGACGACGACCAGGCCGAAGGCGGCCTGGGCCGCGGCGTCGTTGCCGGACGAGAGCGCGACGTAGCCCTCGGCCACCGCCCGGACCGCGCTGAGCTCGACCTGGTCTCCGGCCTGAGCCACGACCTCTCGGTGGGCGGCGATCGCCGCCGCGTCTTCGCCGAGCAGCATCCACAGGTTGCCGAGGGTGTAGTTGCACTCCACGGTCAGCATGCGCTCTTCGGGGTGCTGGGTGGCGAGGCGCTCGCACACCTCCGCGCGCAAGGTCGCGGCCTCGCGGGCGTCGCTGAGGCCGTGGGTCCGGACGTAGCGCGCGCGCAGGGCGTGGGGGTGGTTGGGGCCCAAGCTAGCCTCGAGCTTGGCGACGGCCTGGGCCGAGAGGGCCTCGCGGCGCAGCGGATCGTCCTCGACGGTGGACAGGTTCTGGGCGACGAAGGCGAGCTCGGGCTGGTCGAGCTCGGCGGCGTCGACCAGCTCCAGGGCCTCGACGAAGGACGCCCGCGCGCCGGCCCGATCGCCCGCGGCGAGCTGGGCGGTGCCGCGGTTGTTGAGCAGCAAGGCCCGCTCGAAGTCCGTCCGCGGCACCCGGCGGGTCAGGGCCTCGGCGAAGGGCAGGTAGGCCAAGCTGGCCTCGATGCGCTCGGGGGTCAGCCGGCTCTCGACGAACACCAGGCGCGCGAGGGCCTCGAGGGCCGGGGCGTCCATGCCGATCTCGAAGCCGAGCAGCGAGGCCTCGCGCAGGCGCTCGCCCGCCTCGGGGAAGCGGTTGGCGTGGAGCAGGGCGCGGCCGTGGGCGAGCAGGACCTCGACCTGCACCGGGGCGTAGGCCAGGCTGCGGGCGCGCAGCTCGAGGGGGCCGAAGCCGTCGAGGGCCTCGCCGTCGCGGCCGGCGGTCAACAAGGTGGACAGGCGCAGCAGCTCGGCGCGCAGCTCGTCGGCCTCGGCGGCCTGCTCGGGGTCGGCCGGCGGCGCGAGGGCGGCGAGCTCGAGGGCCTCGACGTCGGCGCAGGCGTCGAGCTCGGGGAGGGCCTCGACGAGCTCCACCGCGCGGGGCAAGCGGGCCGCGTCCAGGCCCGCGAGGGCGTCGGCGGTCGCGTCGAGGGCCAGCTTGGCGCGGTCGAGGCAGGCCGTGCGGCGGTCGAAGAGCGCGTCGGACTGCTCGCCGCGCAGGTGGGTCTCGCAAGCCGCGGTGCGCATCGCCACCCAGTCCGCGGCGTAGCCGTCGAGGGCCCCGAGCGAGCGCGCCGCGGCCTCGCCCGCGTAGTCGCGCCCGGTCCCCAGCAGCGCGTCGGAGACCGCTTCGCGCCGCGACGCCGACCACACCTTTGCGAGCTGCTCCGGCGCGCCCGAGCACTGCTCGACGGTCGAGTCGCCGCGCAGCTGCCAGGCCGCCGCCGCGCTGCCCAGGCTCATGGCGACGGCGAGGGTCCCCGCGAACACGCGCCGACGCATGCGCTGACGGTCGCGGCCGAGCTCGACGAGCAGGGCGTCCATGGACGGGAAGCGATCCTCCGGGCGGCGCTCGAGCCCGCGACGCAAGATCGGCCACAGCCACCGCGGCACCTCGGTGTTGCGCGGGGGCTCGCGCCGCTCGCCCATGAGCGTGGCCTTGCGGATCGCGTCGAAGTCGTCCCCGGGGAAGGCCCGGCGACCGTAGAGCCCCTCGTAGAGCGCCAGGCAAAAGGCGAACTGATCCGCCGCGGGGCCGACGTCGGCGCCCAGGAACTGCTCCGGCGCCATGTAGGCCGGCGTGCCCATGATCGCCCCGGTGCGCGTGAGTCGGGGCAAGCTGCCGCTGGGTGACGCACCCGAATTCGACTGGGCCCCCGAGCGAGACTCGGCGCGCGGCCGGACCGACGCGGACGCCGATCGGCGAGAGGAGCCCTGGCGAGACTGGGTCGGCGAGTCGGGCCCGGCGAGCTCGACCTCGGACTGGGTCGCGTCGAGCTCGAAGCTCTCGCGCCAGTTGGGATTGCCGAGCTCACCCCCCACCTCGACATTGGCGTCGGCATTGGCATCGGCGGCGGTGGGCTCTGGGCCCTCGCCGTCCTCGTAGAGCGCGGGCCGGGCCAGGCCAAAGTCCAGCACCCGCACGCGCCCGTCCTCGCCGAGGATCGCGTTGGCCGGCTTGAAGTCGCGGTGCACGATGCCCAGGGCGTGGGCCGCCGCGAGCCCCTGCCCGGCCTGGAGGTAGACCTCGACGAGCTCGCGCCAGGTCGGCTCGCTCGCGCGCAGCCACCGGGACAGGTCTCGACCCGGGATGAACTCCATGGCGATGTAGACCTCGCCCTCGAGGATCCCCGCCTCGTAGACGGGGACCACGTTGGGGTGGGACAGCCGGGCGAGCATCTGGGCCTCCCGCAGCAGGCGCTCGCGGGCCTGGGTCGAGAGGTTCTGCTGCCCGCGCAGCAGCTTGATGGCGACCTGGCGATCGAGCTGCGGGTCCCGGGCGATGTGCACGCTGCCGACGCCCCCGGACCCGAGGTGGCGAACGAGCTCGAAGCGGCCCAGGCGCTCGGGCTCGTCCTCGACCACGCCAAACATCGCCGCGGCCAGGCGCTTGCGTCGCGCCGCGGCCTCCCGCCCCTCCTCGTCGTCCCTGGCGGACTCGATCTCTCGACTGACGTCCATGTCGCCGGTCACCCCATTGTGTGGGTCCTCCGCCATGGCGATCGTTCCCCGAACCAGCCGGCCCCGCCCGCTCCGGGGTCCTTCGGCCGTGCGAGTGTAATCCACAACGCAAGCGCATCACAGATCGTGACACGCCCAAGACAGATTCTGAGCCCCCTCGAACAGTGCTAGCTTCCCCGCGTGGACGACTTTGATCTCCTCGACCGCTGGCGAGACGGCGATCGGAGCGCGGGCAACCAACTGTTCCAGCGCCACTTCGAGAGCGTCAACCGCTTCTTCGAGAACAAGCTCGGCCAAGACGTCGACGACCTGGTCCAGACGACCTTCCTGCAGCTCACCCGCGACGCGGACAAGTTCCGCAAGCAGGCGAGCTTCCGGACCTACCTGTTTGCGATCGCGCGGAACCAGCTCTACCGCTACCTGCGCAAGCACATCGGCAAGAAGGACGTGGACTTCAGCTACAAGTCCCTCGCCGACATGAACACCTCGCCGCCCTCGCGCCTGGTCAACGACGAGCGCAAGCTGTTCCTGCTCGACGCCCTGCGCACCCTGCCCCTCGAGCAGCAGCTGCTCATCGAGCTCTACTACTGGGAGGACGTCAGCGTCGAGGCCCTCGCCCAGGTGTTCGAGATCGCCGCGCCCACGGTGCGCACCCGCCTGTTCCGGGCCCGGGCCGCGCTGCGTGACAAGATGGCCAAGCTGAGCGAGAAGAGCCGGGCCGCGGGCGAGGACGGCGACAGCGACAGCCTCGACGCCTGGGCCCACGGCCTGCGCGCGACCTGGGTCGGGCCCTGACGGTCAGTCGGGCGAGCGAAGGTCGAGGTCCCCCTCGGCGCGCACGTAGAGCGTGCAGTCGACCTCGGCGCGGCAGGTCAGCTGCGCCGCGCTCTCGGTCGCGCCGATCGAGCTCCCGGGCGCGAGCGAGGCTCCGTCAGCGGCACCTTCACGGCGGTGCTCGACCGACCCTTCGATGACGACGACGCGGAAGCTCGACGCGTTGCTCTCCAGCTCGGTGGTCGAGGCCGCGGGCAGACGCAAGAGCAGGCCTCGCGCCTCCTCACCGCTGGGGTCGCCCCACAGCGAGGTGAGCTCGACCCCGTCGAGCTCCCGCCACGCGAGCGCCTCGGCCGGCACGTTGATCGCCTCTTCCTCGCTCGCGTGCGCGTCCTCGACGGGGCGGACGAGGTAGGGGCCCGCGTCGATCTCGATGTAGGCGACGGTCTCCTCCCCCGCGGCCGCGGTGATGTGCACCGCCCCGAGCGGCTGCGTCCAGAAAGAGCCCGTCCCCATCCACAGCGCCTCGGCGTCCGGGTGGTCGTTGTGCACGCGACCGTGGATCACCACGCCGCGATAGGAGACGTTGTGGATGTGGGGCGGCGACTCGAAGCCGTCCACGAAGCGGACCAGGAAACCCGTCGCGCCCGCTGCGTTCCGGTCGCCCCACAGCGTCCCCGCGCGCGGGCTGGCGTCACCGCGAGCCGGGTTGAGCGGCCCCCACTCGACGTCCGCGACCGGGAGCACCACCAGCTCTCCCCCCGTGGAAGGAGGCCCGGAAGGTGGCCCGGAAGGTGGCGTCGAAGCGGTCGCCCCCGGGCCGGCGCAGGCCGTGGCGAACAGCGCGAACATGGAGAGATGACGGAGCGCCGCGGGCATGTCGCTGCTGTGTCAGGCGCTCGGCTCGAGCACCAGCTGGTTTTGATTGAGACACCATCAACGAACGGTTGACAGTGCCTACGCCCTCGTCAGCTCCCGCGCGCGCTCGAACACGCCGCGGATCATCGGCCGGGTCAACCGCTTGGTGAAGGTGTTCTGCTGGCTCGGGTGGTAGCTGCCCAGGAGCACGTAGGGCCCGACCTGGGCCTCGGCGCCGTGGCCAAATTTGGGCTTGGGCTTGACCCGGTGACCCTTGGCGGCGAGCAGGCGCAGCGCTCCGTCCCACCCAAAACCGCCCAGGGCCACGAGCACGCGCACCGCGTCGAGCAGGCGCAGCTCCTCGTGGGCCCAGGGCATGCAGGCGTCGCGCTCGGCGGTGGTCGGCTTGTTGGCAGGCGGCGCGCACTTGACCACGGAGGTCACGAAGGCGCCGGTCAACGCCAGGCCGTCGCCCCGGGCCACGGAGCTGGCCTGGTTGGCGAAGCCGGTCTCGTGCATCGCCCGGTACAGCCAGTCCCCGGAGCGGTCGCCGGTGAACATGCGCCCGGTCCGGTTGGCGCCGTGGGCCGCGGGCGCGAGGCCCACGATCAGCACGCGCGCGCGCGGATCGCCAAAGCCCGGGACCGGGACCGGGCGGCCCCAGTAGTCCTCGTCGCGGTAGGCCGCGCGCTTGACCTCAGCGACCTCTTCCCGCCAATCGACGAGGCGCTCGCACGCCCGGCAGCGGATCAGCTTGCGCTCGAGGGTGACCAGGGACTTGCTGCGCACGCCCATCAGCTCGGCGCTCCCGCCCAGCCCGCGACGAGGGTGACCAGGCTCGCGAGGTCGGGGACGCTGAAGTCGGGGGCCGGGCTCGCCTGCGCGTCGGGCTCGGGCTCGGGGACGGCCGAGCCGTCGCGGCCGCTGGCGCGCTCGACATGCACGGTGCGCAGGCCCAAGCTGCGGGCCACGCCGATGTCGTGGAAGCGGCTCTGGGCCACGTGGACCCAGCCCGCGGTCGAGGCCGCGCCGTGCTCCGACTCCAGCCACGCCCGGGCCGCGCGGAACACCGCGGGGTCGGGCTTGTAGCGCTGCACCTGCGCCGCGGTGATCACCTTGTCAAAGCGGGTGCCCAGCTGCGCGGCCGTGGCCGCGAACAGGTCGTCGTCGACGTTGGACAGGATCACCAGGCGGTGCCCGGCGGCCTGCAGCGCGGCCAGGCTCGCGCGGGTGTCGGGGAAGGGCTGCCAGCGCGGCAGGCTCTCGACGAAGGTCTCGAGCTCGTCGGCCTGCGGGGCGAAGCCCAGGTCCTTGGCCATGGCCGCGAAGCTCCGGCGCAGGACCTCGCGGTAGGGCCGGTAGTCCCCGGCCTCCACGGCCGACTCGGCCCGGGCGTAGGCCCGCAGCAGCTCCCCGGCGCTGCACACCACCTCGTGGCGGCGCAGCACCGGCTGCATCGCGACCAAGATCCCCGACTCCCAGTCGATCAGCGTGCCGTAACAGTCGAAGGACAGGGTCAGCCCGGCCATGACCACGCACCCTATCAGGCCGGCGGTTAGAATGGCGACATGCGCAACCGGACCCGACGCCTGCTGCTGTGGTGCGCGGCCACGGACTCGACCTTCGCGCTCGCCCGCCAGCGCGACCGCACGGTGCTCGCCGGCAAGTGCATCCACTGCAAGCGCAAGCTCGCCGTCGACCTCGAGGGCAACGCGCTGAGCCACGAGACCGTCGAGCACATCGTGCCGCGGACCCACGGGGGCACGGACGCCGTCGAGAACCTCGCCATCGCCTGCGCCCGCTGCAACCAGGGCAAGGGCGTGCGCCAAGATCCGCGGCCGTGGTCCGACCCGGGCTTGCAGGCCGTGATCGCGACCTTGCAAGCGCGCCGAGCCGAACGCATGCGCGAACCCCCGGAGGGCCTCGAGCTCCCCCCTCGCCCCGGCGCTCCAGAGCCCGAACCCGAGGCCGACGACGGCCCGGTCCCTCGGACGGGGCGGAAGAGCCGCAGTCGCGCCGCCAGCCGCCGACGAAAACGGTGACCGAGAGCCCGGTCCTGGCCGAAGCCGGCGGATTGGCTGTGGAGGCGAGATCGCGCATCTCGCACCTGCGCCCTTCCCCCGTCGACACGGCCGCGCCATCGGGCGACAACGCGCGGTCGGAGGGGATCTCGACGTGCACGCCGCGCTCAACCCTCGGCGAGGGCGCGTCGATTCGCCGCATCCTCAGAGAAGTGCCCCCATTTTGCGCTCAGAGCCCTTCGAAGCGAATGATCACCCTGACGCAAAACAGGGGCTGGGCGACGCCCGAGTCCGCGGTACTCTAGCGGACCCAGGGTCCTGCCACGAGCGCCCGTGGACCGAACCCACGCCTCCATGAGCTCACCCAAGGCCAGCCCCGCCGCGAGCGGGAAAGCGAGCACGGACGCCTCCGCGGACGAGCGCCCCTTGATCTTGCTCATCGACGACGAGCGCTCCGTCCGGCGCACGGTCAAGCTCATCCTCGAGACCCTCGGCTACTCCTGCGTGGTCGCCGAGGACGGCCTCGAAGGGGTCGAGCGCTTCCAAGAGCACCACGAGACCATCGCCGCCGTGCTCCTCGACATGGTCATGCCGCGCATGAGCGGCGCCCAGGCCTTCATGAAGATGAAGGAGATCAACCCCGGGGTGCCGATCATCGTGTGCTCGGGCTACGCCCCCGGCGACGACCTGCGCATCCTCGAGCGCGAGGGCCTCGCGGCCTTCCTGTCCAAGCCCTACCACCGCACCCAGCTCCGCGACGCCCTCGTCGAAGTGCTGAGCTGATGGACGTCGACATCACCAACGTCCACCTCGACCTCGGCGCGGGCCGACGAGGCACGGACATGGGCCCGGGGGCGATGCACGTCGCGGGGCTGTCGGCCAAGCTCGAGGGCCTCGGCTGCCGCGTCAACCGGGTCTCGAGCCTCAGCGCCGTGGGCGAGCAAGAGCCCGACCTCGGCGAGCCCACGGCACGCTACCTCCCGGCCATCGCGCGCCTGTGCCGGGCCCTCGCCGACGAGGTCGAGGCGAGCTGCGAGGCCGGGCGCTTCCCCCTGGTGCTCGGGGGCGACCACGCCCAGGCGATCGGCACCATCGCCGGCATGTCCCGCTACTACAAGCGCCGCGGCGAGCGGCTCGGCGTGGTCTGGGTCGACGCCCACACCGACATGAACACGCCACAGACGAGCCCCTCGGGCAACATCCACGGCATGCCCCTGGCGGTCCTGCTCGGCCACGGGCCCGCGGAGCTCGTCGCGATCGCCGGAGACGAGCCCGCCCTGCGCCCCGAGGACGTGGCGATCATCGGGGTCCGCGACGTCGACCCTTCGGAGATCCCCCTGGTCCGCCAGACCGGCGTCGGCGTCTACCCCATGTCCGAGCTCGACGCCCGCAGCTTCCCGGTGTGCGTGGCCGAGCTCGTCGAGCGCGTGTCTCGGCACACCGCCGGGGTCCACCTGTCCTTCGACCTCGACGGCGTCGACCCCCGCGAGGCCCCCGGCGTCGGCACCCCCGTGCCCGGCGGCCTGACCCTGCGCGAGTCTCACTTTCTGTGCGAGGCCCTCGCGGCCACGGGCAGGGTCGTGGGCATGGAGATGGTCGAGCTCAACCCCACCCTCGACCTGCGCAACCAGACCGGCAAGCTCGCGGTGTGGCTGATCGAGTCGGCGCTGGGCAAGACCATCCTCGGCCGCCGGCCCAGCGCCTAGCCCGAGCCACTCGGCAGGCTCAGCTGTGACGCGCGGCCGCCCGGGCGGCGTAGTACTCGCGGATCTTCGGGTGCGCCAGCACGCGCTCGCTGTGGGCCGCGAGGGTCGGGGCCAGGCGCGGGACGAGGTCCGTGGGGATGTGGTCGAAGGCCCCGAAGGCGAAGGCGCGCAGGAACACGAACACGCGGATGTCGGCGATGGTCATCGTCTCGCCGACGAACCACTGGTTGTCGCCGAGGCGCCGGGCCAGCTGGGCGAAGACCCGGGGGTAGTCGTTGGCCACGAGGGCCTCGCGCGCGGCCTGCTTGGCCTCGCCGTCGGGCATGCGCATGCTCGGGCCGATGAGGTTGGACATGTCCTCGGCGACGCTGAGGATCTCGTCGCAGCGCAGGCCCTCGATGGGGTCGGCGGGGTAGAGGCCGGCGAGGGTTGCGACGTAGCGGTTGATGCCGACGGACTCTGCGATCTCGACGCCGTCGACGGTCAGCGTGGGGATCTTGCCGTAGGGGAAGCTGGACTTGCGCGCGCCGAACTCCGGGAAGGCGAGGCGGTCGTCTTTGAAGGGAATCCCGCCGATGAACAGAGCCAGGCGCGCCGCCTCTCCGCGGCCGCCGTCGACGTCGAAGTAGGTGATCGCGAGGTCGGGGTGCGTCATGGGGCGAATGATACGGACCGCCCGGCTCCAGGGAGACACCGGATCCGCCACGATCTGGCGCACGCCCTGCCGGCACCGGCGGGTTTTCGCGGCCTGGCCAAGGGTTACACTGTCCCCGGTGTCCGCTCGCCCACGCTCGCGCCTTTGGGCCGACTGGCCCGGCCTGTTGGCCATCGCCTCCCTCGCGGTCTTGCCCGGCTGCGAGGGCGAGCTCGCGGCGCTGTTCTCCCTCGCCTTCGGCACGGCCATGGGCGCGTGGATGGTCGGGCGCGACCGCCAAAACCGGGCGCTCTACGCCGCCGAGAACCTGCGCCACGCCATCGCCACCGGGCAGCAGCGGGAGATCGAGATGAGCCTGCGCAAGCAGCTGGCGCTCGCGGCCGCGGGCGAGGCGGTCAGCGTCGAGCGCCAGTGGCTCGCGCGCGCGCAGCTGGGCGGCCTGCTCGTCGCCGAGTGGCGCCTGGACGAAGCCCGCGAGATCTACGAGGCCGAGGACACCGGGCTGTCCTCGCACCTCCAGGCCCTGGCCTCCTTCGGCCGCCACGAGCTCGCGCTGCTCACGAGCACCCCGGACCAGGCCCGGCTCGAGGCGATCCACGCCGACCGCGACGACTGCCTGCGCCACGTGCCCGCCCGCCACCGCCAGCTCGTCGCCGACGCCTGGCAGGCCCTCGAGGGCCTGTGCCTGGTCCGCATGGGCCGCGCCCGCGAGGCCGTCCCACTCCTCGAGCAGGGGCTACGCTCGTTGGCCTACAACCCCGCCCGGGTCGTCTACCTGTTCCACCTCGGCCAGGCCTACGAGCTGTCCGGACAGCGCCAGCTCGCCGCCGAGCAGTACGAGCGCGCGACCAAGGCCTTCCCCGGCACGCGCCTGGCGAGCGAGGCCAAGTCCCGGCGCATGGCCCTGGTCGAGGGCCAAGAGGGCGGCGGCATGTTCCGGCGCATGCTGCCCGAGACCCCCGTGGGCTCGTCTGCGCTCGTCCCCGCGGGAGCGGCGGGGCCGACGACGGATGAAGACGAAGACGCGGCCTGAAGGCGCAAGCGTGAGCTGGCTCGCGCAGGGTCCTGCGCCGACTGCGAGCGCGAATTTTTTCGCGGCGCAATGGTCTAGCGAAGGCCCCGGATGTGGTGTAATTCCGCGTCGGGAATGACCATGGCCGAGCAGAACAAAGACGATCAGCCCCAGGCGCCTGGCCTCACCGCCATGGCTTACTTCGCGTTGTTCCTGTTCGTCTCGCTCATCGGCCTCGTGCTCTTCCTGCAGTCGAACTTCGGCACGCCCGGCTGATCCAGCCAGGCGCGAGTTCAGCCCAGGGCGATCACAAATCGAGCGCGACCAGATCCCAGCCGGGGTCTTGCGCGCGCGTCGCAGGAGCGGTAGGGGGGCCCGATGAGCGGCGCCGCTTCGATGTTCCGTCCCGTCCCGCGCACCGGGGTCATCTACGTGATGACCGAGGCGAGCCAGCGCGGCTTTCACTACGGCCACCCCGAGTGGTGCAACCTCGGCCAGGGCGCGCCGCAGACCGGCCCGCTGCCGGGCAGCGAGGAGCGCCTGGCGACCATCGGCCTCGACGCCCAGAGCTCGGAGTACGCCCCCGTCCCCGGCCTGTGGGAGCTGCGCGAGGCCGTCGCGCGCCTCTACAACCACCGCTACCGCCGCGGCAAGGCCAGCCAGTACGGACCCGAGAACGTCGCCATCGCGGCGGGCGGACGGGTCGCGCTGACCCGCCTGGCGACCGCCCTGGGCCGGGTCAACCTCGGCCACCTGCTCCCGGACTACACCGCCTACGAAGAGCTCCTCGACGTGTTCCGGGCCTTCGTGCCCATCCCGATCGTGCTGCGCGAGCGCGAGGGCTTTCGGCTCGCGCCCGAGACCCTGCGCGAGGTGATCGTCGGCAGCGGCCTCGGGGCGGTGCTGGCCTCGAACCCCTGCAACCCGACCGGCCGCCTGATCGCCGGCGAGGACCTGCGCCGCTACGTGTCCATCGCGCGCAAGCACGGCTGCGCGCTGATCCTCGACGAGTTCTACAGCCACTACATCTACGGCCCGCCGAGCCTGCGCCACCAGGGCGAGCTGCCGCGCAGCGTCAGCGCCTGCAAGTGGGTCGAGGACGTCAACGAAGATCCCGTGGTCGTGGTCGACGGGCTGACCAAGAACTGGCGCTACCCCGGCCTGCGCATCAGCTGGACCGTGGGCCCCAAGGCGGTCATCGATCGGGTCAGCTCGGCCGGCTCCTTCCTCGACGGCGGCGCCCCCCACTGCCTCCAGCAAGCCGCCATCCCCCTGCTCGAGCCCGAGCTCGCCGACCGCGAGGCCGCCGCGATCCAGGCCACCTTCTCGGCCAAGCGCGCCATGATGCTCGAGCAGCTGAGCGCCATGGGCATCCGCGTCGCCGGCGACGAAGACGGCGGGCCCGAGGGCGCCTTTTACTGCTTCGCCGACCTGCGCGAGCTCCCGGCCCCGCTCAACGACGGCATGGCCTTCTTCCGCGCCGCCCTCGAGCGCCAGGTCATCTGCGTGCCCGGGGTGTTCTTCGACATCGACCCCGGCAACCGCCGCGAGCACATCGCCTCGCGCCTGTCGGGCTTCGTGCGGCTGAGCTTCGGGCCCGACATCGAGCAGCTGCGCACGGGCCTCGAGCGCATGGCCGCGATGATCGCCGAAGCGCGCTGAGCTGAGCTCAAGGACACAGCGCGACCATCGACCCGCACAGCCGGGCGACGAACTCTCCGTGCAGGGAGTCCCCCTCGGCCTCGACGTCGATGCTGCCGGTCCGTAAAAACCCCGGCGAGCGGAAGCAACCCCAAAAAGGGGCAGCCGCCGATGCAGGGGGGAGCGGGACAGGCCAGCCATGCTGCGCTGCTAGCATCCCGCGACATGCAGCGGATTCTGGTCACGGGCGCAAACAAGGGTATCGGCCTCGCCACGGTCGAGCGCATCCTCGCCGAGCACGAGGGCACGATGGTGTTCCTGGGCGCGCGGGACCGCGGACGCGGCGAGGCAGCGCGCGAGGGTCTGCTGGCCGAGCACCCCGACTGGGCCGAGCGCGTCGAGCTCGTCGAGCTCGACGTCAGCGACGACGCCTCCGTGTCCGCCGCGGCGGCCTCCCTGGCCGAGCGCTTCGCCGGCGAGCCCGCGCCCCTCTACGCCGTGGTCAACAACGCCGGCATCGGCCTGGGCAGCACGAGCATGGCCCAGGTCCTCGCGGTCAATACCTACGGCGTGCGCCGGGTGGTCGAGGCCTTCCTGCCGCTGCTCGATCCCGAGGCCGGCCGCGTCGTCGTGGTCAGCTCCGCCTCCGGCCCCATGTTCGTGAGCGGCTGCGACGCGGCCCGCCAGGCCTTCTTCCTCAGCGGCGCCCACGACTGGCAAACCCTCGACGCCTTCATGCAGCGCTGCCTCGCCGACCCGAGCGAGGCCGCCTTCGCCGAGCTGGGCATGGGCTCGACCAGCGCCTACGGCCTGTCCAAGGCCTGCGTGAACACCTACGTGCTGATGCTCGCGCGCCAGCGCCCGAAGCTGGCGATCAACGCCTGCACCCCCGGCTACATCGCCACGGATCTGACCGTTCCGCCCGGCGCCGCGCAAGGCAAGACGCCCGCACAGATGGGCATGAAGACCCCCCACGAGGGCGCGACGGCGAGCTTGCACCTGCTGTTCGGCGCGCTCGAAGGCAACGGCTGGTACTACGGCAGCGACGCGGTCCGCAGCCCCATGCACGCCTACCGCTCCCCCGGCGACCCGCCCTACACGGGCGACTGAAGCTCCCTAATTTAACAAGTGGTGCCGCTTGGGCGCCTCGGCGAGCAGCTCGCGGATCCGCGGCACGTCCGGGTGCAGCACCGCGAGCAGCTCGAGGGTGTCGGTGACCCGCGCGCGCTGGCCCGCCAAGGTGAAGTGCCGGCGCAGGTTCTCGATCATCCGGCTGAGGATCATCCGCGAGGGGCTGGGGTCGAGGTGGGCGCGCAGCTGGGCCGAGTGCGGCTCGACGTGGTGGCCGACGACGCCGGTATAGAGCGCGGCGAGCTCGTCGAGGAGCAGGCGCCGGCCCCCGCGGAAGGGATCCCAGATCAGCGGGTCCTCGCCCTCGAGGTCGCTGCCGACGAGGAAGTGGCCCGGGAAGCTCAGCCCGTGGAGCTCGGCGCCGCAGCGCTCGCACAGGTGCATGGTCAGCACGCTGAGGGTGATCGGCAGGCCCAGGCGGCGCTCGAGCACCCGGTCCATGAGGCTGTTGCGGGGGTCCTCGTAGTGGGACACGTTGCCGGTGAAGTGGTGGCGGCGGAGGAAGGCGAGCACGCCCTCGACGATCGCCGCGCTGCCCTCGAAGCCCTGGCAAGCCTCGGCGCAGGCCTGCTCGAGCTCGACCCGGACCTGCAGCGCCTCGGCCCAGATGTCGCCGTCTTGGAGCGCCGCCGAGTAGAGCATGGCCGCGTCGAACAGCGGCACGGCGGCGTTCGGGGGCCCGACCAGATCCGAGAAGCGCTGGAGCAGGTCGAGGCGCACGCGCTCAGCTCCCCCAACGTTCGACGAGGGCCTCCACGTGGCGACGGAAGTCATCCTCGTGGTGGCGCTTGAAGTTGTCCCAGGTGCACAGCGTGGCCGGGTCCTCGACCCGATCGAGGAACAGCTTGCCGCGCAGGTGATCGACCTCGTGCTGGTAGGTCCCGGCGGTCACGCCGGCGGTCTCGAAGTCGAGGCTGTTGCCCTCGCGGTCGAGGGCCTGGACGCGCAGCCGGGCGTGGCGGCGGACCACCCCGCGCAGGTCGGGCACGGACAGACAACCCTCGTAGTTGGCGAAGCTGTCGTCACCCAGCGGCGTCAGCTTGGGGTTGACCAGCACCGTCAGCGGGATGTTGGGCTTGTAGGGGTAGCGCGGGTTCGACTGCACCTCGAGGGCGCAGATCTGGATGGGCTCGAAGACCTGATTGGCCGCCAGGCCAGCGCCGTTGGCGTGGCGCATGGTGGCGACCAAATCGTCGATGAAGCCCTGAATTTCAGGCGTCGCCAGCTCCTCGGGAGACACCTCCCGAGCGACCTGACGCAGCACCGGGGCGCCGACACGGGCGATGGCACGTATGGTGGCCATGAGCTGCGATTGTAGCAGCCCGCGACCACGGCGCACTTTGGATTTATCGAAGCGTTGGGCTCGAGACAACTCGTCCCAAGAGCCACCGCCGCGTCAGCCTAGACCTTGATGATCTTGGCCTTGAGCGCTGCCTTGCCGTCCTTGACGTAGACGCTGAACTCCACGTCCTTGACCTCCGGCTTGGCCAGCAACGAGTCGCTCTGCTTGCGCAGCTTCTTGGCGAATTTCTCGTAGGGGAAGCTGTCGACGTTCTCGCCGCAGGCCTGCTTGGTCTCGACGAATTCCTTGTAGATCGACTTGTAGTAGGACTCCCGGTCCTGGCCCGCGTCGGCGAGGCTGATCGAGTCGTCGTCGTCGAAGCCGATCGGCCCGGCGGAGACCTCGTCGTTGAACGCAGGCGCGGCCGCCGGCTCGGGGTCGGACAGGCTCGGGGCCGGCCGGGCAGCCGCCTTCTTCTTGCGCGCCGGTCCCTCGGCCGAGGCGTGACGCTCGACGGGGGAGGGCGAGGCGCCGGGCAGATCGATCGCCGCGACGTCGTCCTCGTCCTCGTGCATCGACGAGCTCTGGGGCTCCTCGCGCACGGCGTCCTGCGAGCCGGTGACCCGCTTGTTGCTCCGCGTGCTGCCGCGCCGACGGCCCACGCCGCGCAAGCTCCGGGTGCTGTGGGTCCGCGAGCGGACGCCCGAGCTGCTCGGGTCGATGTCGGACATCTCCTCTTCCCAGGACACGCGCAGGGCTTCCATGGCCAGCTGCGCCGCCTTGCCCACGCGGCCGACCTCGCCGCCGTAGCGGTCGTGGTTGATCTCGTGCTGCTTGCCCTCGGTGATGCCGTTGAACTCGCTCATGAGCCGGCGCAGGGGCGTGTTGTACTCGAGGAAGGGCAGGTAGAAGGTCAGCACCAAGCTGATGATGAGCAGGCCCGCGACCAGGCCCCAGCCCGTCGGGCCGAGGCCTCCCTTGGCCAGCGCCACCTTGAGCGCCGTCTGCATGTCGGTCTTGGTCGAGCTCAGGGTCTTGCCCGACAGCACCACGAAGACCAGGCCGGCCTTGCCCTTGCCCGCAGGACCTGGCACGCGCGCGGCCGCGCCGAGGCGCGCGTTGGGACCCTTGCCGAGCTGAAAGGCCTGGCTGGCGCCCTCGGGGGGCACGTCGTTGAGGTGTTCGCCGAGCCAGCCGGTGAGCTCCTCGGTCTTGGCCGAGCCGATCGCCTCGCCGAAGATGGCGCCGTCTTGCACGAGGCCCGCCGGGTTCTCCGTGCCGACCACGCGCCGGAAGAAGGAGCCGCCGCCCAGCTCGACGGCCTGGATGGTGACCAGCCTGCGATTTTGGGCGAGGGGGCGCGAGACCTTGACCGCGTGGAGCTTGCCGCCGAGGCTCGCCGAGATCAGCCCGTCCTCGTCGAAGGTCAGGCTGTCGGACACGCCCGGGGCCTTCACGGCCTGGTCGAAGAGCTCCTTGTCGAAGCCGGCGCGGGCGAGGATGTTCCCGCTCTTGTCGACCACCGCCATGCTCATCAGCGGGTTCTGATTGAGCAGGGACTCGTAGGCGACGGTGTCGAAGATCTCGACGAGGGATCCCTCCTCTTCGTCGCCGACGGCCGGACGCTCGAGGGCTTCCTTGAGCCGGGTGTCACCGAGCACCGAGGGGCCGAGGGACACCGGGGAGGCGTTGATGTCCGACGCGAGGGCGGCCATGCCGGCCTCGGTGATCGCCCGGACGGCGGCTTCGTCAGCCTCGTCAAAGCCGCCGGACGAGCCGGTCGAGAGCAGGTACATGCCGGCCAGGCAAGCGGTGGCCAAGACGGCAAGAACGGCGGTCCATATCTTCGTGAAGAGCACGGCCGCCTGCGAGTGTAGGTCGTTCGGCGGGCGAAGTGGAACAAATCCTTGGTGCAAGGCCGGGGGCCGCGGGCCGACGACGAGTCGTGAGGACCACGCTGCTCGCCCTGACCTCCATCCTCGGCGTCGCCCTGGGTGCTGCGATCGCCCGCTGGACCGCCCTCGACCCGGGCCAAGGCCTGCTCGCGGCCATCCTGGCTGCCCTCGCTGCCGCTGCCGCCTTCGCCCTCGCCACCTGGCTCACGGATGCCCGACCGCCCCACGCCGCGCCGCAGCTCGACCGAGCGATCGCCCTCGCTGCGGCCCTGAGTTGCCTGGCCGCGGTCCGCGGGTTGAGCCATCCGCCCGACGCGACGCTGCGATCGGCCCAGCGCCACGGTCCGACACAACTGCGCGAGTATACAGTCGTCGGCGCGAGCCGTCCGGGGCCCCGCTGCCGAATCCGGCTCCGCGACCCCGAGCGACCCAGCCTCCCCTCCCCCCTGAGCGAGCTGGCCGAGCTGGCTGCACCGACGGTCCTCGTGTCCGCGCCGGCCGAGGTCTGCCCGCGCTGGCACGGTCAACGCGTGGCGATCGAGGCGCGCGCTTTCCGCCCAACGGGCATGGACGAGCTCGCCTCGCCCTTCGACGGCGCCGTGGATCTCGGGCCAGAGCTCGGCATCTGGGAGCGCGGCGAGCCAGCCTCCAGCCCCTACTGGCGCTGGGTCGCCCAGGGGCGGCAGCGCGCTTGGGCGCAGACCCGGGGTGACGACCGGGGCGGGCTGGTCGTCGCCACGGCCCTGGGCATGGCCGCCGCGCTCCGCCCCGAGCGACGCGATCAGCTGCGGCGCGCGGGCCTGGGTCACCTGATCGCCGTGTCCGGGCTGCACGTGACCCTCGCGGCCCTGTGGCTGCAGCAGCTCGCCCGGCGCCTCGGAGGTCTGCTCGCCTGGTCCCCGCGGGCCACGGTGGCGCTGACCTGGATCCCGCTCGCGGCCTACCTGGGGCTGACCGGCGCGCCGCCTTCGGCCCTGCGCGCGGCGGCCATGCTCGTCGCCCTCGACCTCGGGGTGATCGTGGGTCGGCCGACGCACCCGCCCACATTGCTGGCCTGCGTCGCCGCGGGGATGCTCCTGCTGTGCCCGCGCTGGCTGTTCGATCCGGGCTTTCAGCTCTCGCTCACCGCGATGGCCGCGATCGTCACCGCGCCCGCGGAGCGCTCCCCCGCAGACGTGCTGGCGCTGAGCTGGCGGATCAGCTGGGCGACCGCGCCGGTCAGCGTGGCGCACTTTGGCCACGCGCCGCTCCACGGCCTCGTCGCCAACGCCCTCGCGCTCCCGGTGTTCGCCCTGCTGATGCCCGCCGCCCTCGCGGGGGTCCTCGCCGCGCCGGTGCTCGGCTGGCAGACCGTCGAGCCCGCCCGCGCCCTCGCAGCGCCGATCCTCAGCTTCGCCGAAGTCCTCGCGGAGGTCCCCTCGGCCGGACCCGGCGCCCTCGCGGGGCTCGCCGCCCTCGCCCTGCTCGGGCACCGGCTGCGCCGCGCTCGAAGCCCCGAGCCCGTCCCGTCCCCGTCGCGCTGGCTCCCGCCCAAGCTCGCCTGCGTCGCCGCCCTCGCCCTCGTGCTGGTCCCGCGCGGTGGCTCAGACGAGGCCGAACCCGACCCCCTCGCGCGGACCTTCGACTGGGTCGCCGTGGGCTCCGTGTCCTCGCGCGCGCTGCTCGTCGCCGCGCCCGACGAGCCTGGCGCGGCCTGCCTGTTTCGGCCGATCGCGTCGGGCCGGGCTTGGGTCGAGCTGCTCGAGCGTCACGGCGTCGACCGACTCGTGCACGTCTCGCCCCGGCTGCCGCCGACCGCTGCCGAACCCGCGACCGTTCCAACCCTGGACCCGCGCAGCCGAGCCCTGGTCGTTGCGCTGCGCGAGGCCGAGTTCGGGGTCTCCGCATATCCAACGACGGACCCGCAACGATGCCCCGCCCCCGCCCGGGCCGAGGTCCGCGCGGCCCTGCGCGCGTGTCGGTGGCGACAGGGCGGACACGGCCGAGCGTGGGTGCTCGCCCGCGGCACCGAGCGCTGGTGTCGGCTCGAGGGGCGCTGGATCGCCATCGACTGACCCGGCGCCTTCTTTTGTGGGGCGCCGCCGCGAGGCTAAGCTGCCGCCCATGGCGAAGCCCCTGGCGCGACTGCTCGAAGGCGAGGACCCGTCGCGGGCCCACGCCCTCGGCGTCGGTCGCTACGTCCTGGGCCGCGATCCGGACGCCGACCTGCGCATCGAACACCCCGACGTGTCCCGCCGCCACGCCCGGCTCGAGGTGTTCGAAGACGGCGCGGAGCTGGTCGACCTCGACAGCAAGAACGGGCTGCGCGTCGACGGCCGAGCCTGCACCCGCGCCCGCTTGCGCGACGGCTCGCGCGTCGAGCTGGGCGAGCTCTCGCTGACCCTGCACCACCCCGGCGAACGCGTCGCCGCGCTGCTCGAGCGCGAGGGCGAGGTCACCCTCCGACGCCCGCGCGCCCAGCCGGCCGAGGCCGCGGACCCCTCGACCGCCGCCGGCCCGGCGCCTCGCCAGCCCTCGCTGGCCCTGCCCCTCACCTTCGCGGCCGCCTTCGCCCTCCTCGTCGTCGCCTCGCTGCTCTTGCCATGACCCGACCCGCCTCTGCCCTCGCCGCGCTGCGCCACCTGCCCAAGGTCGATCGCGTCCTCGACCACCCCGAGCTCGCCGCGCTGCCCTGGCGACGCCGCCTCGTCCACCGCTTCGTCGTCGACGCCATCGCCAGCGAGCGCGCGCGCGTGCTCGAGGCCAAGCCTGCCAAGGCCGTCGAGGTCGCCGACGCCGACGCCCTCGCCGCCCGGGTCCGCGAGCGCCTCGAGGCCCTCGCCCAGCCCCACCCGCGCCCAGTGATCAACGCGACCGGCGTGCTGCTGCACACCAACATCGGCCGGGCCCCCCTCGGCGCCGCCGCGATCGCGGCCATGGCCGCCGCCGCCGGGACCTGCGACCTCGAGATCGATCTGCGCACCGGCGCCCGCGGCAGCCGCTTCGCCTACCTGCGCCCCCTGCTCGCCGCCCTGTTCGAGGCCGAGGACGTGCACGTCGTCAACAACGGCGCCGCCGCCTTGCTGCTCGCCTGCTCCGCCCTGGGCGTCTCGCCGACCAAGCAGCACCCGACCGGCGTCGCCCTGTCCCGGGGCCAGCACGTCGAGATCGGCGACAGCTTCCGCGTCGCCGACATGGCCGCCGCCGGGGGCGTGCCGCTGGTCGCGATCGGCAGCACCAACCGCACCCACCTCCGCGACTACGCCCAGGCCGAGGTCTCCGCCCTGCTCTGGGTCCACCCCAGCAACTTCGTGCAGTCGGGCTTCGTCCGCGAGGTCGAGCTCCCCGCCCTCGCCAAGCTCGCCCGCGAGCGCGGCTTGCCGTTGATCGCCGACCTCGGCAGCGGCTCGCTCGGGCACGGGCTGCCCCCTGGCGAGCCCACGGTTGCCAGCCACATTCAGGCTGGGGCCACGCTGGTGACCTTCTCGGGGGACAAGCTCCTCGGGGGGCCGCAGGCGGGGATCCTCGCGGGGGATGCCGCGGCGATCGCTCGCTGCCGTCGCCATCCGCTGGCGCGAGCGCTGCGGCCGGGGAAGACCGCGCTCGCGGCGATTCACGCGACCGCGCTCGCCCACGCCCGGGCTCCCGAGGCGGGGAAGCCCGACGTGCCGGACCTTCCGCTGCACACCCAGGCCATGGTTCCCGCCGAGGCCTTGCGGGCCCGCGGCCTCGAGCTGTGCGCCGCCCTCGGTTGGCCCGAGTCCGCCCTCCAGCCCAGCCGCGCGACCATTGGTGGGGGCTCGCTCCCCGGCGAGGACCTCGACAGCTTCGCCCTCGTGCCGCCGGTCGCCAAGGCTCACCGCGCCGCCGCGACCCTACGACGGGGCAATCCGCCCATCATCGCGCGCGTCCACGACGAGCGGCTGTGGCTCGATCTTCGGACGCTTCACGGCGTCGACGACGAGCGCCTGCTCGGCCCCCTGCGCGCGCTGACTCCCTGAACTCTACTTTGCCCCCACAGCCGCCTGGGAGCGGGGGCGCTTCGTCGCTCCGCTCCTCCGCTTTGGCTTGATGGGCAATGGGGTTCGTGCCCTTGAGGGGGCTGGTGGTCGCCCCCCTAAGCGGGGGCGTGGATTCGTTGACAGTCTCTGAGTCGTGGACGTGGGGCAGGGAGGGCGTGAGGGCGTGGCGTCGTCCACGACGGCTAAAGTAGACAGAGGGGCGGACAGGACTTGTTCTGGCCGATCCTCTGAACGCCCGCGGCCCCGGGTGTCGCGTGAACTCGAGGTGCACACCCGGACCGCTCGGCTAAGCTGTGCTGCGATGAAGCGGATCGCCCTGGCCCTCGTCGCCCTGCTCGCGGCCCTCGCCGCGGTGTCCCTGGTGACCCAGGGGACCCTGTGGCTGGCGTTGGTGCCCCTGCTCGGCGCCACCATCGGCGTCCCGATGGGGCTGCTCTACCCCTTCCCGCTGCTCACCAAGCTGACCTTGATCGGAGGGCTGGCCGCCTCGGCCGTGACGATCGTCTGGGGCCTGCGCCACCACACCCAGCTGCGCGGGCAGATCTTCGCCGTCGCTGGCGTGGTCTGCTGGTGCCTGTTCGGCCTCCTGGGCCTGGGGACCGGGACCTAATAGCTCTCGCAGTGCGACTCGTTGCTGGCGCAGGTGAAGCGGATGTGGAAGTGGGAGGTGTGCCCCTTCGCGTGGCGCACGATCCCGTGGTTCGTCCCCGCCTTGCGCGGATGCTGAATCACCCGCTCGAGCATGTCCTTGCTCGCCCCTGCGCGCTTGGCCGCCTTGAGCAGGTGCTTTTGCCGGCTGGTGCTCAGGAAGATGTACTGGATCTCGCCCGTGGCGACGAGCGCCCGGATCAGGCCCCAGGTCGCGTCCCAGTCGACCTCGCTGCTGTCCTGGGCGAGGGTGCCCTTGATCCCGGCCTTGACCGGCAGACGAATGTCCACGTCGCGGCCGCTTTGGTGCGAGCTGTGCGGGCGCAGGCGTCCGCCGCCCTTTTTGCTGATCGCCCCGATCACGATCGCGCCGGTGTAGCCCGTGTCCTGGCGGAAGTTGGCGATGGCCAGCTGCAGGTTGTGCAGGGTGTGGGTGCTGCCGTAGGACTCTTCGGGCTTGCGGATGGTGTAGAGCTTGGGGTTCTCGGGCAGCTGCAGGCCGTTGACGATCTTGCCGCGGTTGGGCTTGCCCGAGGAGATGGCGCCGCGACGAATGTTGACCAGGGGCAGGGCCGGGCGGGCAGCGACGGCCGCCGAGGTCCCGGCGCTGGCGGCCACGCTGGTCGGGCCGAGGGCCGACTGGACCATGGCCGGGTCGTTCATCGGATCGAGCCAGATCACCAGCTCCTGCCCGGCCTTGAACCGGCGCGGGACCTTGGCGTTCCAGCGCAGGCGCAGGTGGTCGGCGTCGACGTGGTGCGCGGCCGCGATCTTGGCCCAGGTGTCGCCGCGCTTGACCGTGTACTGGATCTTCTGCTGCGGCGGCGGGATGTGCTTGGTGTAGATGGCGAGCTTGCGCCCGGCGTAGATCCGCGGCTTCTTGGGGTCGAGCTTGTTCCAGCGGATCAGCGAGGCCTTGCGGACCTGGTAGCGCTCCGCGATCTCGTCCAGGCGCTCGCCGGGGATGATCACGTGCTTGATCCACTTGGGCTTTTTGAGGGTCTGGACGGCGTAGGCCGGGTCGGGCTTGGCCGCGGGCGCGGCCTCGGGCTCGCCGTCCTTCTCAACCACCGCGTCGCTCTCGCCGGTGTCGGGCTCGTCGCCTGCGGTGTCGGTCGTGGTCTCCTCGCCCCCGGTCTCGGGCACGCTCGCGGCCTCGGGCGGGGCAGCCTCGACGACCTTGGCGACGCGCTCGAGCTCGTCGGGCGAGGGCAGCCCAGCCAGCGCGCCGCGCCGGCCCTCTCCCTCGCTCGCATCCCCCTGCGGCGCGATGCCCTGCCCCTCGGGGCTGGGCAGAGGTCCAGCGCCCGCCATCCCCGGGCTCGCGGTCGCGCCCAGGCCCAGACCCAGCGCGACGACCAAGCGCGCGCGCCATGTCCCCGTGCGACGCCGACGGAGCGAGGGCGAGCGCAGGTGGAGGGAGCTGGGGGCGCGGCGATGGGACATGGATGAGTCAGACGCGGGGGGTGGACGATCGAGTCACTCGGAGGGCGTTGGCTCCGCCTCGGCGGCCTCGGCCTCGGCTTCCTCTTCGGCCTTCTTCATGGCCTCGATGACGTCGACGTCGGGGAGCTCGAGGACGCCGAGGACCTCGGGGTAGACCTTGTCGGCGAAGTACTCGGCGCCGGACATGGTGAAGTGGATGCCGTCTTCGGCGCGGAGCTCTCGGACCTTGCCCTCGACCTCGGCCTGCTTCAGCGGCTTGCCGTCCTCGCCAGCGAGGAAGGGCGCGGTGTCGAGGTAGATGCCGCCCTCGCCGATGGCGTCGACGGCCTCCTTTTGGATCCCGCGGATCAGCACCAATTTTTTCTCGAGGCTGCGCATGCCCATGGCCGGCAGGCCCAGCCACAGCACGCGGGCGCCGTCCTCCCCCTCGACGGGCTCTCGCAGCCGCCCGAGGAAGTCGTCCATGCGCGCCCGGTAGGCGCCGTCCCACGCCTCGGTCTCCCAGTGCACGCGCTTGCTGCCCTTCCACGGCGGGATGTCCTGACCGTCGTTGCCGCCCATGATGACGACCACGAGGTCGGGCTTGCGAAACTCGATCTGGCGCGGGGCCTGGTCGAACCAGTCGTAGAAGTCGGGGCGGGCCAGGCCCGTGGCGCTCTTGGCCTTGCGGTAGCAGACCACGTGGGGGTGGGCGTCGAGCTTGTCCTCGAGCAGGGCGCCGAAGCCTGTGGCGATCATCGAGTCGCCGAGCAAGAGCACGCGGTAGGGCTCCTCGGGCAGGACGACCTTGGGCTCCTCCGGCTCGGCCGCCTCGGCCTTGCCCTCCGTCGGGTTCGCGGCGCCGTTGGCCAACACCGCGCCGCCGTCCGCCTCGACCTCGGCGTCCTGACCCGCCTCGGGGGCGGGCTCCGAGTCCGAAGGCTTGGCGTCAACTTCGGCCGACGCGGGCGCGTCCACTTCGCTCGAGCTCCCCGTCGACGCTTCGGAACAAGCGAGCAGTGGGCTCAACAGCGTGACGAGCGCAAGACGGCGCGCGATCGGACTCGTGATCATGGGCTGGACGCTAGCTCGCTTCGATCGCACGGTGAAATGACCTGCAAAAAATGGCGCAGATGGACCCGCCTTCGGGCGACTTTGCACCGACGCCGCCAACCCCCCGGATCATTCCGAGCCTCCCCAAGTCGACGTTCCGATTGCGACAAAATGGCGCAGAACACCCCTCAGTGATGCTCTAGAGGCAAGAATCGAGTTCACATCCGCGTCTTGCGCCACTGGATCGCCGAGCGAGCTTGTGAAACACTAGCTGAAGTCACGGAGGAGACTCACCCAATGTCCAAGATCGACGCTTCCGTCATCACTACCTGGCGAATCGCTCGTCGCGTCACCCTCGCCGCGATCGTGGTCGCCGGCACCATGAGCACGGCCGCGGCCGTCAGCCAGCGGATGGCGCAACACCCCTGCCAGGCCACTGCCGCCCAGACCATCAACTACTACACCTACTCGGGCATTGGCGTGGAGCTCACCCAAGATGGCAACGATTTCGTGGTCAGCCGCGTGTTCCCGGGCACCCCGGCGGACGGCATGCTCTACCCCGGCGCGGTGCTGCTGAGCGTCGACGGCGAGTCCCCCGAGAACATCGCCGACTGGACCCGGCACATCCGCGGCTCGGCCGGCACCTACGTCGAGCTCGAGGTCGCCTACCCCTGCTCGGGGCACGACAAGGTGCTCATCGAGCGCTCCGTGGTCCAGCTGGCCTACTGAGACCTCGGCCCATCCAAGCGCCGCTCGCTTTGTCCGGTCTCCGGATGCGAGCCGCACCATCGAGCCCCTGTCTGACGGCGGGGGCTCTCGTCTTGGTTCGCGCCGCGCCGTGAACTAGCATCCGGCGATGTTTGTTCGGCGCCTGCGCGGCTCGCTCTTGGTGGGGGTGTCCCTCGCCGTGGGGCTCGGCGCCTGCGTCCCCGCGCCCACGGCCACGCAGCTGCGCGCGCACAACAACCGCAGCGAGCGGGAAGAGGAAGACACGGGCACCGAGGGGGGCGAAGAGGAGGACGAGGCCAAGCCGGAGGTCGAGGCCGAGCCCGAGCCCCGCGAGCCCCTGCGCCTGGAGCCGCCGCCCCTCCCCGAGATCCCGCCGATCGAGGACTGCGAGGCGTCGATGGCCAGCTACGCCCAGTTCCGCGACGGCCTCAACCGCTGCAGCAAGGACGACGACTGCTCCGAGCTCGAGTCGCTGGTCTGCCCGCTCGAGCCGACCTACATCGGCCGCTTTGGCCAGACCACGCGGATCTTCTCGTGGGAGCAGGCCCTGGTCGAGCAGTGTCCCGAGGCGACGGACTGCAAGGCCCGCAAGCGCAAGCCCCTCGGCCCCGCGCGCTGCGTCAAGGGCCACTGCGTCAAAGGCCGACCCAGGATCGCCAAGGCCGAGCGCGGGCGCTGCTGGGACATCCCCGTGGAGTTCATCGAGCCCGGCGAGCCGCGCACCTACGCCGCCGGGACCGACGCCCCCGACAGCCCGCGCCTGGCCGTGTCCGTGCCCACGCGCGGGCGGGTGACCCTCGACATCGACTACCGCGACTGCCCGACCTGCAGCATCGATCTGACCCGTCTTCAGCCCATCGGCGGCGCCAAGGTCGGCAAGCGCCGCATCCGCCGGGGCAACGAGGAGATGATCGAGTTCAAGGCCAACCGCGGCGTCTACTTCCTGCGCGTGCAACCTCGGGCCGGCGGCGCGGGTCAGAGCGTCGAGATTCAGGCGTGGATCGCCAGCGACAAAGAGCGCGGCATGGCGACCAACCGCCACGGCAAGACCTACCTGCGCCGCTGCGAGGCGGCACAGCGGACCAAGAGCGAGACCTCCATCAAGCCAAAGCCGGCCCACGAGATCCGGCCCGGCGGACTCCTGCCGACGCGCAAGGTCGTCCGCGATCCCCAGCCCGACAGCGCCGCGCCGCCGAGCGGCCCGCCCCACCAGGCCCCCGACCCCCAGTGAGCATGGACGCCGACAACGCCGACTCCCTCGCCGGGCTCGGAGCCCGGGCGATCGCCCTGTTCATCGATCTGCTGATCCTCGGCGCGCTCACGACCGCGCTCGCGCGCGTGCTCGGCATCGACAGCCACGGGTGGATCGCCGCGGCCTTGTCGTGGGTGTACTTCGCCGGGCAAGAGTCGAGCGGGTGGATGGCGACCCTCGGCAAGCGGGCCGTCGGCCTGAGCGTGCAGGACCTCCGCGGGCGCCAGCTGAGCTTCGGCCAGGCGAGCTTGCGCTGGCTCGGTCGCGGCCTGTCCAGCCTCGCCCTCGGTCTGGGCTACGCCCTCGCGGCCTTCACCCCCAAGCGCCAGACCCTGCACGATCTGCTCGCCCAGACCGTGGTCGTACGCAATCGCTAAGCCGAGCCGAGGTCCTTGGTACTGTCGCGCCATGCTCCTCGAGGCGCTCGCCGAGCTCATCGCGCGGACCTGTGACGACTTCCAGCGCAGCGAGACGCACTGGCAGTTCGTCCACGGCGGCATCCCCATGGCCTGCCTGTTCGACCGCGAACACGACCGCATGCGCTTCGTCGCGCCGATCACCGAGCTCGAGAACCTCGACGAGGCGACCAAGGACGCCGTGCTCGAGGCCAACTTCCACTCGGCCCTCGACGCGCGCTACGGCAGCTCCAACGGCCTGTTGTTCGCGGCCTTCGTCCACCCGCTGTCGTCCCTGGACCTCGACCTGGCCCACTCGGCGCTGAGCCAGGTCGCCTCCCTGGTCCACACCTTCGGGACCTACTACAGCTCCGGGCACCTCGAATTTCTGGTCCCGGGCCACGAGGTCGAGGAGCTCGAGGACGACGAAGACGAGGAAGACGACGAGCCGCTCTTGAACTGATCGGGGGGCAGGGAGGGCGTGGCGTCGTCCGCGACGGCGAACTAGACAGGGGCCGTGAATTCATTCACGGTCCCTGGCGCGATGAGGCAAGTCTGGATCAGCCGCGCCGGCCCCCCCAACGTGCTCGAGCTCCGCGAGGCGGCGGACCCGACGCCCGCCGCCGGCGAGGTCCGGATCCGGGTCGCCTACGCCGGCATCAACTTCGCGGACATCATGGCGCGCATGGGTGCCTACCCCGACGCCCCGCCGATCCCCTGCGTGGTCGGCTACGAGGTCTCGGGGGTCATCGACGCCCTCGGCGAAGGGGTCGAGGACGTCGCCGTGGGCGACGAGGTCGTGTGCCTGTGCCGCTTCGGCGGCTACACCGACACGATCTGCGTGCCGCGCCTGCAGGTCGTGCCCGTGCCCGCGTCGACCACCCTCGAGGCGGCCGCGGCCGTGCCGGTCAACTACCTCACCGCCTGGCTCATGCTCGTCGAGCTCGGCAACGTGCACGCGGGCCACGACGTGCTCGTGCACGCCGCGGGCGGCGGGGTCGGCCAGGCCGCCCTGCAGATCTGCGCGTGGAAGGGCGCGACCGTGTTCGGGACCGCGAGCGCGGGCAAGCACGAGCGCCTGCGCGAGCGCGGGGTCAGCCACTGCATCGACTACCGCAACCAGGACTTCGAGGCCGAGGTCATGCGAATCACCGAGGGCCGCGGGGTCGACATCGTCCTCGACGCCGTGGGCGGGGCCTCGTTCAAAAAGAGCTACCGCTGCCTCCGCCACAACGGCCGGCTGTTCATGTTCGGAGCCTCGAGCGTGGTCCCCGGCAAGCGCCGCCGGCTGCTGCCCGCGCTCAAGGCCCTGGCCCAGATGCCGCGCTTCTCCTCGCTGCAGCTCCTCGACCTCAACCGCGGGGTGTTCGGGGTCAACCTCGGCCACCTGTGGCACGAGAACGAGCGCATGCAGGCGATGTTCGGGGCGATCATGGCCGAGGTCGGCGCGGGCACCTTCGCGCCCGTGGTCGATCGCGTGTTCCCCCTCGAGCAGGCCGCGGACGCCCACCAGTACATTCAGGACCGCAAGAACTTCGGCAAGGTCTTGCTGAAGGCCTGAGCCCGCGCCTGGCCAGGGCTCCGCGCGCACGAAAAACGGGACCGCGTCCGAAGACGCGATCCCGCTTTCATTTGGGCGCGAGGCGAGGCTCAGCGCGCCATCTTCTTGCTCTTGCGCGGCTTGGCACACACGCCGCCCTGGCCCTGGCCGACGGTCCGGACGGCGAACTCCGGCTCGGTCTCGACGCGGCGCCCGGACAGCTCCGAGCGGACGGCGCGGACCATCAGCGGGGCCAGCTGCTCGACGGTGTAGCAGGGGATGTGCGGCTCGGCGTGGGGGTTGCCGACGCCCGAGTCGTCGGTGAGGAAGAGGTACTGGGCGCCGGTCAGCAAGGCGGCGGAGCGCATCACGAACTCGGCCTCGCCGGCCACCCCCGAGCTGGCCACCGGATACACGGCCACGCCCTTGGCGCGGAGCTTGTCGACGGCCGCGAGGGTGTCGTCGGCCTTGTCCTGGTGGGGCGGCGCGTCGGCGACCAGGAAGGTCACGCGGGCGGCGTCCTGCTTGGACCAGCTGAGCTTCGCGGCCTTGGCCATCGCGGCGTCCATGGCCTCGGGGTAGTCCCCGCCGCCGCCCGCCGACTGCTCGCTCAGGTCGCGCTGGAAGCTGTCGAGGTTGGTGGTGAAGTCGAAGCTGCGGGTCACGTAGGAGTCGCCTTTGTCGCGGTAGACGACGAGGGCGAAGCGCTGCTCGACACCCGGGAAGTGGTGGTTGATGGCCTCGGCGATGTCGCGGATCTCGACCTTGAGGTACTCGAGCTCGTCGCCCATGGAGCCGGTGGCGTCGATGACCAGGGCGACGTCGAGGCGGCTGGGCAGGCTGGCCTGGGCGCCGTCGAGGGTGACCATCTGCTCGACCTGGTCGGCGATCTGCACGGTCTTGCGGCTGTTGCCGTGGGAGATGGTGGCCTTGCCCTGGCCCTGGCTGCCGCTGTCCCAGCCGCCGACCCAGACCACGCGGCCGTCGCTGCGGGTGGTCATGTGCTTGCCGTCGATGGTGACCTTCGCGTTGCCGAGGGGGCGGCCGCGCTCGTCCTGGACGCGGAGCACCGTGCGGGGGCCGGCGAAGGCGGCGGCGAGGCTGCTGAGCCCGGGCTGGGCCATGGCCTGGTCGACGAAGCGGTCGAAGACCCAGGGGTTGAGGTTGTCGTCGAAGCTGCCGGCGGTCAGCGTGCCCGACTGGATGTTGGCGGCGACGCGGTCGCGCTCCCGGGCGATCTTGGCCGCCTCCTTGGCCTCGCGCCGGCTCGACGCCTTGCTCTCGGCCTTCTTGGCCATCTTGGCCTTGGCCCGGCCGCCCTTGCGGCCGCCAGCGGGGGCGGGAGCCGGGGCCGGCTCCGCCTCGGCCTCCATCATCATCGCGCCGTCAGCGTCCATGTCGGCCATGCCACCGACGCCCTCGCCGACGTCGACGGGTGCCGCGCTCGCGGTCGCGGTCGGGGCCGGAGCCGCCTCGTCGGCCATCGCGTAGCCGGGGCTCGGGTCCGCGGACTTCGCCGCCTCCTCGTAGGCGGGCGCCTCGGCGTACTCGGAGTCGGAGTAGTAATCACCACCGGCGTAGTCCGGCGCGGCCGCTTCCATCTTGCTGCACCCGAGACCGAGCACGGGGAGGAGGGCGAACAGGCAGGTGAGGGGCATCGAGTAGCGTCGCATCAGTGGGCTCCGTGATTCGGGGCCGGGAACGCGAGCTCAAAAATCAGCCTTACAGCGACGGCAAAAAACTTTGCGATCGCTTCGGAAACCCGCCTGAAGGGGTCTCCGAGAGCTCAGGGGACCAACAGGCGGATGTCGTCGACGAACAGCGCGGCCTCGCCGGACCCGTCGACCAGGCGCAGTTGCGCGCCCTCGCCGTCGAGCGCCTCGGGCACGGTCCAGCGCACGGGCTGGAGATCGTAGTGGGTCCGGGGCAGCTCGAAGCGGTGCACGGGCGCCTCGCCCTTTGCGGCGTCGACCCGGTGAAGCTCGACCGCCAGGCCCTTTCGAGCGCCGCTGGTCCCCACGGCCAGCTCGACGACGGAGCCCGCGCTCAGCGTGAAGGGCTCGGTCACGACGACGCCCTCGGCCTCGAGGCGCCCGCGCGAGTGGCCGCTCGACAGCAGGTAGCGGCCGCCGTGGGGCCCGACCGGCGGCAGCCCCGGCGTGTAGCCGCGCGCAGCTCGACGCCCAAAGGCGAGGCCCGACTCGACGCGCACGCCCTCGAGGCGACCGGACTCGAAGTCGGCGAGGACGACCGCGCCCTCCGGAGGCGGGTCTGGCTCGACGGGCTCACGGACCAAGAGCAGCTGCTCGCCGCGCCACGGCGAGACCATGCCGGCCTCGGACATGTAGCCGGTCATCGGCCGGACCCGGGCGTCGCCGTGCCGGCGCTCGGCCACGCTCCAGCCGCGCAGCGCGTTGGCCAGCCACCCCGGCACGCGACCTTCGATCCACACCGCCGAGAAGCGACCCTCGCGAAGGTCCTGGCGCAGCTGTCCCTGCAGCGCCTTGCGGGCCTCGGGGTCCACGTCGTTGATACCCATGGTGCCGACGTGCCCCGGGCCGCCGGCGAGCGTCGACCACCACGGCCGGCTCAGCGCGAGCAGCTCGCCCTCGTCCAGGCTCTCGACGCGCTCGCGCAGGGCCCGGGCCCGATCCCGCTGCGCCCGCGTGGGCACGGTGCGCTGCGGGTCTTGCCAGGCGTAGCTGTCGGCCAGGCCCTCGCGCAGGCCGTGGCTCTGGATCGGCTGGTACATCGGCTCGACGGCGAGGGCGAACAGCATCTGCACGCCGAAGGTACCCAGGCCGAGGAGCTCGAGGCGGCTGCGCCACGCGCCTCCGCCCTCCGGCAAGGTCACGCCGAGCAAGGCGGCGACGAAGCAGACCCCCGGGATGAAGGCGTTGGGCTCGGCGAACTGCGTCGAGTAGCCCAGGGCGCTCACGAGCAAACCAGCCGCCGCGAACAGACCCCAATAGAGCGTGGCCCGAGCCTCGCGCAGCAGCAGCCAAGCCCGACGCAGCGGACCCTCCGAGCGCTCTCGCCACAGCTCGCGCCCGCGCGCCCACGCCCCGCCCACGCCCGCGCTGGCGAGGACCAACGCGTAGACCACGAGCGCCGGCGCCGAGTGGGCGAACATCCCCCAGGTCTTCTTCTCGAAGCGCTCGGCGTTGAAGGCGTGGGTCTGGTGGGTCTCGTAGATCCACGTCCACAGCCAGCCCTCGGTCAGGGCCTGGCCGAGCAGCACGCCGCCGCCATCAATGAGCGCGATGGTCCCGGCGTAGGCCCAGACCCGGCGGGGACTGACGAGCAGGCCGGCCACACCGCTGGCGAGCACGAAGATCGCGGCGGTCTGCTTGGTCCAAAAGGCGAGGGCGACCAGGACCCCTCCCCCCACGGCGCACAGCCAGCCACGCAAGGCCTTGCGTACGCCGGGGCGCTCGGCGTCGCGGTCCTCGTCGCTGTGGCGCAAGAGCACGAGACCCCACAGGCACAGCGCGAGGAACAGCGCGTCGCCCCGGCCCACGTCGAGCCAGCGAAAGCCAAACACGTAGCCCGCCGCGAACAGGCCCACGGCCGCGGCCGCGTGGCTCGGGGCCTTGCCCTCGTCCCGGACCAGGCGCCACAGCCCGGCCCAGATCGCGATCACGGCGGCCACGGACACGGCCCGGGCCAGGGCGTAGTTCAGGGGCAGGACCGACCCGAGCTTGGCCAGCAGCCACGGGTAGAGCGGCGTGTAGAGGAAGGGCACGAAGTCCGCCGAGGGCGGGCCGTAGACCGGCAGGCCCGCCCGCACACGGTGGGCCTGGTGGAGCGTGCCGCCCTCCATCCACTCGAGCTCGAGGGGGAAGGTCAGGCGCAGCGCGAAGGCGACGAGGGAGAGCACCAGCCACAGGCCAGCGATGGCCGCGGTGATCCGCCGGGCCCAGACCAGGGCCGGGCTCGCCTCGCTCACGGCCGCCCTCGCTTGGCCGGATCGAGGGCCTCGAGGGCCGGATCGCCGCCGCGCTCGCGCAGGCAGCAGTAGTAGCGCGACTCGAGGGTCCCGCCCTCGGCCCGGCGATCGGCGATCGGCCCAGTCTCGACGCAGGCCCACGCGAAGGGCCCCCGCGCCCGGCGTCGAGCGTCGCGCAGCGTCGGCGGCCGGGGAGCCTCCCAGCCGATGTGGCACATCAGCTCGGGCTCGCGGCTGCGCATGTACGAGAGCGGCGCGTGGAGCTGGTGGCCCGGCCGCGCGCGCTTGCCCGTGGCCGGCTCGGCGACCTCGAGCACGCCCGGATCGACGAGGCCGTAGGCGTCGAACGCTGGCAAGCGCGAGGCGTAGGGCAGCGCCCCGGCAGCGCCCACGCTGATCCAGGTGTCCGCCGGCACGCGCTCGGCCAGCTCAGCCCCAGCCGCCAGGCGCACGGCCGCGAAGCGATCCATGGCCTGCACGCCCTCGAAGCCCGGCGTGTCTGGCAAGGGCCGACCGTCCGCGTCGTAGGCGATGTGCAGGTGGGCGTGGTCCCGGTCTTCGGCGATCCGCCCAGGGATCCGGCTGGCGCTCAGGCCCACGAGCAGCGCGGCGGCCACGGCCCACGCCCCCGCGGCCAGCCCCGGGCCCGCGCTGCGCTCGAGCGCGAAGCTCCACACCCGCGCGAGCAGCAGCCCGGGCACCAGCGCGCTCAGGACCGTGGCCGGGAGCAAAAAGCGCCCGTGCGCCATGAAGTCGCCGCCCACCGACCACACGTAGCCCACCATCGCAACCACCGGTACAGCGACGAGCACCAGCGTCCCGAGGGCCCGGGCCACCGCGCGCAGCTCGAGCTTGGGCTGCAAGAGCACCAGCGGGACCAGCAACACCGCCGCCTTCACGCCCGTGCGCGCCGTCCAAAACGCCACGTAGCCCCGGCCAAAGTGATCGCGCAGCAGCGCGCCGTGGTGCTTGACGGCCCAGGTGTTGGGCAGCCACTCGCCGTAGTAGCTGCGCCGAAACCAAAGCTGCGCCCCGAGCAGCGCGACGAAGACCAGCGCGCCCACGCCCACGCGCGCCCACGGGAGGCCGCGCAGGCGCTCGGCGAAGGGCTCGGGGCGATCGAGGATCCAGCCCGCGAGCTCGACCACCAACCAGCCCAAACCAAAGGCGCCGATCCACACCAGCGCGTCGGGCCGGGTCAGCCCCGCGAGGGCAGCGAAGGCGGCCGCGCCGACGATCCGCCCGTCGAGCCAGGCCCACACCGCCGCCAGCCCCAGGGCGACCGCGAAGCCGGTCTCGAGCCCGCTGCTGCCCCAGACCACGAACTCGGGCAGCGTCACCAGCAGCGCCGGCGCGAGCAGATCGACGACCTCGAACAGCGGCTGCTCCTCCGAGCCCCCAGTCTCTCGCCGACGCAGCTGCGCCCCGATGCAGGCGACGAGTACCAGGCTGACGACCCCGGCCAGGCCCGTGAGCGCGGGCGCGAGCTGCTCGGGGCTCAGGCCCACGACCACGCCCGCGGCCAGGATCAGCACCCACAGCAAATTCGTATAGCCCTCGACCCGCTCGAGGGGCTCGAGGTTGTAGACCAGCGCCCCCTGCTCGCCGAGGTTGCGGGCGTAGCGGAAGCTGATGAAGGCGTCGTCGCACAAAAACAGCCACTCGCGCAGGTGCAGCAGGTAAGCGAGGGCGAGGACACCCAGCAGCGCCAGCGCGGTCCACGGGGGCCGCCGCGACGTCCACCGTCGCCGACTCCGGTCCTCCCGCGCTCGCTCGGCGTCCGCCATGGGCCGTGCATGGTAGTACGCCGCGGGGCGCGGGGGAGCGCGAGCGTCCTGGGCGCAAAAGTGTTAGTGATCTGCACGCACCCGCGCATGACCCCGCCGACCCGAGAGCGGCCCGCCGAGCCCCGCGGGCCCAAGCTGATCATCCAGATCCCGTGCCTCAACGAGCGCGAGCACCTGCCCGGGACCTTTGACGATCTGCCGCGCTCGATCCCCGGGGTGGGCAGCATCGAGGTGCTGATCATCGACGACGGCAGCCGCGACGGGACCTCCGAGGTCGCGGCCGAGATCGGCGTGCACCACATCGTCCGCTTCCCTCGCAACCGGGGCCTGGCCGCGGCGCACATGGCCGGCCTCGACGCCTGCCTGCGCCTGGGCGCCGACGTCGTCGTCAACACCGACGCCGACAACCAGTACAAGGGCAGCGACATCGCCGGCCTGGTCGAGCCCGTGCTCGCCGGGCGGGCCGACATCACCGTCGGCGATCGCCAGACCGACACCATCGCCCACTTTTCGTGGGTCAAGCGCGTGCTCCAGCGCTGGGGCTCGGCCCTGGTCCGGCGCGCCTCGGGCACGGCCGTGACCGACTCGACCTCGGGCTTTCGGGCGATGAACCGCAAGGCCCTGTCGACCCTCTTTGTCCACAACAACTTCACCTACACCCTCGAGACCATGATCCAGGCAGGCAACGCCGGGCTGGTCGTCGAGAACGTCAAGATCCTCACCAACCCCAAGACCCGGGAGTCGCGGCTGTTCTCGTCGATCCCCGAGTACCTGCGCCGCAACGGCCCGGTGATCTTCCGCGCCTACGGGATGTACTGGCCGGTGCAGACCTTCGGCTTCATGGCGATCGTCCTGATGCTCTTTGGCCTGAGCCTGGGCGGCCGCTTCTTGTTCTTCTACTTCCAAGACCCCGACGTGTCCGGGCACATCCAGAGCCTGCAAGTCGGCGTGGGCGCGGTCGTGCTCGCGTTCATCGTCGGGTTGATGGCGCTGCTCGGGGACCTGCTGGCGACCAACCGCCGGCTCAACGAGGAGCTGCTCTCGCGGGTCCGCCGGCTCGACGCGGACCTGGCCCGGGCCGCCCACGACCGGGGCGAGCCCGTCGAGGGCGTGCGCTCGACGGGGGCGGCGAGCTGGACGGCTGCGGACTCCTCCAACGAAGCAAAAGCGAAGGAGGCGCCCGCGTGACCACCGAGAACGTCGTCGGCAATTTCGAGGACAAGTACGCGTCGAACAACCCCATCGCGCGCGCGCTGGTGTCGGGCTTCCTCGACGCCGTCAACGAGCTCTTCGTCCTCGCCCACCCCGGCGGCAAGCAGGTCCTCGAGGTCGGCTGCGGCGAGGGCAAGCTCGCCAACCACCTCGTGACCAACGCCCCCGCGCCCGCGCGCTACGTGGCCACGGACCTGTCCCTCGACACCATCAGCCCGGGCCTCGACCCGCGCATCGAGACCGCCCAGGCCTCGATCTTCGACCTGCCCTACGCCACCGACAGCTTCGACGTCGTGGTCTGCTGCGAGGTCCTCGAGCACGTCGACGACCCCTCGGCGGCGCTCGCCGAGGTCGCACGCGTGGCCCGGGGCAAGGTGCTGCTGTCGACGCCCTGGGAGCCCGTGTGGCGGGCCATGAACGTCGCCCGGGGCAAGTACCTGCGCGACCTCGGCAACACCCCGGGCCACATCCAGCACTTCTCGCGCCGCGACCTCGAGGCCCTGGCCAGCCGGCACCTGCGCATCGCGGCCATGCGCAAGCCCTTGCCCTGGACGGTGATCCTGGGTGAGCCCCGCCGCTGATCGCGACGCCCCGCCCGCGCGCCCACAGGCCGACGGCCCGGGCGCCGAGGACTCCGCGCGCGCGCGCTGGCTGGCCCGGCTGGCTCGAGCCGCGCCCGTGCTCGCCGTGCTCGGCTTCGCCATGTGGCTGCTGTGGCCCGTGCCCGCGGGCTCCATGCCGCTGTCGGCCGACCACACCGTGCACCTGACCCGGATCGTGCTCACCGCCCAGCGCCTGGGCAGCTCGGCCTCGCTCTCGGGCTGGGAGCCGACGTGGTTCTTTGGCTTCCCCCTGGGCGACCTCTACCCGCAGCTGGGCGACCTGCTGATCATCGCCGTCCACCACCTGAGCCTCGGCCTGCTCGACTGGCCCGCCGCCTACGCCCTCGGCTTCACGGTGGTGTTCGCCGCCCAGGGCCTCGTGCTCTTGCGCGTGGGTCGGCTGTTTGGCCTGGGCCCGTGGCCCGGGCTGATCGCGGCGGCGCTGATCCTCGCCGACCCCGGCTTCACCCGCGAGGGCGGGTGGATGTACACGGTCTACTTTGGCGTGTGGCCCCAGGCGCTGGCGACGAGCCTGGCGTGGCTGGGCCTGGGCGAGCTGCTCCGCGCCCTCGGCTTTGGGGAGTCTGCCGCCAACCCAGACGGCGACGAGATCAGCCCGCCGAGCGCCGTGATCACCCGCAGCACGGCGCTCGCGGCCCTGACCGTGGGCGCGGCCTTGCTCGCCCACCCCATCGCCCTGCCCACCTTGCTGCTCGGCGTGGGCGCGCTGCTCGTGACCGCCCTGCCCCGAGCGCCGGCGCACTGGCGCGAGGGCCTGGGCCGCTGCGCCCTCGTGGGCCTCGCGGCCGCGCTGATCGCCGCCTGGTGGTGGGTGCCGATGCTCCAAAATCGGGCGTGGATGGCCAGCTACGGGTGGTTGTTCGCCTCCTTCGAGGCCATGACCGGCTGGCTCCGCGACGGCCAGTTCGCCCAGCGCATGCCCGCCGCCGTCGGCTACGCGGCCATCGCCGGCATCGCCCTGGCCTGCCTCGGCGTCGGCAAGGTCGGCCGCTTCGTCGCCCTGTTCTCCGTGGGCCAGTGGCTGCTCGCCAGCAGCGACGTGTTCTGGGAGCTGCGCCTCGATCGCCTGAGCGAGGGCTTCACCCACATCCAGTACCAGCGCTTTTTGATCGGCGCCAAGCCGGGCCTCTACCTGTGCGCGGGCCTGGCGATCAGCGCGGCGGTGGCCTGGGCCTGGGCCTGGATCGACCGGGCCCGCGACGACGCCTTGCCCACGTGGAAGCGCGCCGGCCTGGCCCTCGCCGGTCTGGCCGCCGGAATCAGTGGGCTGGTCGCGGGCGGCTACGCGCTGAGCCACAGCCGGGCCGCCCTCGCCGAGTTCGAGGTCGGGCAGGTCCAGGTCCAGCGCGACCCCCGAGACCCCGAGCTCGACGCGGACTACGAGGCCTTCACGGCCTGGGCCGCCGAGCGTTGGGCCGAGCGCGAGGCCGACTACCGCATCGCCGTCGACGCCCCGCGCAACAGCCACTGGGCCATGGACGCGCCGGTGTGGACGGGCACGCCGCAGTACAAGTTTGGCTTCACGCCCGGGGACAACTTCGTGCACAAGCCCGAGAGCAGCCAGCGCGAGCTCCTCGACGCCCTCGGGGTCCGCTACCTGGTGCGTCGCAAGGCGCGGCCGCAGCCTGGGCAGGAGGCGCGCCCCCGCCGGGGGGAGCTCGCCCGCTTCGGGGCCATCAGCGTGCGCGAGCGAGCTCGGGCCGCGCCCTGGCCCCTCGTGCAACTGCGCGGCGAGGGTGTGAACGCAGACAGCGTCGAGCTGCTCGAGGCCGATCTGCGCGCGGGCTTGGTCCGGGCGCAGCTGCGCGGCGAAGACCTCGACGATCGCCTGCTCGTGTTCGCCATCGCCGGCTACCCGCGCTGGCAGCTGAGCCTCGACGGCGAGCCCCTCGAGTGGTTCGAGCTCCCGGTGCGCGGCGACGGGCCCTCGGCGACACCACGAGAGCGCCGCGCCGGGGCCCTGCGCGGCGGCAAGGCCGGGGGCGACGACGGCAGCGAGCCCACCCTGATCGCCGCGCGCGTGCCCGCCAACACCCCCGACGGCGCGACCCTCGAGCTGCGCTACCAGGGCCGCGACCGCGTCGAGGCCATCGCCGAGCTGCTGTCCGCGCTGACCTTGCTGATCGCCCTCGGGGCCCTCGCCTGGCCCGAGCGCGCCACCTCCCTCCGAGAACCCCCCGAGCAGCTGGTCGAGGCCCTCGCCCACCCGGCCGTGGTCGCCCTCGCCCTCGCCACGGTCCTCGGCCTCGCCGGGCAGCGCTGGTTCGAGGCCCGCGGGCGCGAGGCCAGCACGGCCCTGGGTCGGCTCGAGGCGGGGACGATCCGCGAGGCGACCCGCGTCGAGGCGGGGCCGGTCAAGACCGCCATGCTGATCCGCCCGGCCGTGCTCATGCGCCCCCGCGTCGACGCCCCCGCGCAGCTCGAGCTCGAGCTCGAGACCATGCCGGCGAGCTTGCGCGGCTGGTACGGCCTCGACGACGACCAGGCCAAGCAGCGCCGCGGCTACGCGCGCCACACCCTGGTCATCGAGGCTCGGCCCGCCGACGCGCCCGAGGCCTGGACCACCCTCGCCACGATCAACGTGCCCGTTCGGCCCCAGCAGGTCCCGCTGACCCTCGACACCGGCGCCCTCGCCGGGCAGGCCGCGGTGCTGCGCATCACCGACACCCTCGACGGCAAGCGACGCCCCCGGCTGGGCCTCAACCTCGAGCTCGATCCCGCGGCCGCAGCGGAGGCCTCGCCGTGAACGCGAAGCGCCTGCCCCTCGTCTTGCTCCTCGCGGTCCTGACCCTGGGCCTCGTCGAGCTGGTCGCGAGCGCCTTGGTCTACCGCGAGCGCGTGTCCGACGAGGACTGGGAGGCCGCCGCGGCGTTCGTGGCCGAGCACCCCGGAGAGGCCGTGCTCGTGTCCGAGGACTGGCTGGCCGCGCGCGCGGCCATGGAGCTCCCGGCCGAGGCCGCCCGCGCGCTCGAGGGGCTCCCCGATCTGCGCGGCCAGCAGCGCTTTTGGATCCTCGCCCCCGGCCGCCGCAGCCCCTGGACCGCGCGCACCCACCCCGAGCTCGAGGGCATGGCCGCGCCCGAGGCCGAGGCCGTCCACCGCTTCGGCGCCCTTCGCCTGCACGCCTTCGCCAACCCCAGCGCGGGCGCGGAGACCTTCGACCTGCTCGACGCCCTGCCCGACGCGGCCGTGGCCAGCCCCTCGGGGAAGTGCCGCAGCCAGTCCGGGCTGAGCTGGCGCTGCAAGGAGGGCGGGCTGCGGGTCCGCGAGGTCGAGGTCGACTACCGGCCGCGGCGCTGCCTGGCCGTGGAGCTCGACAGCGGGGTGCAGGCGAAGGTGTCTCTGGGCGCCGTCGAGCTCGGCGATCGCCTCCGCGGGCACCTTGGCTTTGGCGACTTCAACGCCCGCCTGCGCAACGACGGCGCGGCCGAGCTCGAGCTGTGGATCGACGGCGCCCTCGCGGCCCGCTGGCTGTTCACCGACGACCAGGGCTGGGCCGCCCTCGCCCTCGCGACCGAGCCCGGGACCCACGCGCTCGAGCTGCGCGTGCGCTTGAGCGCCGCCGGGACCTGGCAGCGCGACGGGCACCGCAACAGCCCGACCAATGCGATCTGCGTCGAGGTCCGCGGGCTCATGGAGGCGACCCAATGAGCGAGGCCGCCGAGGAGTCCCGCGCCCGCGCACCGGCCCGAGCCGTGTTGCGCAGCCCCGCCCTGGTCGCGGCGCTGCTGGCCGTGCTGACCTTGATGACCCTGCTCGGCAGCGAGGCGAACGTGGGCTACGTCCGCGACGAGGGCATCTACTTCGAGGCCTCGCGGCACTACGGCGCGTGGCTGGCCCGGGCGGCGCGCGAGCCTGGGAAGGCCAACGAGGCCAAGGTCCGCGACCGCTACTTTGCGATCAACCACGAGCACCCGGCGCTCATGAAGCTGGCCGGCGGCGCCTCGGCGCGGCTGCTGGCCAAGCCGCCGGATCCAGCCATCGCCGAGGCCCTCGAGCGCGAGCTCGCGGCCGCCGGAAAGAGCAAGAAAGCTCGGCGCAAGGTCGCCTGGAAGCGCGAGCTCGCGGCCGTCGAGGGCGGGCGCATCCCCATACTTCGCGAAGGCGCGGCCATGCGCCTGCCGGCCATGCTGATGGCGGCCCTGGCCGTCGCCCTGCTCTATCTGGGCGGTCATCGCCTCGGGGGCACGAGCGCCGGCCTGCTCGCCGCTGGCGCCTTCGCGCTCTTGCCCCGGGTGCTGTTCCACGCCAGCTTGCACGCCTTCGACGTGCCCATCGCGACCATGACCCTCGTCGTCGCCCTGGCCTGGCTGCGCGCGCTGAGGGACTGGCGCTGGGGCCTGGCCCTGGGTCCGCTCCTGGGCGTAGCGATCGCCGTCAAGCACAACGCCCTGTTCCTCGGCCCGCTGCTCGCCGCGCACCTGTGGCTGTGCCTGGGCCTGCGCTGGTGGAAGACCGGGGAGCGCCCGCGCCTGGCTCAGATCGCCCCGCTGCCGCTGTGGGCCATGGCCGTGATCGGGCCGCTCGTCGCCGTCGCGCTGTGGCCGTGGCTGTGGCACGACACCTTCGCGCGCGTCGCCGAGTACTTCGCCTTCCACAGCGAGCACAGCTACTACAACATGGAGTTCTTCGGGCGGAACTACAACCGCCCGCCCCTGCCGGTCGCCTACCCCTGGGTGATGACCTGGGCGACCGTGCCGAGCGTGCTCTTGGTGCTGACGGCGATCGGCGCTGGCGTGGTGCTGCGCCGCGCCTTCACCCACGAACCAGACCTGCGGGAGCCCGAGACGACCCCCAGCTGGCTGCGGCCCCTACCGACCGGCGGCGCCCTCGACTCGAGCGAGGCCGGCCTTTTGTTCGTGGGCCTGGCCGCCTTCCCCCTCGTGCTCATCAGCCTGCCGAACATCCCCATCTTCGGCGGCACCAAGCACTGGCTCACGGCCTACCCCTTCTTCGCCCTGCTCACCGCGAGCGCGTGGTCGTGGCTGTGGTCCGCCGTGATGCCGAGCCCGGACGAGGCCGACGAAGCCGACCCGCCCAAGCGCTGGCGCGCCCTCGCCCCCGCGCTCTCGCTGCTGCTCGTCCTCGGCCCCAGCGCGTGGGCCAGCGTCCACGGCCACCCCTTCAACCTCTCGCAGTACGCCCCCCTCGCCGGAGGCGCCCGCGGGGCGGCCCAGCTCGGCCTCAACCGCGGCTACTGGGGCCACGCCGTCGTCCCCTTGCTCGACGAAGGCGAGACCCTGCCGCCGGGGCCGGTCTACGTCCACGACGTCCACGCCCTGGCGATCGAGCAGTACCGCCGCGAAGGTCGGTGGCCCGGGTGGAAGCGCAGCGGCGTCAGCCAGGCCAAGGCGGCTCTGCTCTTCCCCGAGCGCCACATGGTCCGCGACACCGTCGAGCTGCGCGAGCGCTTTGGCCCGGCGCCGGCCATGATCCTGACCCTCGACGACGTGCCCGTGACCGTGGTCTACACCGACTAATCCAAAATAGACGGACGCCCCCGAAACCGTCACCTCGGGGGCGCCCTTTGTTGGGGCTGGGGTCTGCTCCGCTCGTGCTCAGCCGGCGATGCGCAGGGTCGTGTCGCCCTCGATGGCGATGTAGGGCTTGACCTTGAGGTAGGTCTTCTTGCCCACACCCTTGACGCGCATCAGGTGGTTGAGCTGCTTGAAGGGGCGGTCGGCGCGGTAGTCGACGATGCGCTGGGCGATGGCCGGACCCACGCCCGGGAGCAGCTCGAGCTCCGCGGCGCTGGCCTCGTTGATGTTGATGGTCCCGTCGAGGGTGACGGCGACGCCCTCGGGCTGAGCCTCGTCGATGTTCTCGATGACGTTCTCGACGACGTCCTCGAGCGCGCCGGCGCCCTCGGGGAGCGAGGCCGAGGCCGAGGCACCCGCGAGCAGGGTCATGGCGAGGGCGAAGCTTGTGGCGAGGGTCCGGAGGATGGTGGTGCGCTTGCTGGTGATCTTGGTCATGGTCGTTTCTCTTTGTGGTCTGCTGTTGCGTCGCTCGCTGGCGACGGCCCCTTCGAAAGCACGCGCCGATCCACCTCGCTGAATTCAATGGTTTCGAGGACTTAGCCTAATTCGAGGC
>NZ_ABCS01000020.1 GCF_000170895.1 Plesiocystis pacifica SIR-1 | reverse complement strand
CCGACGCCAAGCCGGTCCGCCCTGCCCCACGTCCACGCCTCAGCCGTAAGGTTCTTCCTCGCGCACGTCGACCAGCTCGATGGAGCCGCCGCGCAGCAGCCCGGCCTTGTACAGGGTGTGAGCGAGCATCTGCGGGCACGCGCGCACCCGCACCCGCCCGTGCTCCCCGGGCCAGGGCGCGGAGGCGGTCGACCCACTCGGCCACGGCCACGCCCTCGTCGCGCTCGAACTCGAGCTCGCTCAGGTCGAGCTCGAAGGCTCCGCTCACGCGAGCCCGTAGACCGGGACGATCGCCCCGCGGGTGCTGCGGTTGTTGGGGCTCGCAAGGTGCAGGATCGTCTCGGCGAGGGCCTCGGTGCTCGGCCAGGTGCCGTGGTCCGCGTCGGGCATCGCCGCGCGGTTGGCCGGCGTATCGATGATCGAGGGCGCGACGGCGTTGACCCAGATGTTCTCGTCGGCGAGCTCTTCGGCCAGGGCCTGGCTCATCGCCGCGACCGCGGACTTGGCCGTGGCGTAGGCGATCATGCCGCCCGTCGGGACCAGGGCTGGGCGCGCGGCGATGTTGACGAGGCGCCCGCCCTCGCCCCCGCTCAGGCCCGTGTCGCGCATGCGTCGCACGGCCTCGCGGCAGCTGAGGAAGGCCGTGCTCACGTTCATGTGCCACATGCGATCGAAGTCGGCCTTGCTGGTCTCGACCACCGACGCCATCGCGAAGCCGCCGGCGACCTGGATGGAGGCCCACAGCGACGGAACGGAGGCGTAGAAGGCGGTCGCCTGGGCCTCATCATCGAGGGAAACTCCCGTGACCAGGGTGACTCGTTCATGGCTGGCGAAGGGATAATCCGCCGGGGCCTCGCGCTCGTAGACCGGCACGTGGACCGTCGCGCCCGCGTCCACGAGGCCCGCCACGACCGCCGTCCCGAGCGCACCTGCGCCGCCCGTCACCACCACACTTCGGCCTGCGAACTCCTGGGTCATGGACGCAGTGTACGGGGCTCGCGCGCGATGTGGATCCCCAATTGAGCCCTTGAAGAACTCCCGCAATACGTGGGAATGTGGGAATTGTGGCGCGTCTAGACCTCTCGACCAGTATTGCTATCGCCTGTTTCGCGGCGCTGACCCTCGGGGCGTGCTCCGACGACGCCGTCTCGGCCGAGGGCGACGAGGCCGGCGACGAGGACTCCGTCGACATCTCCGGCCCCCTCGCCCGCGGCATCGACATCACCGAGGTCGAGGCCAACCAGGGCACGGCGGTGCTCATCGGCCAAGACGGGGAGTGGGTCAAAGGCGAAGACCGCAACGCCTTCCTGATCAGCAACCGCGACACCCTGATCCGCACCCAGCACACCCTGTCCGCCGACTGGATCCCCCGCGAGATCGTCGGCGTGCTGCACATCCGCCTGCCCGGCGGCGAGGAGGTCGAGCCCAAGGTCCGCGCCCTCTTCGTCGAGGAGGACTCGGACAAGGGCAACGTCAACACCAACTTCTACTGGAGCGTCACCGCCGCCGAGGCCCAACCCGGGACCCGCTACCAGGTCGAGCTGCGCGAGGTCGACGACGGCAGCGTGGGCAGCAGCCTGCCCGAGGGCGTCGCCGTGACCCCGCCGGAGATCGACCACATCGGCTACGAGACCACCCCCCTCGAGATGAAGGTCGTGATCGTCCCGATCAACTACACCTTCCCCGATCCGCCCATCGAGGTCGTGCTCAGCGAGAGCGACATCGAGGTCATCGAGGACGGCCTGTACGAGCAAAACCCGCTCCAGACCATCGACATCCAGATCCACGAGACCATGGACTACGCGCCTCAGATGACCGATCTGGGCGACATGCTCCCGGTCATGCGCGCGCTCAAGATCGAAGAGGGGGCCGCGCCCAACGTCTACTACCACGCGCTCATCGACGTCGGCGTGCCCAACGTGAACATGGTCGCGGGCATCGCCTGGCTCATCGGCGACGCCGAGCAGAGCTCCGGCGACATGCGCGTCGCCTCGACGGTGTGGAGCATCGGCGAGAACCCCCTCGCCCCGGCCGGACCCACGGGCACGATCATCCACGAGGTCGGGCACAACCAGGGCCTGCGCCACGTCTACTGCCCCAACCAGTCCCCGGGCGCGCCCGCGGCCAACACCGACCCGGCCTACCCCCACGACGGCGGCAAGCTCGGGGTCTACGGCTTCGGCGTGCGCAGCTACACCCTGCGCAAGCCCACGGGCCACGACTACATGACCTACTGCGCCAACACCTGGGTCTCCGACTGGACGTGGAACAAGACCTACAAGCGCGTCCGGGCCCTGACCGAGTTCGACTACCCCGAGGAGAACCCCCTGCCCGGGTCCAGCGCCGACGCCTCCCCCCCAGCCGAGGTCCCCACCCTCATGGGCACGATCAACGGCGCCGGCGAGGAGCGCTGGTACCTCATGCCTGGCTACGCGATGGCCAACGAGCAGCTCGGCGCCGAGCAGCGCCTGCTCGTCGAGCACGACGGCCAGGTCGAGACCCTCTACACCCAGACCTCGACCCTGACCGACGATCGGACCACGGTGATCCTCGCGCCGCTGCCCGAGGGCTTCGTCGACTTCGCGGACATCGACCAGATCTCGCGGCTCGACTACCGCGGGGACCTACACCCCGTGAACCTCGCCAAGGTCACCCGCGCCGCCGACCTGCTCACCGAAGTCCGGGGTCATTGAGTTCGTGAGCTAGACTCGTTCGTGTGGGCCCTCCCCAAGCCTCCCAAGGCCGCGTCTGGCCGACTCGCCGCCGCCTCGTCGGCGGCGCGCTGCTCGGGCTGCTGACCCTCGCGCTGACCCTGACCCCAGGGCGCGCGCCGGCGACCATCGCCGAGCAGCGGGCCCGGTTGCCGCCCCCCGCCGCGTGCGACGACCCCGTCGCGGGCGTGTGGCAGTCGCACTCCTTCAACACGATGTACCAGGAGTGGGGCCGCTTCACGTTGACCATCCGCCGGACCGAGGGCTCCGGCGAAGACAAAGGCTCCGGCGAGCTCGAGGGCGAGATCGTCAACGAGAGCTGGTACGGGCCCAAGACCGAGGTCAACCGCGGGCCCTGCCAGGGGCGGCTCCAGTACATCGTGTCGATGAACGCCAAGGGCCGCTACCAGGCCGACACCAGCACCGTCGAGTTCGACGCCATCAACTGGCGCATGGAGGACCCGCTGTGCGCCGTGACCTCGGCCTTCGGCTACAACCTCGACCGCTTCTCCGGGGTCATCGATCACGAGATCCAGGAGTTCCAGTCGGTCAACAACGACGGCGGGCGCTACATCGACGTGCCCACCGTGTTCCGCCGGATCTCCTGCGACGACAGCGAGGACGTCCACCCGCGCGTCGCCGTGGTCCCGCCGCCCTTTTACCCCCCCGAAGAGGAGCAGGGCTGCGGGTTCCGATAGCCGCTCGCGCGAGCCGGGCTCAGGCTGACTTCGGCGCTTCTTTGGGCTTGGGCTCGTTCGACTCGTCCTCGGGGAAGAGCCCGGCCCAGTAGAGCATCCGACCGCAGTTCTCGCAGGTCGCGATGATCTCGGCCGCGCGCAGCGACACGTAGGTCTGGTGCGCCACGGCCATCTTGCAGGCCAGGCAGCGCCGCTCGCGGACGCCCACGAAGCCGACGCCCCGGGCCCGCTTGCGGATCCGCTCGTAGCGGCGCAGGTGGTCCCGCTCGACCTGGTCGAGCAGCCCCTTGCGCGACTTCTCGGCCTTCTTGGCCGACTTGCCGAGCTTGACCTCGATGGCCTCGAGGCGATCGCGCTCGGCCATGAGGTTGGTGCGCAGCTCGCCCAGCGCGTCCTCCATGGACTTGATGCGCGCCTCGGCCTCTTCGATGGCCGTGGTGATGTTGACGATCTCCTCGCGGCGTTTTTGGGCCAGGCGTCGGGTCGACTCGATCTCGCGCTGGACGGCGCTGAGTTCACGAGGCGTCTTGACCTGGTTGAGGCGCTGCTTGCTGGCGCGCATCTGCTCTTCCTCGTCCTCGAGCTGTCGCTCCTGGTCCAGGCGGAAGCCGCGGGTGTCGTCGAGCTTGTCGACCTCGGTCTGGAGCATGGCCTCGAGGTTGGCGAGGTCCTTGTCCATCTCTCGCTTGCGACGGGGTATGGCGGCGAGCTTGCGCTCGATCGAGCTCATGCGACGGTCTTGCTTTTGAAGCCGATAGAGCGCTTCGATCTGGTCTTTCATTCCTGGCCGTGTGCTTGTCTGCGCGGGGGGGATGAGCGCACGGACGCCGCGTGACGACCGTGTGTCGGGAGTAGGCCCACCAGGGCTCGAACCTGGGACCGACCGGTTATGAGCCGGCTGCTCTAACCGACTGAGCTATGGGCCCGTGGGCGCACGATAGGGAGGCCGGGTGCCCCCGTCAAACCGACGGCGGAGAGGCCATCCTCGCGTCGAGCGCGCGCCGTCACGCAGAGGCAGCTGTGGCCTGAAGGACGGCCCCAGCTCACGGACTCTGCGCAGGCGTACAAGCCGCATCCCGCGTACCATGGCGCCCCCATGAGCGACGCCCGAGCACGCTGGCTGCTGGTCTCTCGCCCCGTCGTCGGCCATCCCATCGACGGCGGGCCGGCCTTGCTCCGCGCCCTGATCCCCGCCCTGCCCAGCCAGACGCCCGTCGATTACTTCGGCGATCCCCGCGATCCCCCCCGCCTGGGTCGGGACGACGGGGTGATCCGCGTCCCTCGGCTGCCCGGGGGCCGGGGCGCTGGCCTGTTCGAGCGTGCAGCGATCGGGGCCGTGCTCGTCGGGCGCGAGCGCAGGCGCCAGCCCGTGCACCTCTTCCTCGCCCCGGGCCCGCTGATGCAGCGGGTCGCCGCCGGCTTGCTCGAGACCCCGCCGGTGTCCCGGAGCACGAGCCTGGTCCAGCGGGCGACCAGCGGGGCGCGCTCGTGGCTGGGCGTGGCCAGCTCCATGCTGCGCACGCGCCAGGCCCAGCACGCCCGGCCCGCGCCCGTGGTCCAGACCCTCACGGAGGCCGCGGGCTTCGAAGACTCGACCACGGAGCTCGAGGCCCTCGACGCGATCGTCGTGCTCTCGGCCCACACCCGCTCGCGGCTCATCGGCGCCGGCGTCCCGGGACACAAGGTCCACTGCATCTACCCGGGCGTGGACGTCCGCCACGGCCCGAGCGCCCCGCGAGATCTCGACGCCCTCGCTCAGCGCCGCCGCATCCTGTTTGCCGGCGACCTCGACGTGGGCGCCGTGGACCGCATCATCGAGCTGGTCCGCACGGCCAACGAGGAGCCGATGCGCGGCTGGTCCGTGGTCGTGCAGCCCTGGGCCCAGGGCGGCGAGGTCCAAGAGCGCGCCCAGGCTCGGCTCGCCCGGGAGCTGGCCGGGGCCATCGGCTCGTCGCGGGTCGAGCTGCTGCCCCCGACCCTCGACGGCGCACACCTCGCGGGGCTCATGGGCCGCTGCAGCCTGCAGCTCGCCGCCGCCGACGATCTCCGCTTTGGCGCCGACATCCCCATGACCCTGCTCCAGGGCCTCGCCGCCGGGCTGCCGCTGGTGACCCTCGATCACCCCGCCGTGCGCGAGGTCCTGAACGAGGGCGAGAGCCGCGGGCTCGAGGTCGGGCTGCGCGTCGATCCGAGCTCCGGGCCCCACGCCCTCGTCGCCGCCATCCACGAGCTCACCGCCAAGCCCGAGCGCCTCCTCGCCATGAGCCAGGCCGCCGCCACGTTGGCGCGCGAGGCCTTCTCGGCGGCGCGCATGGGCGCAGACTACGCCGCGCTCCACCGCGAGATCCTGGCCGGCTACGAACAGCGTTGATCGGCCCCTGGCTAGCTCTGGAGCCACTCTAGAGGGTCCTGCACCGGTGTCGGGAAGTCCCACGCTCGGTGATCCAAAGGCGTGGCGGGCTGCAACGTCGCGCACATCGGGGGATCGCCCCTCGCTTCTCCCAAGCTTTTGGAACCATTCACAATTCGCCAACGGTCGCGTTGGCCCAATTCTCGTATTTCCAGAGGGCAATGAAGCTGCTCCGCTTTGCCTTCCTCGTGAGCCTGGCGCTGATGGTCCTGACCTTCGTCAGCGCCGGCTGACCCCGAGAGTCCGCTAGCTCGCTAGCCCCAGGGACCGCGCCGGTTGATCGCCAGCCCCGCCAGGGCCGCGAACAGCAACCAGCCCAGCCCGCCCCAGGTGGTCCGCCCAAGCTCCGGCGCGGCCACGGCACAACCCCCGCCGCCCTCGCCGGCGCCCACCTCGTCCTCGCAGTCGTCGTGGATGAAGCCGCCCTCGTCCCCACAGCCGGGGTCGGGGGCGGAGAGCACCGAGAGCGCGGCGTGGCTGTAGCCCGCCCAGCTGCGGCCCATGGGATCGTCGACCGTCGCCCGAAAGATGACCGGGCCGCCGGCCGCCTCCGTGGGCGCGGTCCAGTCGTAGGTGAAGCTCGAGCCGTTCACCGCGATGCCCTCCTCGACCAGGCTCCACTCGGGCTCGAGCCCGATCACGTCGGGGGACCACTCGAGGCGCATGGTCGAGCCCGCCATCGCGTCCACGCAGCCGGTGATGCCCGCGACCTCGCCGACGTAGACGGGCTGCTCGCTGAAGTCGAAGGCGACCGCGGGAGCACTAGCCGCGGGGTCGGGATCGTCGACGATCTTGAACGCGCCAGGGCGATGGGTCCAGAGGTTCGTCCACGGCTCCCAGGTGTAGCCCTCGACCACCCAGGTCCCGGCCTCGAGGGCGCTCGTATCCCACTGCACGGGCTCCGACGCGGCCTCGAAGGTGATCGGTCGGCGCGCGTCGTCGGCGGTGATCCGCGCCCAGCAGCCCGCCCACTCGGCGCTCGTCTCGAGCACGTCGACGCTCGGATCGACGCTCGCGGGGTCGCCCAGCTCGTTGGCGACCGCGGCGTCGAGGTCCGCGCTGGTGATCCAATTGGGCAGGTACTGCTCGTCCCGCCGATCCCGGCACAGGGCAAAGAACTGGTGCCGGCGGCTGTCCTCGACCTCGTCCGGGGTCAGCTGCGTATCCTCGAAGGGGACCGCGTAGCTCAGGGCGTAGACCGGGTCGACGCTGCGATCGACGACGGTCATGCACGGCGCCCCGGCCCAGTTCACCGGCGTGCGGATGTGGGTCCCGTTGCCCGCCGACGCCACGCCCTGCGGCGCCACGACCCACGCGAAGCAAGCGAGCGCGGCCGACAGCCCCGCGCGCGATCGCGGCGTGCTTCGGGGGAGCCCTCGCGCCGACGCGCCCGTCAATCCCCACGCGACATGGGACATCATGATCGTTCGATACCACAGCCGGGCCGCGTCGCGTTGGTCCCGCGCAGCCCTTCGCGAACTATGCCAACACCGAGCGCGCCCCCCGGCGTACACTCGTGACACTGCCAAATGGGCATACCTCTCGCTGGCTACCGAACGAACGAGATGCTGCGCGCCTCGGGGCACGCGCGGGTCTACTCGGCCGTGCGCGAGGCTGACGGGCGCGCCGTCGTGGCCAAGGTGTTCGAGCTCGAGAGCCCCGCCGTCGAGGCCCGGGTCGAGCACGAGTTCGCCCTGCTCGAGGCCCTGGACATCGAGGGCGTGGTCAAGGCCCTCGCCCTGCAGCGCGTCGGCCAGCAGCTGGTGCTCCTGCTCGAGCGCGTGCCCGGTCAGGACCTGAGCGTCTACACCGAGGGTCAGCCCGTCGAGGTCGAGACCTTCCTGTCCATCGCCATTCAGCTCACCGACATCCTCGCGCGCCTCCACGCCCGGCGGGTGATCCACCGGGACATCAAGCCCGCGAACGTGCTGATCACCCCAGACTCGGGACAGATCCACCTCGCCGACTTTGGCATCTCGGTGCTGCTCGAGTCGGAGCGCCGCGACCTCTACGACCCCCAGGTGCTGACCGGCACCTTGCCCTACATCTCCCCGGAGCAGACCGGCCGGACCGGGCGCAAGGTCGACTTTCGCAGCGACCTCTACTCCCTGGGCGTGACCTTCTACGAGCTGCTGACCGCCCGCCGCCCCTTCGAGTACAGCGCCCCCCTCGAGCTCATCCACGCCCACCTGGCCCGGGCCCCGCGCCCGCCCGTCGAGCTGCGCTCGTCGATCCCCGCGGGCCTGAGCCGCATCGTGCTCAAGCTGCTCGCCAAGGCCCCGGAGCGGCGCTACCAGACGGCGGCGGGGCTGGCCCGCGATCTTCGGCGGCTGCGCGAGCTGCTCGACGCGGGCGACGCAGGGCTCGAGCTCGAGCTCGCCCGCGACGACCTGCCCCCCGGGCTGAGCCTGTCGACGCGCCTGCACGGCCGGGACTCGGCGCTGCACGAGCTGCGCAACGAGCTCGAGCGCGTGCGCCGCGAGGGCAGCGCCCGGGTCACCCTGCTCTCGGGCCCGGCCGGCGTCGGCAAGTCCACCGTGCTGTCCGAGTTCGCCGGCCTCGCCAGCACCGCGGGCGCGCGCGTGGGCCAGGGCCGCTTCGACCCCCACCGCGAGCTCCCCTACTCGGCCTTCCTCGAGGCCCTCGACGGCCTCGTCGAGCAGCTGCTGACCCTCGACGAGCCCTCCCTGGCCAGCCACCGCGCGCTGTTGAGCGAGGCCCTCGGCGGCCTGTCCCCCGTGGTCTGCGAGCTGCTGCCCAAGCTCGCGCTGATCCTCGGCGAGCAGCCCTCGCCCCCGCCGGTCCCGCCCCCCGAGGCCCGCAACCGCGTCCACCTGGGCCTCGCCCGCCTGCTCTCGACCCTCGCCAGCGCCGCGAGCCCGCTGCTCGTGGTCCTCGACGACCTCCACGCCGCCGACCCCAGCAGCCTCCAGCTGCTCCGCGTGCTGCTCGAAGGCGACCTCGGGCCCGTGATGATCCTCGGCGCGCGCCAGGCCGAGGCCAAAGCCGAGGCCCTCGGCGCCCTCGGCCACCGCCTCGCCGCCATGCACCTGCTGCGCGTCGTCGATCTGCGCCCGTGGACCGCCGAGGCGGCCACGGAATTCCTCGCCGACACCCTCGCCAAAGACCCGCAGACCCTCGAGGGTCTCGCCGCCGTGCTCCACCCCAAGACCGGCGGCAGCCCCCTGCTGCTGCGCGAGCTGCTCGTCGACCTCGAGCGCCGCGGCCTGCTCGAGCGCGGTCCGTCGGGCTGGAGCTGGGACGTCCAGGCCGTCGCCGGAGCCCCCTTGCCCGACAGCGTGTTCGAGGCCGTGCGGGCCCGCTTCGAGGCCCTCGACGACGGGCCCCGGGAGCTGCTCGCGCGGGCCGCCTGCCTCGGCGCCTCCTTCGACCTCGAGAGCCTCGAGGTCGCGACCGCGCGCCCCATGGCCGAGCTCACCGCGGAGCTCTACGCCCTCGTCGACGCCGGCCTCGTCGGCCCGGCCGGCCTCGCCTACGCCTTCGCCCACGATCGCCTGTGCGAGGTGGCGCGGGCCCACCTCGACGCCGACACCCGCTCGGCGGTGCACTGGGCCATCGGCCGCCACTGGCAGCTCCAGGCCGGACGCAGCGATCGCTCCCGCCCAGGGGCCGGCGCCGACCGCCTGTTCGAGATCGTCGATCAGCTCGACGCCAGCTTGCCCCGCGAGCTCGACGAGGCCGCCCGCGTCGAGCTCGCGCAGCTCAACCTGCGCGCCGGGCAGCGGGCCATCGCGGCGGCGGCCTACGCCCCCGCCCTGCGCTACCTCGAGGCCGGGGTCGAGCTCGTCGCCGCGTCCACCCCCAAGGTCGCGGCCCACGGCGCGGCGGCCCCCGACGCCGAGCTGGTCATCGCCCTGCACTTCGCCCGCGCCCAGAGCCTGGCCCTGTCGACGCGCTACGAGGACGCCGACGCGGCCTTCAGCGAGCTGCTCCGGTGGCCCTTGCCCCGGGCGATGTTCGGGCGCGTCGTCGCCCTGCGCATCCGCCTGCTGACCATGGAGGACCGCCCCCAGGACGCGATCCGCCTGGCCATCGACGCCATCGCCGAGTGCGGCATGCGCATCGCCCCCGATCCCAGCCTCGGCCTCGCCGTCGCCGGCCTGCTCGTCGGCTGGCTGCGCATCCGCGACATCGGCATCGAGGACTGGAAGGCGATGAAGCGCTGCGAGGATCCCGAGATCAACGCGGTGTTCGACATCCTGACGGCGGCGGTCAACGTCGCCTACGTCACCAGCCCCGGGCTGTTCGTGGCCCTCGTCGGCCTGCGCGCCCGCCTGCTCGTGCGCCACGGCTTCCACCCCTGCGCGGCCCAGGCCATCTCGCAAGTCGCCATCGGCATCACCGCGGGGGCCCGCAACACGGACTCGGCCGCGGCCCTGTGCGACCGCGCCCTGGCCCTGTGCGAGGAGATGGACGAGAACCCGAGCCGCGCCCGGGTCGAGTCCGCCGCCTACCTGTTCGTGTGGCACCAGAGCCGGCCCCTGCCCCAGGCCATCGCCAGCATGCCCGACGCCTGCCGCCGCGCCCTCGTGGCCGGGGACTTCGAGTACGCCGGGTTCATGACCGGCCTCCGCCTGTCCATGGAGTTCGACGTCGGCGTGCACCTGCGCGTGCTCGGGCGCAAGGCCAAGCAAGCCCGCGAGGAGCTCGAGCGCTGGGGCTCGGCGGAGATGGCCCTGGTCGCGTGGATGATCCGCGGCCTGACCGTGGTCCTGACTGGCAGCGAGGGCGAAGGCGACGAGCTCGAGGCCCTGCGCGACACCGAGGCCCTGTCCCCGGAGGTCGTCGAGTCCCGCAACGGCTCCCGGGTCACGGTGTTCGCGGCCATCGTCAACCGGGCCATCGCCGACCTGCTGCTCGGCCGCCCCGAGGCCGCCCTGACCAACCTCCTGCCCATCATCGCCGACGCCGAGGAGGTCATGTTCGCGACCTGGATGATCCCGCGCACGGCCCTGGCCACGGCGCTGTGCGTGCAGCTGCACCGCCTGCGCGGCCACGACAACGGCCGCCACGCGCCCCGGACCCTGCGCCGGGCGCTGCGGACCGCGATGAGCATCCTCGAGCGCTGGGGCAAGAACTGCCCCGAGAACTACGGCCACTACCTGACCCTGGCCCGCGGCATGGCGGCCGCCGTCAAGGGCCGGAGCCGGCGGGCCATGGACCTGCTCGAGCGCGCGCGGGCCGAGGCCGAGGCCCGCAGCTGCCGGTGGGTCGAGGGCCTCGCCTGCGAGCGCCTCGCCGAGCTCGGCGAGCGCGAGGGCCTGTCCGTCTACGCCCGCGGGGCGCGGGAGCGAGCCTGGCAGCTCTACGCGGCCTGGGGCGCGGAGCTCAAGCTCGAGGCCATGCGCGAGGCTCACCCCGAGCAGTTCGCCGACCCCCGCGAGCTCATGGAGCACACCTTGCCGCCGACCCGGGCTGGACAGCGCACCCAGACCCAAAGCGAGAGCAGCTCGGCTTCGGCCAGCCGCAGCCGCGCCCGCGCCCGCGCCCAACGATCCGGCGCGAGCTCGGGGCGCTGGCGCGGCAGCTCGGCGACCGGCTCGAGCTCCGGCAACGATCTGGCCCTCGACCTCGAGAGCGTGCTCGAGAGCGTCTCGGCCATCTCGCAGGAGCTGAGCGTCGACGTGGTCGTGGCGCACATGCTCGAGGCCGCGATCACCAACGCCGGGGCCGACCACGCGACCTTGGTGCTCGAGCGCCAGGGCGCCATGGGCGTGGTCGCCCGCTCCAAGGTCGACCTCGAGTGCGAGTTCTTCCCCCGGCCCATCCCCCTCGACGAGGCCGACCACCTCGTGCCCCCGAGCTTGCTGCGCTTCGTCCAGCGCACCCGCGACGCCGTGGTCCTCGACGACGCCCGCGAGGACCCGCGCTTCGCCGAGGACCCCTACGTCGTGCGCAAGGGCGTCGTCTCCCTCCTCGGCCTCCCCATCCTCAAGGGCCGGCGGGTGCTCGGCGTGCTCGCCCTCGAGAACCGCCTCTCGGCCTACTGCTTCACCCCCGATCGGCTCGAGTCCCTGCGCCTGATCGCCGGCCAGGCCGCGACCGCGCTCGAGAACGCCACGCTCTACTCGGCCCTGCGCCGCGGCGAGGCCCGGTGGCGCTCGCTCGTCACCGGGGTCCCCGACATCATCGCCCTGCTCGACGAGCGCGGCGCCATCGAGTTCGTCAACCGCCCGGGCCTGTTCGTCGTCGACAGCCCCGACGACAAGGGCGCGCGCCGACCGGTGCAGCCCCCGGGCCTCGGCGACGAGGCGGCCGAGGCCTGGCGCGGGGCGGTCCGGGCCGTGCTCGCCGACGGCGACCCCCGCGAGCTCGAGCTCCAGGTCGCGCGGTCCAAGAAGAAGCCCCCGCGATGGTTCGCGGTCCGCCTGGCCGCCATCGAGGTCGCCGGCGAGGACGAGGACGAGAGCGCCGCCGAGGCCGACGACGCCTCGATCTCCCAGGTCATGGTGCTCGAGCGCCGCCACGCCATCGCCCTGGCCACGGACATCACCGCCCGCAAGCGCGCCGAGGCCGACAAGGACGCCCTCGACGCCAAGCTCCGCCAGCAGCAGCGCCTCGAGTCCCTGGGCACCCTCGCCAGCGGCGTCGCCCACGAGATCAACAACCCCGTCCAGGGCATCCTCAACTACTCCGAGCTCATCCACGTCAACGTCGAGGACGCCGGCATCGTCCGCGAGTTCACCGAGGAGATCACCGCCGAGGCCAACCGCGTCGCCGCCATCGTCCGCAACCTGCTGTCCTTCTCGCGCCAGGACACCGACCAGCAGTTCGAGCCGGCGACCGTCGACGCCATCTACAGCGCGACCTTGATGCTCATCAAGTCCGTGCTGCGCCGGGACCAGGTCACCATCGAGCTCGTCCTCCCCCACGACCTCCCCCAGGTCCGCTGCCGCATCCAGCAGATCCAGCAGATCGTCATGAACCTGGTGACCAACGCCCGCGACGCCCTCAACGAGGTCTACCCGGGCTACGACGAGCGCAAGCGCATCGAGCTCAAGGCCGAGCGCCTCGGCGAGGACAGGGTCCGGATGATCGTCGAAGACAGCGGCCCGGGCATCCCCGCCGAGGTCCTGCCGCACATCTTCGACCCCTTCTTCACCACCAAGGGCCGGGACCAGGGCACCGGCCTGGGCCTGTCCGTGTCCCACGGCATCGCCAAGGACCACGGCGGCGAGCTGAGCGTGGACACGGCCCCCGGCGCCGGGACGCGCTTTTACCTCGACCTGCCCGTCGCCTGAGAGCCGCGGCCTTCACACGCTCCCCTACGCGTAGACCGCTCCGGAGCCGGGCTGCTGCGGGGCACCCGGGCGTCACGGAACGGCGGTCGAGGAGCATCTGTCCATCAGCCGCGCCCCGCGTCCCTCGCCTCGACCAACCAGTCGCCAGAGCGCACCACGCACGCACTGTGGTGCAATTGCGCGATCACTACGTGCCGGTGGGAACCAAGCGGGGACAACCGCAATGGAGATTGCGTGGTGTCCCGTGTCGTACGCAAGCTCTGTCCCCCCGCTCCCGCGCAAGCGCGTTCACAAACAGCGTTGAACAGCGCGCGACGGCCCGCCCTGGCGGCGATCATCGGCGCAGGCCTGGCGGGGTGCTCCGGAGAGCCTCCCGAGGACAGCTTCTCCCTGGGCGTGCTCGACGTGGGCGAGAGCGAAGCGACCAACGAGGGCCTCGACGAAGCCAGCACCGACGCGGGCGTGACCGGCAGCGAGGGCGCCGATGGTTCGGGCGACGCAGACACCGGAGAGGCGACGACGGGCACCTCGGACGACGCCAGCGAGCTCGACGAGGGCGGCGTGAAGTGGGACCTGTTCGGCCACGACATCCCCCCAGACTGCGGCGGCGGCGGAGGCAGCCTCAGCCAATCGATGATCTGGATCGCCAACTCGGCGCAGGGCAGCGTGTCGAAGATCGACACCCAGACCCTGGTCGAGGTCGGCCGCTACTGGGTCCGGCCCGACCACGGCGGGAGCCCCTCGCGGACCTCGGTCAACCGCGCCGGAGACGCGGTCGTCGCCGCGCGCACGGGCGGCGTGACCATGGTCCGCTTCGACGCCGCGGACTGCGAGGACACCAACGGGACCCCGGGCGTGCAGACCTCTTCAGGCGCGGCGGACATCCTCGACTGGGACCAGGAGGAGTGCCGCGGCTGGCACACCCCGACGGCGCACGCGAGCATCCGCGCCCTCGCCTGGACCGCAGGCGAGTGGGACCCCGAGACCTGCGAGTGGACCGGCGCCAAGGTCTGGGTTGGGGCCGACTTCGGGACCTCGGGCAGCGCCGAGGTCCTGCGCCTCGACGGGGAGACCGGGCTCATCGAAGACACCGTCCCGCTCCCCGACATGGAGATGTCCCTCAACGTCGGCCCCTACGGCGCGGTCGTCGACGGCGAGAACAACCTGTGGCTCGCCCAGATCTACGCCAAGGACCTGACCCGGGTCGACCACGACACCCTCGAGGTCTCGACCTGGCAAGAGCCGATCCACACCTACGGCATCGCCTACCACGACGATCACGTGTACCTGTGCAACCGCGAGATCTCGCGCTTCGACCCCGTGACCGAGGCCTTCACGACCGCGCTGGTCGAGGACTGGAACGGCTTTTACGGCCACACCGGCGGCTGCATGGTCGACTCCGAGGGGGTGCTGTGGAAGGCCGTGGACGACACCCTCTACGGGGTCGATACCGAGAGCCTCGCGGTGCTCGACAGCATCGCCATGCCCGAGGGCATGCAGTGGGGCGTCGCCGTCGACTTCGACGGCTACGTGTGGACCATCCCGCGCGACGGCTCCCGGGCCTACCGCGTCGATCCCATCGACCACTCCATCGAGACCGTCGAGGGCCTCGTGGGCGCCTACACCTACAGCGACATGACCGGCTTTTCCCTGGACAGCGCGGCGGCGGGCTAGCGTCGAGATGGACCCTGGCGCGACATCTCCCCCGAGCTCCGAGCGCTCCCCGGACGCCTTCGACCGGCACTTGCGAACGCTCGCCCTCGGCCCGAGCTCCGAGGAGGACGAGGCCCTCGCGCGCCTCGAGGCCCGCCTGTTCGGCCAGCAGGCCCCGAGCATCCTGCGCGGGCGCTACGTCTTGCTCGAGCGCCGGGGGAGCGGGAGCGGCGGGGTCGTCTATCGGGCCTACGACCCGCGCCTCGATCGCCAGGTCGCGCTCAAGCTGCTCCGCCACCGTGACCGGCCCAGCCCACGCGCCGCGCACAGGCTCGAGCGCGAGGCCCAGGCCCTCGCCAAGCTCAAGCACCCCAACGTCGTGACCGTCTACGACGTCGGCGTCCACGGCGGGCGGCTGTTCGTAGCCATGGAGTTCGTCGAGGGTCAGACCATGCGCGAGTGGTTGGGCCGGGCCGGGCCAAAGCCCCGCAGCTGGCGGGCGATCCTGTCCGTGTTTCAGGCCGCGGCCCGGGCCCTCGCCGCCGTCCATGACGCGGGCCTGGTCCACCGCGACTTCAAGCCCGAGAACGTCATGATCGACACGGACGGGGTCGCCCGCGTGATGGACTTTGGGCTGGTCGCCGGGCCCGAGCACCTCTTTGGCGGCTCGACCAGCGACGAGCGCCAGACCCCAGAGGACTCCAACCCCCAGATCACGCGCACCAACGCGCTGGTCGGGACCCCCGCGTACATGGCCCCCGAGCAGCTCGAGGGCGGACGCGCCAGCCCAGCGAGCGATCAGTTCAGCTTCTGCGTCGCCCTCCACGAGGCCCTGTTTGGCGCGCGGCCTTACCCCAAGCTGAGCGACGAGCTCCCCGAGCAGCCCATGGCCCTCCCCCCCGCCAGGGCGCGGCGCGTACCCGCCTGGCTGCGCGCCGTCGTGGCCCAGGGGCTCGCCCCCGACCCGCGCGCCCGCCATCGAGACATGCAGGCCCTGAGCCACGCGCTCGAGGCCGGAGAGAGCCGGCGCCGACGTCGACGCGTCGTCGCCCTGCTCGCCGCGGGGCTCGCCCTCGTCGCCGCTCCCCTGCTCGTCGAGGGCGAGCGCGAGCGTCAACACCTGCTGCAGTGCGAGGCCGCTGGCGATCCCATCGCGGAGGTCTGGAGCCCGCGCGCCCGCGCCGAGCTCCTCGACACCCTGCTCGCCACGAAGCTCAGCTACGCCGACGAGGTGGGCGCGCAGCTCGAGCGGCGCCTCGACGACCACACCCGCCGCTGGCGAGCCGACGCCGCCCTCGTCTGTGACCGAGCGGTGCGCGAGCCGAGCTGGGACGCCGCGCAGGTCGACAAGGCCAACTGGTGCCTCGAGCGGCGCCGCATCGAGCTCGAGGCCCTGCTCATCGAGCTCGGCCGCGGGGGCAAGCAGAGCGTCGATCGAGCCCTCGAGCTGAGCTCGACCCTGAGCCCGAGCGCGAGCTGCGTGGACCCCATGACCCTCGCGGCCCAGCCCTCGGCCCCGGCCCTCGGCGCCCGGGGTCAGGTGCTCCGCCTCCACCGCGACCTGTCCCAGGCGCGCTTTTTGAACCTCACCGGCGAGCACGACGAGGCGGGCGCCCTGGCTCGAGCGGTCCGCGGCCTCGCCGAAACCCAGGGCTGGGGCACCCTCGCCGCGGCGGCCCGCCTGCGCGAGGGTCAGAGCTTCATGGACGCCGGTCGCCACGAGGAGGCCCTCGCCCCCCTGCGAGCGGCCTACTACGCCGCGGCCAAGCGCGGCGGCTGGACCCTGGCGACCGAGGCCGCGCTCGAGCTCGGCGCCGCGCAGATGGAGACCGCCGACTACGACGGCTTTCGAGACTGGATGCGCCACGCCGGCGTCGCGGCGAAGCACGCTGGCGATCCGGAGGGCTCGTGGGAGGCCCGCATCGCCCTCTCGTGGGGCGTGCTGGCGCTGACCGAGGGCGAGTTCGACCTCGCCGAGCGCCACTTCCGGCGGACCCTCGAGCTCTACGAGGCCAACCTCGACCCCCACCACCCCGACCTCGCCGTCGTCCTCAACAACCTCGGCGGGGTCTACTTCCTGCGCGAGGACTACGGCCACGCCGCCGAGTTCATCGGCCGGAGCCTCGAGATCCGCGAGCGCGCCCTCGGGCCCGGCCATCCTGGGCTCGGCTACATGCTGACCAACCTCGGTACTCTCGAGGCCAAGCGTGGCAACGACGCGCGGGCCCGCGAGCTGCTGACCCGCTCCGTCGAGGTGCGCACCCGCGGCTTCGGCCCCGAGCACCCCGACACCGCGACCAGCCACCACGCCCTGGGCGACTTCCTGGTCGCGCGCGGCGAGCCCGAGCTCGGCCTCGAGCACCTCCGCCGCGCCTCGGAGATCGTCGACGGCCACCCCGGGGTCGACCGGCGCACGCTGGCGATCTTCCTGGCCGGAGAGGCCAAGGGCCACGCCGCTGGGGGCGACCTGGCGAAGGCCTGCGCCCGGCTCGAGCGAGCCCTGCGGATCTTCGAAGACGAGCGCGCCGACGGCCACGAGTCGGAGCTGAAGTACCCCGAGTACGAGGCGCTGTTGGGGCGCTACCGCCTGCGCGAAGGTGAGACCGAGGCCGCCCTCGGCCTCCTCCAGTCGGCGCTCCGCAGCCAGCGCGAGGTCCTCGATGCGCGCAGTCCAGCCCTGGCTCAGACCCTCGTGGATCTCGGCGACGTGCACCTGGCGCGGACCAATTGGAGCGCCGCCGAGCGAGCCTACGCCGAGGCCGAGGCCATCTACCTCGGCACCCCCGGCGCGCCCCAAGAGGGCCTCGCCCGAGCTCGAGCCGGCCTGTCGCGGGCTCGTGGGGGCCCCCGCTGATCGCGCTCGGGAACCAGATCGCCGCCCGCGACATGTCTAGAGCGTGGACACTTCACGCTGCTGGACTCTGTGCGCCCTGCTCGGCGCAGGTTGCTACGTCGGGGTTGCGACCGACCCCGGTGAACGGGCCGAATCGGACACGGGCGGCCACGCCTCGACCGGCGGCGAAGACGAGGGCGAGCCCAGCTGCGAGGCGGGCGTCACCGAGCTCGGCCCCGGGGCCATGGCCCGGCTGACCCGGCTCGAGTACAGCCACGCCGTCCGCGACCTGTTCGAGATCGAGGTCCCCCTCGACGAGCTCCCCGACGACGAGCTGCTCGGGCCCTTCTCCGCCAACCTCGACGCGCCCCCCTCCGAGCTCGAGCTCGAGGCCTACATGGATCAGGCCGAGGCGATCGCGGCCGCCGTCGCCGAGCAGCCCGAGCGCGTGCTCGACTGCGCCGCCGAGGGCATCGACGAGCCCGACGCGTGCGCCGACGCCTTCATCGAGGTGCTCGGGCGCAGGGCCTACCGCCGCCCGCTCAGCGACGCGCAGCGCACCCAGCTGCGCGGGCTCTACGAACTCGGCGTGGCCCAGGGCGGACCCAGCCGGGGCCTCGAGCTCGTGACCACCGCCGCCCTCGAGAGCCCGCACTTCCTCTACCACGTGGAGATCGGGGTGGAGCTCGGGGTGGAGCCCGGGACCGGACCGAGCGAGGCCCTGCGCCTCGACGCCTTCTCCCTCGCCGCGCGCCTGTCCTTCTTCCTGTGGCGCTCGATCCCCGACGACGCCCTCCTCGACGCCGCCGAGCACGGCGAGCTCGACGAGCCCGCGGGGCTCGAGGCCCAGGTCGAGCGCATGCTCGACGACCCCCGAGCGGCGCGCGGGAGCGCGGCCATGTACCGCCAATGGATGGGCCTCGAGGGCGAGTTCCCCGACAAGTCGTCCGAGAGCTTCCCGGCCTACGACCCCAGCCTCGCCCCGGCCATGCGCGAGGGCCTGGGTCGCTTCGCCGCCGCGATCATCCACGACGACGGGGGCTCCATGGCCGGCCTGCTCGAAGATCCCCGCGCCTTCGTCGACGCCCCGCTCGCGTCCTACTACGGCGTCGAGCTCCCCCCCGATCCGGCCGGCGACGACGGCCTGCACCGCGTGGACCTGCCCGGCGACGAGCGGGCCGGGCTGCTGACCCGCGCCGGGGTCATGGCGATGCACGGGCACTTCAACCAGACCGCGCCGGTCCAGCGCGGCCGCTTCGTCCGCGAGGCGCTGCTGTGCCAGCCCATCCCCGATCCGCCGCCGGACGTCGACGACACGCCCCCGGCCCTCGACCCCGACCTGTCCGTGCGCGAGCGCTTCGCCATGCACTCCTCCGAGGCGGGCTGCGCCTCCTGCCACACCCTCATGGACCCCATCGGCTTCGCCTTCGAGCACTACGACGGGGCCGGGCGCTACCGGACCGTCGACGGCAACCTGGCCGTGGACGCGAGCGGCGAGCTCACCAACACCGAGGACCTCGACGGCAGCTTCTACGGCGCCATCGAGCTGTCCGAGCGCCTGTCCGACAGCGACCAGGTCCGGGCCTGCTTCGTCCGCCAGTACCTGCGCTTCGCCCTGGTCCGCCCGCTCGCGGCCGAAGACGACTGCACCCTCGCGGCGCTCGAGGAAGCGTTCGCCGCGTCGGACGACACCGTCGAAGCCCTGATGCTCGCCGTCGCCACCTCCGAGTCCTTCCGCCTCCGCCGCCCCCGCCCCCTGCCCGAGGAGTCCAACTGATGTCACCGCGCCGCTTCGCCCCCCCACACAGCCGCCGCTCCTTCCTCGCCGCCCTCGGTCTGGGCGCTGCCGCCGGGGCCCTCGCCCCCTTCGTCCCCCTGCTGGAGGGCGAGGCCCGGCCCGGCAGCTTCCCCCGGCGCCTGGTCCTGTTCCACACCCCCAACGGCACCATCTTCGACGAGTGGCGGTGCGCGGGCACGGAGCACGACTGGTCCCTCAGCCCCATGCTCGCGCCCCTCGCCAGCCGCAAGCAGGACGTGATCGTCCTCGACGGCGTCGACAACGTGGCCATCTACTCGGGGCCGGGCGCCGGCCACTCGGGCATCGGCACGCTGTGGACCGGGACCGAGCTGCAAGAGGGCGACATGCACGACGTCCCCTCGGGCTGGGCCAACGGCATCTCCGTCGACCAGCTCATCGCCAACCGCCTCGAGGGCCAGACCCCGTTCAAGAGCCTCGAGCTCGGCGTGCGCGTGACCAACAACGCGACGGTGCGCTCGCGCATGAGCTACACCGGCCCCGCCGAGCCCCTGTCCATCGACAGCGACCCCTTCAACGTCTTCGACCGCCTGTTCGCCGACGCCGAGCTCGACCCCCTCGCCCTCGCGGAGCAGCGCGAAGCTCGGCTCGGCGTCATCGCCGGGGTCGAGGCCGAGCTCGAGACCCTCGGCGGGAAGCTGTCCGGCGCCGACCAACACAAGCTCGAGCAGCACCTCGACAACCTGCGCGCGATCGAGGCGCGGATCGAGAACTCCGTCGGCCTCGACTGCGCCATCCCCTCGATGCCCGCCGAGCTCGCCCTCAACGACCCCAACTACGCGGCGATCGGCGCCCTGCAGATGGACCTGCTGACCGCGGCCTTCGCCTGCGACCTCACCCGCGTCGCCTCGATCATGTGGTGCCGCGAAGCCGGCGGCCCGGTGTTCTCGGGCTTCGGCCACGTCGACAACGCGCACTGGCTCTCGCACCGCAAGGAGGAGCCCTACATGAGCCAGCGCCGCCAGATCCACACCTTCTACGCCGAACAGTTCGTCGCCCTCCTCGATCGCCTCGCCGCCGTCCCCGAGGGCGACGGGAGCATGCTCGACAACACCGTCGTGGTCTGGGCCTCGGCGATCTGCGAGAGCACCGCGCACGGCAGCCGCAACATCCCCGTCGTGCTCGGAGGTCGCTGCGGCGGCTACTTCGAGACGGGCCGGTACCTGCGCTACGGCAGCTTCACGGGCTCGCCCAAGCACGCCGAGCACGGGGGGCGGACGAACAACGATCTGCTCATCACCTTGTGCCACGCCATGGGCCAGACCGACGTCGAGACCTTCGGCAACCCGGGCTACTGCACCGGGCCCTTGCTGTGATCGTTCGCAGCACCGCGGGCCGACTTTCGCAGTGACACGGGCGGCGAAACCCAAGATGATGTCCCTGCGAGGTGCGTGGTGATTTGGAACTCTTGCTGGCCTGGCGCGCGGGGGACACCCGCGCGGGCAACGAGCTCGTCCGTCGGTTCTTCCCGAGCATCTATCGCTTCTTTCGCAGCAAGCTCGAGGCCGAGGTCGAGGACCTGACCCAGCAAGTCCTCCTCGCCCTCGTCGAGCGCAGCCCGCACATGGCCAGCGACAGCAACGTCCGGGCCTACCTGTTTGGCATCGCCAGGCGCAAGCTGCTCGCCCACCTGCGCCAGCGCTACGCCCAAAACCAGCACATCGCCAGCGACGTCATCTCGGTCCAGGGCATCGCGGGCGAGTCGCAGGAGTCCTTCAGCGAGCTCGTCCACGCCCACCGAGCGCAGCGCCAGCTGCTGCTCGCGCTGCGCCGCCTGCCCATCGAGCATCAGATCGTCGTCGAGCTCCACTACTGGGAAGGCATGCGCATCGCCGAGATCGCCGAGGTCGTCGAGGCCGCGCCGGGGACCGTCAAGAGCCGCCTGGCGCGGGCTCGGGCCAAGCTCCAGGAGCAGCTCGGCGAGGGCTTCGCGGCGGCAGATCCTAGCCTGGGTGAGGGCATCGACGACTGGGTCAGCTCGATCCGGGCCCTCGCCGGCCCGCCGAGCGCGTGACGCCCAAGGCTGGTGTCTCCACGCGCCCATCTCGAACGATCAAGGTGCGGTCGAGCGCGAGCCCGAGGCGCTCGAGGTTGTGGGTCGCCACGACCACGCAGCGCTCCCGCGCCTGCTCGAGCAGCGCGCGCAAGTCGTCCAGGGCGGCGAGGTCCAGGGTGTTGCTCGGCTCATCGAGGAGCAGCACGGGCGGGTCGACCGCGGACGCGGCCGCGAGCGCGAGCTTGCGACGCTGCCCCGCCGAGAGCGTGGCGAGGGTGCGATCGAGGGCCCCCTCGCCGACCCAACCCACGAAGCGCTCGATGCCCCGCTGCGTCCCGGCCCCGCGCACGCTCCCCGCCGTCTCGAGCAGCTCCCGCGCCGTGAGGTAGGGGAAGAACTCGGGCCCCTCGGCCAGGCGATCCACATGTAGACCAGGGTCATCAGCGCGAGCCCGAGCCCGACGCCGTAGGACGGTTTCATCCCTCGGGGTGAAGTCGGAATCCCCGTGTCATTCACTGACCCGCAAGCTACTCGAGCGGCGCGACCGCTCTACACAGGTCAGGTCCCCGCGAGCTCGCGTACTTCGAAGCCCGGCGAGAGACGACCAAGCGCGCCTAGGAGCAGCTCCTGCTCCAAACCCGAGCGCTCTGCGGTGATCAGCAAAACAGGGCCATCCTCGACCAAGCCCCGCAGCTGTGCGACAGCCTCCCAGTTCTCCTGGTAGTGCCGCTCGAGGCGCTGCCGATAGCGCTCACCATCCCAAGACTCGCCAGCGAAGCGGTTGGCCAGAGCCGCGAGATGGATGTAGTCAGCCCCAAAATGCTCAGCTCGCCGAACGAACTCTCGCCCTCGAAGGCCCAAGCGGAGGAACGAGGGCGCAACGCGTAGATCCACGATCCGACGAACGTCGAGATCGCTAAGCAGGGCATCGAAACCGAGCGCGGCGAGCACCCCAACCGTCGTGCAGATCAGCGCCTGACGCGGCGGTGAAAAGCCCGGTAGCCCTAGCTGCGAGCCCACCGAAGGACCCGAAACCAGCGAAGCGCCGCCAGCGCTTCCTCCACCTTCAATCACTCGAAGGCTCGGTTGGTCCTCGCGCACCGTCATCCCCTGCACCTGCTTGTAGCGTAGAGTCGACCTTCTTGGCCAGCTCTTCCTCGAGTTGTAGGAAGCTCCGCATGAGCACTCGGTCGGAGTGGGCGGGCCCCTCGCGCTCCATCAACCACCCATCCCCGTCTTTGAGCGAGCGCCGTTTTTCAAACAACGCCGAGAACCTCCGAGGGGCGACTCCACTAAAGAGTCGAAACACCACCCGGCGCTCCCCCGACTCGACGCCCTTTTGACCCGAAACCGTCTGCTCGCGGATCGCGTCATCGTGCAGCTCGAGGGCGAGACTCTTGGCGTAAGGCTCGATATAGATCACCTCGGTGAGACCCGAGGCGACGATGTGACGCGCACAACTGTGACACGGGTAGGTCGTACAGTAGAGGGTCCCTTCAGGGGGGACGGGAGTGCCCGCTCGCGCCAGCGCCAGCAACGCGTCCATTTCGGCGTGAATCGCACGAGAGAACTCAATCAAGTCGCGCACTCGAGTCCTCTCGAGGGCTGCTCGAATCATCTGGCTCGTCACACCCTCCCTCAGCGCACGAGAGTCCTCCAGCTTGGTAAAAATATCCTCATAGATTTCCTTCTTCTTATGATCATTGCGGCAGTATGGCCGCTCGTGGGTCCCTGCCCACTTGAAGCAACGCCGATCGGGCAGTCCCTCGGCCTCGGCCTCCTCCTCCGAGTAGAGCCCACCTCCAGGAGCTGGCGGATCGTTGGTCCCGGTCGCCAGAATCTCCCCCTTGGAGTCCGAGATCGCGGCACCGACCTGCCGCGACATGCACGACGATCGCAGCGAAGCCGACCAGGCGGCGTGCATGCCTCGCTCGTCTCGTGTTGGTCGAATGACCTCGACTCCCGTCACGGCCTGCAAGAACCGCTCGAGCGGTTCTCCGAGCTCATCGGCATCCTGCCCCGCATCGTTGGCGACGAAGAAGTCTGCCCGATGCAGGGTCTTGCGCACTTGCTGCCCAACAGGATCAGCGGAGGCATGGTCTCGGTCCATGAGGTCCTCGATCTTCGACTTGTCCACTTCATCCTTGAACTTGAGCCGGAGTCGACTCGAGCGCTCCTTCCGATTGCACAGGACGCCGATCAGGTAGAAGCCTCGCCCGTAGACTGCTCGCAGGAGCTCGATTTCCTGGGGATGCTTGAGCGAATCGAGCACGAACACCCGCGCATTCCCAGGAGTCGCGCGCCGCTGGACATGGATTCTCTTGATGGCCAAGCCCGCTACGAAGTTCGCCCCATAGCGATCCCGAAGACGATCGCCCTCATCTTGGAGCTGGACACTCTCCACCACGGTCTTGGCGTGTCTGCGCTCGAGTTCCATCCGCTCGGCCAGAAGTTCGGAGAGCTTGATCCGCTGTACATCTTCGAACCCGAGACCCCGGAGCTGCTCGACCAGAGCCGCGCTGACTGTACTGAGACCGGACCCGACATATCCCGTGACTCCAAAGACGAGGTCATCGGTTTCCTTCGAGCGAACCTCGTCCCCAAGGAGATCCTCCCGCTGTGAGGCGACCTTCAGCCTGCGTGCGGCAGTACCCATCCCGAGTACATATCACGGGCCGCCGCTGACTCAAGTCACTCGCTCCCCGCCCGGTGGCCCAAATCCGGGCCACCGGCGACCAAAAACTGGAGGCTCCTGGCGTTCCTAGCCAGGCACCTTCAGGGGTGAGGCCGGGTCAGTCGTCGAGGTCGAGCAGCGAACGAACGCCCACCGCAGCCACGACCGCCGCGGCCGCGACCCCCGAGCTGCCGCCCTCATCCGTCGAACAAGCGCAGCCCTCTTCGTCGAGGCTGCCCCCGTCGGCGCCGCCGCCAGTGCCTTCGGTGTCGTCGCCGATCTCGTCCTCGCCGCTCGAGCCATCGGTCCCGGACTCGTCGCCGCTGCTGCCAGACTCCTCCGTCGACCCGTCCGTCGTGTCGGTCTCGCCGGTGTCCTCGGTCTCGCCAGTGTCCGTGCTCTCCTCGGTGTCCGTCTCCTCCCCGGTGTCGGTCTCCTCCTCCTCGCCGCCCATCATCTCGGGGAAGGGCCCGGTGACGACGAGGGTCAGGCCGTCGCCCTGGATGTTGACGAACAGCGCCTGGCCGTCGGGCGAGAAGCACACGCCGGCGAACTCGCTGTCGCTGGTGGCGTTGCGCGCGAAGTCGCAGACCTCGCCCTGGTCGTTGATCCAGCGGATGTACTGGTCGCCGCCGCCGTCCTCGGCCATGAACACCTCGCCCCAGGGCGCGACGGTGATGTTGTCGGGCTTGTCGAGCACGCTGGTGCTGGTCGAGCTCACGACGCACTCGAGGGTCGGGCTGTCGCCGTCGATGAGCCGGAAGATCTGGCCGGCGCCCGCCGGGCCGCCGCTGGTCGAGCAGATGTAGACCTGGCCCTCGAAGAACCACATGCCTTCGCCGCGGACGATGATCGCCGCGCCCTTGTCCTGGGCCTCGTCGCGGACGGAGTCGCTGTCGGGGTCGGGCTCGTCGATGTCGACCCAGTCGACGTCGACCACGTCGCCGGGGTCCATGTTGGTGGTCGCAAAGTTGTCCTGGCCGACGACGCGCAGGGCCTGGAGCTGGCCCGTGAAGGGGTCGCTCATGTCGTCGGGGACGAAGCGGTAGAGGCAGGAGTCGCCGCGGTCCTCGCTGAGGTAGGCGTGGAAGTTCGAGGGGTCGACGGCGACGGCCTCGTGGTTGTAGCGGCCGTAGCCCTCGACAGGCTGCGGGTCCTGGACGGAGTCCGCGTCCGTCGGGCACACGAAGGTGTAGCCGTGGCGCACGCCGCCGTTGATGTCGACGTTCTCCTCGCAGCTGAGCCAGCCCCAGGGGCTCGGGCCGCCGGCGCAGTTGCGGACCGTGCCGACGAGCACGAGGTTGCTCGAGATCCGCTCGTAGGTGCCGGCGTCGATGACCAGGCGGGTGACGCCGCCCATGGCCGCGGCCTCGTAGGCCTCGTCGGGCGGGAGCTGGCCGAGCTTGTAGGGGCCGTTGAGGATGTCGCCGACGCTGTTCTCATGGTTGCGCATCAGGATCAGCGTGTCGTCGGGGCCCTCGAAGCAGGCCATGCCGTCGGGGCGACCGGGGACGCGGTAGCCGTCGTCCATGTCCTCGCCGGCCTCCTCGATGATCGCGTAGCTGAAGCCCTCGGGCAGGTCGAGGATCCCGTTGGGATCGGAGACCAGGTCCCCCCAGCGCCCGCGCGCCGCGGCCCGGCGGTTGCTCGCCAAGGTCGCGAGCGCGGCCGCCAGAGAAGCGGCGCCAGAGGTGATCAAGAACTTACGTCGGCCAAGTTCGCGCATGGCCGGACTCTCGTCGCCGAGTGCAGCCGGGCCATGAAGCTGCCGTTACGAATCCAACCCGAAGCGTTACGAGTTCAACTCGAAGCGTTGCGAATTCGACGCAGCCCTACTCGCAGATGCCCTCGGGGCTCCCGCACGCCCCCGCACCTGCGCAAGTCCCACTCTCGCACTCCGCGTCGAAGCGGCACACCTGGCCCGCGACCAGCGCGCCCGGGCAGTACTCCTCGTCGCACTCCTGGGGGAACTCCTGCAGGCGCTCGAAGTGCGAGGGCAGCACGGTCACGCCCGAGCCGTCCATCGCCGGGAGATCGGGGATCGGCCCCGAACGCATGCCCTCGGCCCGCTCCCACATGCGCACGAAGTCGTCGGCGGAGCGGCGCAGAGGCTCGACGTCGGAGCCGAGCAGCTCGAGATCGTCGATGAGATCGCCGAGCAGGCTCATCTCGCTCAGGCCCTTTTGGTCGAAGGGCGTGCCGAGGGTCAGGCCCTCGAGGCGCTCGTCGCGTTGCTGGCACTGCGCCTCGACGGGGAAGGACGCCGAGCAGCCGTCAGCCGCAAAGCGCGGCCGGGTCTGCTGGATGAAGCCGTTGAGGTCCGAGCCCATGCCGATGGCCACCTGCAGGCCCAGGCGCCCGTAGTCGTAGGCCTGGGCGAAGGAGCGGCTCGAGCCGTGGCAGGTGTTGGTGACCGGCGAGGGCTCGTAGGTGTTGGTCTCCTCGTGGGCCGTGCGCAGCCCGACCATGCCCCCGGTCTGCCGGACCATGTCGACGATGAACATCGGCGTGGTCTTCTCCTCGCGGCCCTTGGCCGGGAGCATGATCTCGCGGAAGTGGGCGTGGGACAGGTAGAGCGGGTAGTAGTCGTTGGCGACGGCGATGTCGTAGACGTCCGCGGTCATCGCCTCGGACATGTGCGCGAGGTCCACGGGCATGCCGCGCTCGATCATCTTCTCGATCAGCGCCGCGCCCTCGTCGGTGAGGCCCTTGGTGTTGCGGCAGTTCTCGTCGACGTCGAAGCCGAGGGTGACCGAGCCCGAGGTCAGCCCGCAGTCGGTGTCGATGTGGCAGCTCTCCTCCATCTGCGTCATGTGGAAGATGGTGTTGTGCGGCGCGGCCCCGCCGAAGCGGTTGTCGAGCTGGTGGACGGGCTGGAGGGTGCGCACGCCGAGGGCGTAGACCTCCTCGAAGCTCGCCTCCCAGTCGCCGTCGCCGAAGATGTGCGAGGCCTCGATGCTCAGGACCATGGCCAGCTTGTCCTCGGACACGATGCGCCGGGCGTCCTCGGCCGACAGCGCGATCTCGACCCAGTCGTTGGCCTCGGCGAAGGCGTTGGCGCGCTCGAGCTGGATGATGACGTCGTCCATCTCGTCGCAGTCCGGGCGCTCGACGTTGGCGGGCTCGATGGCCCGGCACAGCCAGTCGAGGGTCACCGCCGACATCACCGATACGCGCAGGCCGTCCTCGTAGGCCTGCTCGAGCCAGCCCTCCCAGGACTGCTGGTGGGCGATGGCGTCCCAGCGCGGCCAGCCCTCGAGCTCGGGCCAGCCGTCGGTGCGATCGGGGTGCAGGCCGGTGTCGCCGTCGCTGCCGGGGACCTGGGCGAGGAGCTCCGCGATGCCCAGGCCGTTGAGGTTGAGCAGCGCGCCGAACAGCGGGACCTGGAGCATGGCCTCGGTGTAGATGGCCTCGTCGCAGGCGGTGAACAGCACGGACAGGTCCTCGCGCAGCATGCCGTGGTCGCCGGGCGTGCCGCCGTCGCACATCGCCAGGGCGATCTCGGCGGGGCCCTCGACCTGGCCGTGGAACCAGCCCCCGCCGAAGGCCTCCTCGGCGAACATGTGCAGGTGCAGGTCGGCGACGCCGGTCAACGGCTCGGGCTGTTCGCCGGTCTCGCCCGTATCGGCGGTGGTGTCGGCGGTGGTGTCGGCCGTCGTGTCCGGCTGGCTGATCTCGTCGCCGCCCTCGCCGTCGTCGCCAGGGCACGCGGTCACAGACAGGAGCAGGCCCAGGCTGAGCGGGGTGGACCAGAGCGAAGAGCAAGACAGGCGACGCATCTTCGGGAGTCTAGCCTCCCGATCTGAAAGGCCCAAGGGCGCTCGCCCCTGGGCCTTCGGTCGGATTGTCCGGCTTCGAGCCGAGCGATTCACTGCGGCGTGATCGTCACGCGCACGACATCGCTCACCGCGGGGTAGGCGTAGCCGTCGTCGACGACCATGACCACGCCGCCCTCGTCCGCGCCCGTATTTGGACCGCTCTGTCGCGGCGCCTGGTCCAGCCCCGCGCCGGGGAACTGGTTGACCTCGGTGCCCGCGTCCCACAGCTGAATCTGCGCGGTGAGGTCCCCCGAGATCGGCGCGCCGTCCTCGCTGAACAGCGCGAGCCCTGCGGCGTCCAGGCCGTAGAACAGGTCGTTGGACTGGACGAGCATGTTGGCGAAGCTCAGGTGATCGCCAGGCGCGGCCTCGACGGTGAAGCTGTAGCGCGCACCCGAGAACAGCGGGCCCGGGCCGTCGGCGCCCTCGGGCACGGCGTAGGCCCCCGCGGCGTAGCCCGCGTCGAGCAGCGAGGCCTCCAGCCCCGAAGGATCGCCGTCCTCCGCCAAAGCCTCGAGTCCCTGGCCGAGGTCGGCCTCGCCGACTTCGAACAGCGCCGGCTGCTCTCCGTGCACGACCCAAACCCCTGGGGCCAGGGGTCCCACCAGGGCCGTACGCTCCGCCAACGCCGCGGCGAGACCATCGATCGCGCCATCCTCGGCCAGGGCCTCGAGACCATCGCCCGCGTCTGGCTGACCTTCCATGAACAGCGGGGCCTCGCCCTCGCCGTGCACGGCCCACACGCCGGGGGCCACGGGCACGGGCGAGTCGCCCTCGGAGCTGGTCAGGGTCGTCCCCGTGGAGACGTTGGTCAGGCGCAGGCTGAACATGCTGTCGCCGTGGGCGATGAGCTCGACGCTGAGCACGTCGGACACCTCCGGGAGGTTGCCGAAGTCGTCGCTGGCCAGGCGCACGCTGGTGTCCGGATCGGCCGGGCCCGTGTCCGCGTCGCCCTGGTTGAGGACCTGGTTGGGCCCCGCCCCCGGCTCCTCGTTGGCCTCCGTGCCCGCGTCCCACAGCAGCACCTCGTCGGTCACGTCGCCCGAGCGCGGGTTGCCCTCGGCGTCGTAGAGCGCGATACCGTCGCTGTCCGGGCCGTAGAAGAGGTCGTTCGAGGGCACGAACATGTGCGCGAAGCTGATCGCGTGGCCCGGGCCGGCGTGGAAGTCGACGACGTAGGTCGAGCCGGGCAGCAACGGGCCAGGCTCGTCGGCGCCCTCGGGCACGGCCGTGGTGCCGCTGAGCAGGTGGCCGGTGCTCGGCGAGACGTTCTCGATCTCGACGACGAAGGTCTGCGCCTCGCCCCCGGACTCCTCCTCGCCCTCGTCCTCCGTGCTGTCGTCCTCGCCCTCTTCGTCCGCGTCGGCGCCGTCGGTCCCGTCCTCGCCCAGCTCGTCGCCGTCGTCCGTCGGGTCCATCGGATCCGTGCACGCCGCGAGGCTGAACCCGAACAGGGTCGCAAGGGAAAGGGCAGTGATCGAAAGACGGGAAGATTGATCGAATTGCAGTGTCATGGTCTGGCTTCTCCTGTCCCGACTTGCTCCGCCGCTGCGCGCAGGTCCCCGTCGTCGCGCCCTCCCGCGAGCCTGGACAGGCTCCGCGAAAACGTGCGTCTAGAGGCGCCTGTGCTCAAACAACGGCATTTGGGAGCCGGGCGCGTTCGCTGATGTCCGCCATACCCAGCAACGCACCGCGCAGTTACAACCCATCTCGCGCGGCACTCACACGGCTTTTTTCTCGGCCAGCGTTACGTTCTCAAGAACGTCCCGTTTTGACCGCGGTGGTCAGCGACGAAGAGCTCATGTCCCGCTATCAGCGAGGCGACCGTGCAGCCTTTCGGCAGCTGTTCGAGCGCTACGCTCCCCGCCTGCGCCGGACCATGCTCCGCGGCCTCCACGACCGCGAGGTCGCCGACGACCTCCTGCAGCAGACCTTCCTCCAGCTCCACCGAGCCCGGGCCGACTACCGCACCGACGCGTCCTTTCGGCCGTGGATCTACACCATCGCCCTCAACGTCAAGCGCAGCTACTTTCGCCGGGTCGGCCGGCGCTCCGAGGGCGCGCTGGCCATCGACCCCGCGTCCATCGACGGCGACCCCGACGAGCTCATGGCCGCCCGGGAGCTGCGCCAGGCCGTCGCGACCTTGCCGGCGGCCCAGCGCCAGGTCGTCGAGCTGTTTTGGTTCGAGGGCTTCAGCTTCCCCGAGATCGCCGGCGTGGTCGGCTCGACCCACGGCGCCGTCAAGGTCCGCGCCCACCGGGCCTACAAGAGCATCCGCGCCACCCTCGAGCGCCAGGGTGTAACCGAGCCGGGGCAGCTCGCATACCTGGGGAGGCTCGCACCATGAGCACGACCGACGACCACCCCCAGACCGAGCCGCGCCCGGACGCGAGCGGCGAGTTTGACGATCTGTTCGCGCGCATCGAGGCGGACATCGAGCGCGAGCGCGGACTCGCCGCGCGCCTGCGCGCGCTGCCGCGGTGGCTGGCCATCGCCCTGGCCGTGGGCCTCATCCTCCTGTTCGCCGGGCTGTGGCTGTGGCTGTGGCCGCGCTCGGACATGCACCTCTACCCGGACTGGCGCCTGCTGCTCGAGCTCGCCGCCCTGGCCGCGCTGTCGATCAGCGCCGTGCACACCTTCCTCAGCGGCCCGCGGCTGTGCCCCACGCACGAGCCCCTGATCGCGCTGCGCCTGCTCGGCCACCTGATCGTCGCCCTGGCCATCGTGTTCATGCCGCCGGCGCACCTGACCGAGCCCTACCTCAGCGCCGGGACCGGCTCGATGCTGTGGCCGTGCGCGACGGCCTGCCTGAGCATCGGCACGAGCGCGGCCCTCCCGGTCCTCGGCCTCATCCTGCTGCTCGATCGCGGCTCGGCGATGCAGGTTCCGCTCACGCGCATGCTCGCCCCTGCCGGCGCGTGGCTGGGCGGGATGCTGGTGCTCCAGCTCCACTGCCCCATCCTCGCCCACGAGCACCAGGTCCTCGGCCACGCCGGCGTGCTGGTCCCCGTGCTCGCGGTCTGGGCCCTGATCGAAGGGCTACGCCGCGCCCGGAACGAGTCGGTCTAGGAGCGCGTCCACCTCGGCCTCGACCCGCAGCAGCGCGCGGTGCTCGGGGGCGACGAAGCCCTCGGCGATCATGTGCTCGACCATGGCCACGAGCGGCTGCCAGTAGCCGCCCACGTCGAGCAGCCCGATGGGCTTTTGGTGCAGCCCGACCTGGGCCCAGGTCAACATCTCGAACAGCTCCTCGAGGGTGCCCATGCCCCCGGGCAGCGCGACGAAGGCGTCGCCGAGCGCGGCCATCTGGGCCTTGCGCGGGTGCATGCCGCTGACCACGTGCAGCTGCGTGAGCCCGCGGTGGCCGACCTCGCGGGCCTCGAGAAACTCCGGGATCACCCCGACGACCTCGGCGCCTCGCTCGAGGGCCGCGTCGGCAACGACGCCCATGAGCCCGACGTGGCCGCCGCCGTAGACCAGGCTCAGGCCGCGAGCCGCGAGGGCCTCGCCCATCGCCCGGGCGGCGGCGACGTACTCGGGCCGCGCCCCCACTCGGGAGCCACAAAAGACGCACACACGACGGAGCGGGGAGGTCACGGCCGCCGGAGTAGCACGACCGCCCTCACTCCTCCACGGCCTGGGGGTTGCGCGCGATGACGCCGCCCAGGGTGACCGCCATGCCCAGCACGAGCACGTTGGTCGGCGGCGCCCACATCAGCAGCGACCAGCTCGGCGCCGCCCCGCCCATGCCCAAGACGCTGAACAGCCCGAAGGTCCACAGCAGCGCGAGCGCGCCCAGGGCCAGGTAGACCAAGGCGACGCGGGTGTAAGAGCGCGGGATCTTCGAGATCACGCGGACCCACAGGTGCGGCGCGAGGGCCAGCAGGCCCGAGTGGTAGGTGAACATGGCGATGGGTCCCCGCGGGGACCAGCGCCACCCCGAGCAAGAGCGCGAGCCCGGTCCCCAGCCACAGCCCGCCGCCTTCGAAGCCGCTGACGTCGAGGTACAGGTTGACGACCAGGGCCGGGAGCACGGCGATCACCATGAGCGCCGCGCCTCGGCCCAGGTGCTCGAGGAGCCGGTCCCCCGCGGCCTGAGGGAGCTTCCGCCGCCCCTTGGCGACGTGGGCGAGGATCAAAAAGTAGGTCGCGGCCAACCCCGCGATGTAGAAGAGAATTCCGACCAGGGTCAGGCCCAAGACGACGAAGATCAAGGGCGCCGCCGCGGCGAGGGCGAAGGCCATCCCCTCGATGCCCCACAGGCGCAGCAAGTCCTCGCGCATGGCCGCGAGCACGACGGGGTCGAAGAGCGGGCGCTCCTCAGAGTCCGGCGCGGCCTCCTGGACCCGCGCGATGCCTCCCGAGCCCACGAACTGCACGAAGCCGTGCGCGACCGATCGTCCGTCGTCCGCCGCCGCCCGGTCCGCGCCGAAGCTCTGCAAGTGCGCGACGAAGGCCTCGACGTCGGCGGGGCCGAGGCTCGGGAGCTCCCCGAGCTCCCGCGCGCCGACGAACTCCTCGAGCACCGAGCGCTGGCGAATCCGCTCTGCGGGGCTCATGGGGTGTTGAGAGGCTTTTTCACGCACGTAGCCGGTGATGATCCCGGCCATGTCCAGCTGCTGCGCCACGACCCCAGCCTAGCGCAGACGCCGGGGCCCGCCGCGTCGCTGGCGAGATCGACACAGGCGCTTGGGTGGCCCCCGCCAGGCTGACGGATCCGCCAGCCGCAGCCATCACCCCCGTGGGTGAACCGCTAGCCCAAGATGCACACGCCGACGTCGCCGAAGCTCGGCGGCGCCTGGCCGGGCTCGAAGAAGGGCACGCAGCTGCGCGGCGCCGCGCAGGTGTCGGGCCCCGTGATGTCGCACCACGGCGTGCAGCAGTTCACGTCGCTACCGCTGCACTCGGGCACCAGGGCCTTGTCGACGCAGGCCAAGCCCGGCACGCAGTCGTTGGTCATGTCGCAGGCCTCGAGGTCGCCCCCGGGGCTCGCGACCAGCCCGCAGTCGAAGCCGTTGCCCGCCCAGTAGCAGCCGTAGTCCAGCGGGCAGTCCTGGGCGAGGGGGTGGCACTGCTTCGCGCACAGAGCCACGGCGCCCGAGAACAGGCAGCCCCAGCCCTCGGGGCACATCAGGTCCTGGGGCGAGCCGACGCAAAAGGGCACGCAGGTCCCGTGCAGCTCGCCCTCGACCCACTCGAGGTTCCAGCAAAAGCCCTCGCCGTTGCAGTCGTCCTGGGCCTCGTTGAAGTCGCTGAGGGTGCACGGCTCGCCCCAGATCTTGTCGCCGAGGATCGGCATGCACTTGTTGGCGTCGAGGAAGGGGCTGCCCTCGACGGTGGCATAGGGCACGCACTTGTGGGTGGGGAAGCAGTCCTGGGCCAGGGGCGCGCAGGGCTCGTTGGTGACGTCCGGCGGGGTGCCCCAGGTGTCCACGCCGTCAAAGCTGTCGCTCTCGTCGACGTCGTCCTGGTCGTCGGCGTCGGTGGACTCGTCGGCGCTCGCCGTCGTCGCGCTCGCGGTCTCGTCCTCGGACTCGTCGGCGGTGTCGCTCGTGGGGCCCTCGCTCGCGGTGTCGCTGGTGGGGGCCTCGTCGGAGCTCGAGGTCGGCCCGTCTTCGCCCACGTCGTCGTCGGTGGTCGAGGCCGTCGTCGCGCCATCGTCCGCGCCCGCCCCGGGCCCGCCCTCGTCGGCCTCGTCGCCCTCGCCCAGGGAGCCGAAGTTGTTGTTGGGCAGCAGATCTCGACCGCAGCCCGCGAGCGCCATCAGGCTCGCCAGCACCAGGGCTGATCTCGTGTGCCACCTCGACCCCATCGCCGCGCTCGACTCTAGCAGCCGCCCCATCGCCGCTCCATGACCCCGAGCGCCCGGATCCTTCCCCCGCCCTGGCTCCATGGGGCTCCATGGGCTCCACGAGGCTCCACGAGGCTGGCGCCTGGCCTCCAGCCGCACCTTCGTGCCACCCTCGGCCCATGCGTCGTGCGCTCGTGCTCCCTGCGCTCTTGCTCGTGGCCCTCGCCTGCGAGGCCCCGCCCGCGGCCAAGCCCGCGCCCAAGGCCGCGCCGGAGCCCAAACTCGAGCCCCAGCCCGAACCCGCGCCCAAGACAGAGGAGCCCCCCGCCGATCCCCTGGCGCTCCCGAGCGTCGAGGGCGTGCACTACTTCGAGCGCGTCACCGGCGGTGCCGCGGCCGACGCCGAGCTCCCGATGATCGTCGCCATCCACGGCCTCGGCGACAACCCCCGCGACTTCGCCCACCTGTTCGACGGCTTCGACCAGCCGGCCCGGGTGATCTTCCCCCGGGCCCTCGACGCCCACGAGCCCGGCTGGTCATGGTTCCCGATCCGCGCCCGCGACCCCGACGTCGAGGCCCTCGCCGCTGGCATCGAAAAGGCCGCCGACACCCTCGCCCCCGCCATCGCGGCCCTCGCCAAGGATCGCCCGACCGTCGGCAAGCCGATCGTCACGGGCTTTTCCCAGGGCGGGATGCTGACCTTCACCCTCGCTGTCCACCACGGCGAGCTGTTCTCGGCCGCCTTCCCCGTCGGCGGGTGGTTCCCGCCCCCGCTCATGGACGACGCCGACAAGACCGCGCCCGCCGACGCCCCGCCGATGGTCGCCTTCCACGGCGACCAGGACCGCGCCGTGAAGTACCTGCCCACGGCCGAGTGCGTCGCCGCGCTCCAGGAGGCGGACTACAGCGTCGAGCTCAAGACCTACGAAGGGGTCGGCCACGCCATCCCGCCGGCCATGCGCGCGGAGCTCATGGCCGGCATCACCGGCGCCCTGCCCTCTGCCCCCGCCAACTGAGCCCCCTGCCATGTCCAGCTCCAGACTCAAGACCTACCCAGGCCTGCAGCCGACCGACTTCATGCACCCCTGGGACGTCAAGGCCACCGGCGCCCTCAAGAACGTCCCCGGCCTCGACAAGCTGATCGCCAAGGTCATGGAGTACAGCTTCGAGCGGGTCTACTACCTGCAAAACGTCGCCGACAACGTGCGCGTGACCGAGTCGATGTTCCCCAAGCTCCACCGCTACCTGACGTGGGGCTGCAAGATCCTCGACATCGAAGAGCCGCCCGAGTTCTACGTGTCCCTGGACCCGGCCTACAACGCCTACACCTACGGCCACACCAAGCCCTTCATCGTCATCACCTCCTCGCTGCTCAACCTGCTCGACGAAAAAGAGAAGATGTTCGTCATCTGCCACGAGCTCGGCCACGTCAAGTGCGAGCACGTGCTCTACACCCTCGTCGCCGAGAACCTCGCGGCGCTCATCGAGGTCATCGGCAAGATGACCCTCGGCGTGGGCTCCCTGCTCGGGGCCGGCCTGGCCCTGCCCCTGCTCGACTGGTACCGCAAGGCCGAGCTCAGCGCGGACCGGGCCGCGCTCTTGGCCGTGCAAGATCCGGCCGTGGCCACGCGGGTGTTCATGAAGCTCGCCGGCGGGGCCGAGAGCTTGGTCGAGGACATGGATCAGGCTGAGTTCCTGCGCCAGATCCGGGCCTACGAGGACCGCGACGCCTCCAACCTCGACCGGGCCTACAAGCTCTTGCTCACCATCTTCCGCACCCACCCCTTCCCGATCATGCGCGCCAAGCACCTGGACCTGTGGGTCCGCGAGGGCGGCTACGCGAAGGTCTCGGGGACGGGCTAGCCGCCTGGCCCTGCGCACGCCCAGCGCGGGCTACGGGATGACGATGTCCCTTTCAGTTCCCGTTCGCCGACGAGGCGACCCCGTCCCGTCCCGGGCGAACACGGAGGTCATGCTCGGCCACCTCCGCGAGCTCCAGGCTTCGCAGCCCGCTAGAGCTCGCAGTCGTGCAGGTACAGCGGCATGACGTAGGGCCAGTCGAAGGTGCCGTCCCAGTTGCCGGACTTGGGCGCGTCGAGGGCCCTCGCGGCCGCGCACGCACCGTCGGCGAAGCTGGCCGCGTCGCCCATGCCGAGCAGCTCGCGCAGACCGTCGAGCACGGCGTGGGCCTGCGGGTGCTCCTTTGCCCCGCCGGGGCCTTCGGTGCTGCACAGGTGGACGCGGAACAGCAGCGGGCCCTGCTCCACGGCGTCCGCGGGGTAGCCCATCATGCCCGTCGACGGCGACGCGCCGGGCTCGGGGCGGGCGTAGACGAGGAGCTCGACCGAGCTCCACGCGGCCTCGAGGGCGTACTCGTCTTCGTAGCTGTCGACGAGCTCGAGGCTCTGGCGGCCCGGAGCCTCGGCTTCGAACAGCGCGACGAGCGGGGCGAGCAGCGCCCGGTCGAGCAGCGCCGCGTCGGGGGCGGGGAGCTCGAGGGGCGTGTCGTTCTTGGTGTGCGAGCCGTCCCAGTTGGCGCAGTGGTTGGCGGACAGCCGAGCCTCGCCGTCGACGAAGCGCAGGGTGTACTTGAGCGTGTGCATGTCGGCGTTGCCGCCGGGGAAGCGATCGAGCGCGCGAAAGTAGGCGACGAGGGCGAGCTGGTCCTCGTCGAGGGCGAGCTGCAGCCCGTCCGCCCCCGCGATCGGCGAGGGCTCTTGGCGAGCTGCGTAGCGAGCGTAGTGACCCAGCCAGGACCCGCGCTTGGACGCGTAGCACGACGCGTTGCAGACCATCTCGCCGAGGGTCGCGTGGCTATCCTCGGGGCGACCGAGCTCGACCGCGACCCAGCGCCACGGCTCGTCGTAGTAGTCGTCGTGGCGATCTTCGTCCTCGAGCTCGAGCCATGGAGGCATGAAGCCGCCGTGCTCGAGGGCGGCCATGCACAGCGAGTAGGCGCGGTGCAGCTCGGCCTCGCTCAGCGGAGGAGACTCGCGGTCGGCGACGATCACGAGGGTCTCGCCGGCCTCGAGCTGGGCCTCGCGCTCGCCGTCCTCGAAGGTGAAGCCCTTCGCCGAGAGCTCGAGGGTCCAGCCCACGTACTTGGCATCGATCTCCACGCGCTCGCCGACGGGAAAGTCGAAGCACACGTAGCGCTTCCCCCCGTCGCCCGTCGGCTTGGACAGGGGCGAGTCCCAGCCGCCGATCGCCTCGCCAGCACGGTTGATCACGACGGGCGCCTTCTTGGTCGGAGACATGCGAGCGCCATGATGACACAGGCTGACGAGGTGCTCGGTGACCGCGGGGGTGAACGGCGCCGTCCATTTTTTGGTTAGAGTCTCGCCGTGCGGAACACGAGCCGAGGGTGGTCGCTGACGTTGGGGCTGGGCTTTGTGGGGGCGTGCACGCTCGCGTGCTCCGACGCGGCTGCGCCCACCGAGGACGAGGGCGCGGACGAGGTCGGGCAGACCGACTCGAGCACGGACACCGAGACCGAGACTGAAACGGGAGAGTCGTCGAGCACCGAGACCGAGACCGAGACCGAGTCCAGCTCCGAGACCGAGACAGACACCGAGACCGGGACCGAATCGGACACGGACACCGACGAGTCCAGCTCCGAGACCCAAGCCCCGCCGTGCAACAACACCGTCGTCGTCACCGGCTACTGGCCGCCGACCAACGAGATGCTCCGCCCGTGGAGCCAAAACCCCGACCAAAACCCCGAGGGCTGGATGGGCGCGAACTGGCACGACCACGGCTACGACGTCTACGCCTTCTTCCCCGAGTTCCCCCCGGACGGCGACCCCACCAACGACGAGCTCGGCGACCCCGGGGCCGTGGGCTCGCCCGAGTCCGACCTGCAGGTCGACTACCAGGACACCTCCCAGGACTTTTGGGCCATCGTCGACGAATACGCGCCCGCCATCTTGATCACCACCAGCCGCGGCGGTGAGATCGGCTGGGAGCTCGAGGCCGTCGAGGGTGGCCACGCCGCGGGCGGCCCCCAGCCCGCCCTCGACTGGTACCCCGACGGCTACGGCGAGGTCATCTTCCCGACCCAGGACAGCATCGAGGCGCGCTCTTGGGCCGGCATCAGCACCTACCGCCAGGGCGACCAGCTCCCCTCCCAGCTGCCCCTCGAGGCCATCCTCGACGCGACCGCGGCCCTGAACCTGACGACCGTGGCCATCGACCAAGAGACCAGCGGCAACTTCCTGTCGGGCTTCATGGGCCTGCACGGCCTGCTCTACAACCTCGAGGCCGAGGACAACCTCGCCGCGGGGCACATCCACGTCGGCTTTGGCCTGCCCGTGGACGACGCCCGCGCGTTAATCGAAACGACCCTCGACGTGGTCCTCGAGGCCCACCCGCTGGACTGCGAGCCCTGACATGCTCCGCTCCGGCGCTCCCCTCCCCGCGCTCCTCGGGAACGGGGCGACCCCCGACGAGGTCTTCGCTGCCGTCGCCGCCGGCCTTGGCGCGACGATCTTGCTGGCCCTCGGCACCCTCGTCGCGCTGCTCGTCCGCGCTCGCGACGATGAGCCCGCCCCGATCTATGTACGGCTCGCGTGGGCCTGGCTCGCCCTCGCCACGGTCCTCGCCGTGCTCGTCGGCCCCCACCTCGATCCAGCAGCTTGGCTCCTGCTGTGCCCCTTCCTCCTCGCCGCAGGCCTCAGCTGGCGGATCCACGCAGCCCCGCGGGCCCTGCCTCCGCGGCTCGCCCTCGCCGCGCTCATGCTCTCGCCGGTCATCCTGGCCGCGGGGTCGGTGTTCGTCTATCAGTCGAGCCAGCGCGAAGCCGCCCAGCAATACGAGGAGGCCCTCCAGCGAGAACGACAGCTCGACGCGAACTGACGGGAGCGCGAGTTCAAAACTGCGCGTGAACGACGCAGCACTCTGATATCCTGGTCACCATGCGCCTTTTTGGGAGCAGGGCCACCTCGCACACAGCGCCGCTCCTCGTTGGGTTCATCAGTGTCGCCATCAGCTGCGGCCCGGCCAGCCCGCCGGCCGAGCGAGAAGAGCCAGCCCGAGGTCTGGCTCTCGACCCGGCCGGTGAGCCGACTCGAGAGGACCCGTCGGCACGGCTGCTCATGGCCTCGGGGTGGTCCGAGCTCGCAGACACGGCCGCGGCGAGCGAGCAAGCCCTGGCCAAGGTCGGAGCCGACGTCCCCGAGCCTCGCTTCGTGTTGGTGTTCTTCACCGAGCCGCACAGCCCCGACGCGATCCACGACGCCGTCCGAAGCCGCCACCCCGACGCGCAGATCTTCGGCATGCAGTCGGCCAACGCGGTGTTCACCTCCGAAGGCATCCACGGCCTCGAAGGCGGAGCGATCGCCATGCTCGGCTTCGCCGCCGAGGACCTCCGCGTGGGGATCGCGGGCGCCCCCCTCCTCGACGGGGACAACCTCGAGCACCGCGCGCTCGGCCGGGAGCTCTACACCCTCGCCCTCGCCTCCGCCGGACAAAGGCCCGACTCCACGCCCACGGCGATGATCACCAGCCAGGCCATGGGGCACTCCGAGCAGTACTGCGAGGCGCTCAACGAGTCGCTGTCGATCCCCGTGCCGATGATCGGGGGCAACGCGGTCACCTCGACCATCACCCACGGCGCCGTGATCGCCAACGACGAGGTCTACGCCGAGGGGGTCGGCCTCGCCGTCCTGTTCAGCGAGACCAAGGTCGGGACGCACTTCCACGGCGGCTTCTCTGGCCGGATGAAGCGCGGGGTCGTGACCGGGGTCGCTCCCGACGACGACCACGTGATCACGACCATCGACGGCCGCCCCGCCCTCGAGGTCTACGACGAGTGGTCCGAAGGCGCCTTTCGCGAGCAGGTCGAGGCCAGTCGCAGCGCGCCCGTCATCGTCAACGAGAGCGTCCTGCAGCCCCTCGCCAAGGCCCTCGACACCAAGAGCGGGGAGCCCCACTTCGTGACCCTGCACCCCTGGCGCTTCAACCCCGACGGCTCCCTCGACGGCGGCGTGTCCGTGACCAAGGGCGAGACCCTCCACTACGTCGAGGGGAGCGACGAGGCGCTCATCCAGCGCAGCGGCGTCGTCACCCGACGGGCCATGGCCGAAGCCCGGATCCCCCGCCCACAGCTCGCGGGCGGCGTGCACATCTACTGCATCGGCGCCGGCATGGCCCTGGGCATCGGGGCCGACGGCAAGGCCGGCGGCATCGTCGACGCGATCAATACCCAGACCGACGGCGCCCCCTACATCGGCGGCTTCTTCGGGGGAGAGCAGGGCATGATCCCCGACCATGGCTACTTCGCGGGGAACCTGATGAGCTCGATGATGGTGTTCTCGCGGTGAGCTCGGCCCTGCCCCGAGAGCCCCGACGGCGCCTGGGGCTGCGCACGCGCACCTTCTTGCTGGTGATCACCTGCGCCACCTTGCCGGTGCTGCTCGTCACCTTGCGCAACGTCGTCCGCTTCCAGGCCGCGCTCGAGCTCGAGTTCACGGCCCGCGCGGAGCTCGTCGCCCAGCAGCTCGCCCGCGGCAGCGTCGAGGGCCTGGTCATCGAGGACGAGCGCCTGCTCGATGAACAGCTCGACGCGGCGAGCGAGTCCGCGTCCGCCGAGCACATGGCCATCCACGACGCGGACGGGCTGCCCGTGGCCTGGCGCGGCGGCCCAGCGCCACCGGCCCGCAGCTGCGCCGAGCCCTCGACGCAGCTGCGGCCCGACCCGGCGGAGGAGCTCCTCGAGATCGAGCGCCCCGTGCTCGACCCCAAGCACGGCGCGATCGGCTGCGTGCGCATGCAGTTCTCCCTCGCCCCCGTGCGCGAGGACAGCCGCGAGGCCCTGCTCGACGCCCTGCTGCTGTGGCTGGGCGTCACCGGCACCCTCGGCGCGCTCGGGGCCTACTACGTGGGCTACCGCGTGTCCGAGCCGATCTTGGCCCTCGTCGACCGCGCGAGCGCCTTTTGGGCCTCCCGCGAGGCCGCCGACGAGTCGCAGCGCAGCAGCAAGGACGAGGTCGAGCTGCTCGCGCGCAGCTTCGACGCCCTCGCCGACCGCGTCAACACCAGCCTGAGCGAGCTGACCGAGAGCGAGCAGCGCCTCCAGAGCACGCTCAACGCCATCGGAGACGCCGTGATCGCGACCGACACCCTCGGCGGCGTCGCGTGGATGAACCCCGTCGCCTCGCGGCTCACGGGGGTGCGCGTCGAGGACGCTCGCGGCCGGCCCCTCGACGAGCTGCTCACGGTCCGCGATCCGATCGGCGCCGAGCCCCTGGCCCTCCCCCTGTCCGAGCTGCTCAGCGAGGGCGCGGGTCCCGAGCTCAGCGGCCGCCCGCTGCTCATCGACGGCCCCCTCGGCCGGCGCCGGGTCGTGCCCTCGCACGCGCTGATCCTCGACAGCGTCGGCGCCAGGGACGGGCTGGTGCTCGTGCTCCACGACGTCACCGAGCAGCACGAGCTCCAGGCTCAGCTCGCCCAGCGCGACAAGATGGACGCCCTCGGCCTGCTCGCCAGCGGCGTGGCCCACGACTTCAACAACATGCTCACGGGCATCCTCGGCGGCGCGGAGCTCCTGCGCGCCACGATCTCCCCCGAGGAGGAGGAGGACGCCCTGCCCTTCATCGAGCTGATCTCCGACGCCGCCGAGCGCTCGGCCGAGCTCACCGCCCAGCTGCTCTCCTTCTCGCGCAAGAGCCACGTCGAGCTGTCCCCCGTGGACGTGCACGCCAGCGTCCGCGAGGCCGTCGCCCTGCTCCGGCGCAGCCTCGACAAGCGGGTCCAGATCCAGACCCGGCTCGACGCCGCTCACGCGACGGTCATCGGCGACCGCGGGCGACTGCTCAGCGCGCTCATCAACCTCGGCGTCAACGCCTCCCACGCCATGCACGGGGGCGGGAAGCTCACCTTCAGCACGCGCCTGCGCGAGCCGACGCAGCTCGAGATCGAGGTCCGCGACACCGGCTCCGGGATCTCGGAAGACAACCTCGCGCGCATCTTCGAGCCCTTCTTCACGACCAAAAAAGAAGGCAAGGGCACGGGCCTGGGCCTCGCCGCCGTCCAGGGGATCATCGAGCAGCACGGCGGCAGCGTGGCCGTCGACAGCGAGCTCGGGGTCGGCACCTCGTTCTACCTGCGCCTGCCCCTGTCGACCCGCGAGCTCGCGCCCGAGGACGGAGACGAGCTCGTCCTTGGCCACGGCCACGTGCTCGTCGTCGACGACGAGCGAGCCGCCCGCGTCGCCGCCCAGGGCATGCTCGAGACCCTCGGCTACCGCGTCACCGCGGTCGCCGACGGCCGCGAGGCCCTGCGCGTCTACGCCGAGCGCGGCGACGCGTTTGCCCTGGTCCTCCTCGACATGATCATGCCCGGCCTGAGCGTGCACGAGTGCTTCGCCGGGCTCCGCGAGCTCGACCCCGAGGTCCGCGTCCTGCTGCTCTCGGGCTTCACCCGCGAGCGAGACGTCCGGGCCCTGCGACGCGCTGGCGCCCTCGGCCTGCTGACCAAGCCCTACACCCGCGTCGGGCTCAGCCGCGCCGTCGCCAAGGCCCTCGCTACCGGCGACGCGCCGCCTTCCTGAGCCGCGGCCGCCTCCCCCTCACTCGAAGCACGAGCAGGTCTGGGCCGTCGCCTGCAGGCCGTTGGGGCCGTCGACCAGCAGCTGGCCCCAGGGCGTGAGCTGGTCGGAGAAGTCGACGACCATGTCCAGGGACGCCAGCTCCGCGCTGTTGCCGGACCACGACCAGCCCAGGTAGCCCACGCCGGAGGCCTCGGCCGTGGCCATGATCGCCTCGGCGGCGACCTGCGGCCCGCCGTGGTCGGCCGCGAACTCGCCGACGAGCAGCGCGAGCCCCGAGCCGAGGAAGTCGGCGACGTAGGACTCGACCTTGGCGTCCTCGTCGTAGACCTCGTACATGTGCACGGAGAACATCACGTTGGCGTCGGGGTCGGCGGCGAAGATCGACTGGGCCTGGACCCCGTCGCGCATGGTCCCGGTCCAGTCCTGCCCCCAGTTGGGCGCGTCGACGATGAGCGTGTGGTGGATGCCGGCGCTGCGTAGGTCCCCGATGGCGCCGACGTGGAAGGGCATCCACTCCTCGGTGGTCGTGTTGCCCATGGGCTCGTTGGCGATGTTGATGAGCACGTGATCTTCGCTGCCCTCGACGGCCGCGCGGACGTCGTCGCTGAGCCAGTAGTCGACCGCCGTCGAGGGCGGGGCCGCGCTGGCTTGCTCGGACCAGCCCGTGGCGTCGTGGACCTCGAGGATCGCGACCATGTCGTTGTCCCGGGCCCACCCGATGACCTGGGCGACCTCGTCGCCGGAGACGCGCTCCCACTGCGCCCCGTCGGTCAGCACGATGCGCACCGCGTTGGCGCCCGCGGCCGCCATGGCCGCGAACTGCTCGGCGGTGTCGTCCCGCCAGCTGTACCAGGCGTAGGGGTAGTTGACGCCGCGGATGACGAAGGCGTTGCAGTTGGCGTCGTAGAGCGCGCCGCCGTCGACGTGAAAGCCCAGCGCGTCGCAGCCGCGGGTGTCCGCGCTGGAGCTCTCTTCGCTCGAGCTCTCCGCAGTCTCCGTGCTGTCCGTGCTCTCGCCAGCGTCGGTGGTGCTCGTCGAGTCCGCGCCCGAGGTGTCCTCTCCCGTCGTCGAGCTCTCCGTGCCCGAGGTCTCGGCGGCCTCATCGGAAGACGCGGGTCCATCGTCGCTGCAGCCGAGCGCGGCCACGAGCAAGAAGCTACTCAGGAGACGATTGCGCGGGTGTCGATTCAGCATGGCTCATCGACATCATAGCGCCGGGGCTAGTCGACACTCACTGGCAACTGACCCCAGCGAGCCTCGCCCTCCGAGACGCTGATCGCCCGCTGACCGCCCCCGTCGACGGCCGCGCTCCACAGCTCCTGCGCGTCACCGATGCGCTCGAGGGAGCCGTCGCTGCCGAGCAGGCTCAGGTCCAAGGTCGAAGGCGTCGCCTGCGTGCGCACCAGCAGCCGGCCGTCCGCGCTCCGCCCCCAAAAACCGCGGAGGTTGCCGACCGTCCCAAAATCCGCGGGGAAGGCCTCCACGACCTCTCCGCCCGCGCTCAGGATCTGCTCGAAGGTCTCGCCGAGGGAGCCGTCCTCGGCCACCAAGGCGCCGCGGAGCAGGAGGGCCCCGTCGTCGAAGAGGCTGCGAATGACGATCGCCTCGGGGTTGCCGGCGGCGGTCACCAGCGTGGGCGCTCGCCCGCCGCCGACGGACCAGCGCTCGACGAAGACCTTGCGGTTCGAGCAGTCCGGCGGCGCCAGGCAGCCGCCGGTGTTCTTCCACGCGACCCACTCGCCCTCGGGCGACACCAACAGATCCGTGGGCGGGCCGATGTGCTCGCCGATGACCTCGAGGCGCTCGGGGTCCGCGTCGGGCATGGCCACGATGGTGCCGTCGGTGAACGCGAGGACCACGGTCCCGCCTTCGGCCGTTCGGCTCGTCGAGATCCCCAGGCTCTCCCCGGTGTGGATGGGGTAGACCCGGAGCTCCCCCTCGACCTCGACGAAGGCCACGGCCTGCGACTCGGTCACGACGATCGCGATCCGCCGCTCACCGACCCCCACGGCCAACACGGAGGCCGGCAGGGGGTACTCGGCGACGAGCTGCCCCCCGCCGTCGTAGACGCGGCGCCGGGTGATGCTGCCCCCGGGCTCGGCGGGCGCCATGAACGAAGCCACGGTCCCCAGCGGGTCCATCCAGATGTTCGCGTCCTCGGGGATCTCGCTGCCCGGCACGAGCACCGTCGACTCCCCCGAGTCGGCGTCGAGGCGCACGAGGTTCCCGTCCCGGTCGCGGGTCAACATCCGCGGGACGACCGTCGAGCTGCGCACCTCCCCGCCAGCGTCGCAGCTGCCGACCTCGAAGCTCACCACCTCGTCGAAGTCGAACACCTCGATGAAGTCGCCCTCGTTCCTCGCCACGCACACCCAGGGCCGGCTGAGCGAGCCCCCCGCGCGCGTGCCGACCCAGCCCGACTGCGACACGGAGTCCTCGTACACCCGCGAGCGCCCCTCGCCCTCGAGCTCGCGGAGCACGAAGCGGCCGAACCCATCGAGCCACCGCGCGCGATCGCCGTGAGGGGAGAAGCGCAAGGCCTCGATGTCGCCGAGCTCCTCGCGGCTGCCGTCGAGGCGAACGAGCTCGATGCCCGCCGGCTCGCCTTCGAGCGTGGCCCGCTCGAGGATGACCTGGCCGCACGGGGCCAGCTCCATGCTGGCCATGGGCCAGTTCTCGGGGGTGATGTCGACGCCGAAGCCCGGGGCCTCGACCTCGGGGCACAGCAGCCCAACGCGCGCCTCGACCTCCGCCGCTTCCTCGGCCCCGACGCAGCCACCCGAGAGCAGCCACGACGCGGCGAGGGCGGTGACCCCGAGGGGCCAGGCCGAGGCGCGGAGGGATCGAAGGCGAGTCATGCCCGGTGTGTGCCACCCAGAGACCGCTTCGATCATGGCGAGCGCAAATCCTCGACCCCCTGCCCCTGGGACAGTCTGGGCTGTTAGGCTGAGCGCGGTGCTCGCTTGCCGCCAGCGACGGTCGACCCGGCTCCTGCGGGCCCTGGGTGTCCTGGCGCTGACCCTGGCGCTGTGGCTCGCGCCCCGCGTCGCCCAGGCCAACCCCGACCTGGCCTTTCGGACCATCGAGACCGAGCACTTCATCATCCACTACCACGTGGGCGAGGAGGAGCTCGCCGACCGCGTGGCGCTGCTGGCCGAGCGCGCCTACGCGCGCATGACCCTCGAGCTGGCCCACGAGGTCCGGCTGCGCACGCACATCATCCTGACCGACACCACCGACGCGTCCAACGGCTTCGCCAACGCGACCCCCTTCCCGGCCATCCGCCTGTTCGCCCCGGCCCCCGACACCCTCAGCGTGCTCGGCAGCTACGACGACTGGATCGACATCCTCGTCACCCACGAGTTCGTCCACGTCGTGCACATCGACACGGTCCACGGGCTCCCGCGCCTGCTCAACGCCCTGCTCGGCTTCGGCGTGGTCGGCAAGGTCTCGGCGCCCAACATCGTCCAGCCGCGGTGGATCGTCGAGGGCCTGGCGACCATGTACGAGTCGAAGCTCGGCGCCCAGGGCCGGCACCGCTCGGCGCTGTTCGACATGTTCATGCGCGTGGCCATCCTCGAGGGCCGCTTCCAGACCCTCGACCAGATCAACTCCGGCGCCCGCGTGTTCCCGGGCGGGACCTCGGTCTACCTCTACGGCCTGCACCTGCTGCACTACATCGCCGCCCACTACGGCGCCGACAAGCTGGCCGAGATGAGCCACCTCTACGGCGGCCGGCTGGTCCCCTGGGGCATCAACCGGGCCCTGCGCGAGGTCATCGGCGTCGACTTCGAGACCCTCGAGCGCGAGTACCAGACCCACCTCGAGCGGCGCTTTTACGCCGAGGCCCGGCGGATCCGCGCCAGGGGACTGCGCCAGGGCCGGCGGCTGACCTTCACCGCCAGCGCCGGCTCGTCCGGGGCCCACACCCGCTTCCCGGTGTGGAGCCCCGACGACCAGCACATCTATTTTTTTGACGACGACGGCCACCGCCAGGCCGGCATCCGGCGGATCTCGGCCGAGGGCACGCGCATCCGCGAGGGCCTGGCGATCGGCAACCAGGGCAAGAGCCCCGACATCGAGCGCGTCATCGACATGGAGGACAACTCGCGGCCGAGCTTCGTCGGGCCCAACGAGGACCAGATCATCTTCGACATGGTCGGCGTCCACGACCAGCGCTACCGGTGGAGCGACCTCTACCGCTGGAAGGGGCCCAGCCGCCGGGGCCGCGAGCAGCTGACCTTTGGCATGCGCGCCCGGGCCCCGGACGTGTCCCCCGACGGGCGCACCGTCGCCTTCGTGCGCAACGACAGCGGGCAGTCGCGGATCGCTTTTTTGGCCCTCGACACCCTCGAGGTCCGCGAGCTCGAGCCCCTGGGAACGGGCCGGGGCTCGGGCGTCGAGCTGCAGCAGGCCTACGACCCCGACTGGCACCCCAGCGGCACCAAGGTCGCCTACTCGGCGTGGCGCGACGGGGGCTGGCGGGACATCTACGTCCACGACCTCGAGACCCAGACCACCGAGCGGATCACCGCCGACCGGGCCCAGGACAACTCGCCGGAGTGGAGCCCCGACGGGCGCTGGCTGCTGTTCTCGAGCGACCGCTCCGGGGTCTTCAACCTCTACGCCTTCGACACCGAGAGCGGGCAGACGCGGCAGGTGTCCAACGTGCTCGGCGGCGCCTTCGAGCCGGCCATCAGCCACGACGGCGAGCGCATCGCCTACGTCGGCTACTCGAGCACGGGCTACGACCTGTGGGCCATGGACTTCGACCCGGCGCGCTTCATGGATCCGCCCGAGGCGATCACCGACTGGCCCGTGGCCCTCGACCCCGAGCCCGGCTACGACGCCGACGACCCCAGCGCCGGCCCCCCGCCCTCGGCCAGCGCCAAGCCCTACCGCTTCTACCGGACCTTCTTCCCCCGCACCCTCGTGCCCTCGGCGGCCGACTTCGAGCTGGGCACGCTGCTGTCGACGCTGTCCCTCAGCCTCGCGATGGAGGACGTGATCGGCTACCACTCGCTGGTCGGGAGCTTCGAGTGGCTGACCGATCTGCGCCTGCCCGCGGGCTCGGTCAGCTACCGCTTCAGCCGCCTCTTCCCCAGCATGTTCGTGGGCTTTGGCCAGGACTACCGGGTGCGCACGGGCTTTACGCGCTACGCCTACGACCCGCCCGCGAGCGCCCCCGGCACGGACCCGCCCTACCGCCAGGACCTCTACCTCGAGCGCGTGCTCGCCTTCAACGCGGGGCTGAGCGTGCCCGTGCTCCGCATGGGTCGCCACGACGCCCGCGCCTCGCTGAGCTACAGCTACGTCCACTACACCAACCTCGACGCCGCCGACGCGCAGGTCGACCCCAACGCGCCCGCGAGCCTCGAGCCCGAGATCGGGGGGCTGAGCACGGTCAACCTCGGGCTGACCTACGACAACCGCGAGGGCGTGCGCTACTCCTGGGGCAACGAGACGGGCCGGCGCCTGGCCGTCGATCTGAGCCTCAGCGACCCGGCCCTCGGCGGGCGCTACAGCGACCTGCGAGCCAGCGGCAACTACACCGAGGCGCTGCGCATGCCCTGGGTCGGCCACCAGGTCCTCGCCCTGCGCCTGGCCGGCGGCGCGTCCTCGCAGGGCCTCGCGCGGCGCGGCTCCTTCCGCCTCGGGGGGCTGCCCGAGGACCAGGACGTGATCCAGACCATCCTCGCCCGGAGCCCCTGGGGCGAGGCCGGATCGCTGCGCGGCTACGACCCGAGCGAGTTCGGCGGCCGCTACTTTGGGGTGCTGCAGCTCGAATACCGCGTTCCAATCCTCGACGTCGACCGCGGCCTGGGCACGACGGCGGCCTTCTTCGAGCGCCTCGTGCTGGTCGCGTTCACGGACTGGGGCATGGCCTGGACCGACCCGATCACCATCAACGATCTGGCAGGCAGCGTCGGCGCGACGCTCATCTCCAGCTTCAAGTTCGGATATGGCGAGCGCCTGGCCCTGTTTTTCCAGTACGCTCATGGTCTCGACCCCGAAGTCGGCATCGACTACTTCCGGGTGTTCGTTGGCCGAGGTTTTTAGTGATCGCCCGTCGCCCAGCTCGCGCTCCCCTGCCCCGCCCCCTTTGCTGGCTGACGCTGGCCTCCCTCGCGCTGGCGCTGCTGTACGCCTCGCCGACCCACGCGGCGCCCCCCGAGGCCGACGAGCCCGCCCCCGACGCGGCTGCTCCCGCGGACGCCGAGCCCGCGACCCTCGCGGCCGACGAGACCCCGCTGCCGGACGTCCCCGAGCCTGAACCCGAGCTCGAGCCCGAACCCGAGCTCGAGCCCGGGCCCACGGCCGACGGCGCCCTCGTCGAGGGACCCCCCGAGCCCGAACCCGAGCCCGCCCCCGCGCCCGAGCCCGAGGGCAAGAAGAAGCGCAAGAAGAAAAAGCGCGACCCCAACGACCCCCACCGCCTCGAGTGGGGCGTGCTGCCGGCGGTCTCCTACGACATCGATCTCGGCCTCGGCTTCGGGGCCCTCGTGTCCCTCGCCCGCTTCCACCCCGACTTCCAGCCCTACCGCTGGCGCCTCGAGTTCCTCGCCCAGGCCACGGTCAAGAACACGCCCGGCATCGGCCTGGGCCTCCCCTACCACAACGACTACGTCAAGGCCGACCTCCCCGGCCTGTGGAACGGGCGGCTGCGCATCAACGCCGAGGCGCGCTTTCGTCGCTTCACCAACCAGGGCTGGCACGGCCTGGGCAACGCCTCCCTCAACCCCGAGCCGTGGGAGGACATCGACCCCGACACGGACCCCGACGCCTACCGAGAGGCGCGCTTTTACAACAAGTACCTGCGCACCCGGGCCTCGGCGGCCTTCAACGCGCGCATCATCTTGTGGGACCGCTCCGTGCTCGGCAACGACGTGCCCCGGGCCTGCGGCCCCAAGCTCCGCGACGGCTGCCCGCCCTACGCCAGCCAGCGCGCCCGCCAGGGCCTGGGCCCTGCGCCCAAGGTCGCCCACAAGCGCCGCCTCGAGCTGCTCGTGGGCACCTCGCTGGGCTACAACGCCATCGAGGCCTACGCCAACAGCAAGCTGGCCGAGGACATCGCCGCCCGCGACGAGCCCGGGCCCGACGGCGAAGACGACGCCGAGACCCTCCGCGGCCTGCTGCACGGCACCGACAACCACTTCTTGATGACCCTCAACGCGGGGTTGCTCTACGACACCCGCGACCACGAGTACACGCCGACCCGCGGCTCGTTCACCGAGCTGTCCCTGCAGTTCTCCCCGGGCGTCGACGAGAACCTGCTCTACTCGCGCCTGTACCTGGGCACCTCGCACTTCGTCCCGCTCTACGGCGAGTACCTGGTGTTCGGCGTGCGCGGCATCCTCGACTACCTGTGGGGCACGCCGCCGCTCTACGCCATGGGCGAGACCGGCGTGCTCGTGCCCCTCGACGGCCCCGGCGGCAGCTGGACGATCCGCGGCATCCCCCGCCAGCGCTACTTCGGCAAGCAAAAGGCCATCGTCAACCTCGAGCTGCGCTCGATGCTGGTTCGCTTCAACATCAAGAGCGCCCGCTTTGGGGTGGGCACGGCGCTCTACTTCGACGCCGGGCGGCTGTGGACGGACACCCAGCCGGTGTTCCTCGACGGCGTCAACCTCGACGGCGAGTTCTCGGACATCAAGACCGGCGTGGGCGGGGGCCTGCGCCTGACCTGGGGCGAGACCCTGGTCGTACGCGTGGATCCGGCGTGGTCGCCCTCGGACCAGAACTTCGGCTTCTACCTCGACGTCGGCCAAATGTTCTAGCCGTGGGGTCGCCCCCAGAGGGGGCAAAATCGTCCACACCTTCGACATCGAGCGAACGCAGCCGCTGCGCACACTCGCGCGTGGGAGCTGGATTAGCCTTGGTTCCCGTGAATCCGCGCGTCCCCATCGAGTTCGCACGCTGCGAGCTCGGCCTGTCCCAGTCCCCGACGCCCGCGTGGGTCCTCGACGCCGCGTCGCTGACCTTTCGCTGGGCCAACGACGCGGCCCTCGAGTTTTGGGGCGCCGACACCCGCGAGGCGCTGTTCGCCCGGGACATCATCACCAGCGCGCCCAAGCCCGTGGTCGAGCGCATCCGCGGACAGATCGCCCGCTGCCGCGAGGGCGAGCGCGTCAGCGAGGAGTGGATCATGTACCCCAACGGTCAGCGGCGGACGATCCTCCTCGACGTCCGGGCCATCCTGCTCGACGAGGGGAAGCTCGGGATGCTGCTCCAGGCCCAGCCCCTCGCCGGCGTGGCGTCCGAGGCCGTCGAGCGCAACGTCGCCATGCACCGCCACGCGACGGTCATCCTCGGGCTCGCGTCGAACACCGGGGCCCTGCTCGCCCAAAACCCCGCCGCGACCGCGACCTTCGGCGAGCGCGAGGGCTGGCCGGCGTGGTTCGAAGACCCGGCCGAGGCCGGGCGCATCCTCGAGGCGACGCTGGCCGACGAGGTCCAGCGCAACCTGCTGCCGGTGCGCACCCTCGGCGGGGAGCGGCGCTGGCACCTCGTCGTCACCCAGCCCATGCGCGACCCCGTGAGCGCCGACATCGGCGTGCTCGTCGAGCACCTCGACGTGAGCGCCCAGGTCGAGGCCGAGGCCCTCGCCGAGACGACCCAGGCGACCCTCGAGATCGTCGAGCGCCAGCGCCGGGAGATCCTCCAGCTGTCCGCGCCGCTGCTCGAGGTCGGCGACGCGACCCTCGCCGTGCCGCTCATCGGCCGCCTCGACCGCGAGCGCCACGAGCTGTTGATGGCCAAGCTGCTCGAGCACGTCTCGACCCGCGGGGTCCGGCGCGTGCTCCTGGACCTGACCGGCATCGCCGAGGTCGACGGCGAGGCCGGCCAGCGCCTGGTCCAGCTGATCGCGGCCCTGGGCCTGCTCGGCGCCCGAGCGACGCTCACCGGCGTCCGCCCGGCCCTCGCCCTGGAGCTGGCGAGCACGGGCGCCGCCCTCGAGGGGGTCGCCTTCCATCGCTCCCTGGCCCGCGGGCTCGCCCAACGGCGGGGCCTCGACGGCCGCGGATCGTGAGCTTGAAGGTTCGAGACCGCGCACTTTGCACAGCGTGCCCCAAACGTGGGATGCTGGGGCCCTATGGCATCCAAGCTCTGGACAGTCCTGGGAGTCGGGGCCTTCGTCGGTCTCGTGGTCGCGTCGGGCGTGGTGATCGCCGCCGACCACGACGAGGCCGACACGACCTCCTTCGACGACGCGGCCGCAGACATCGGTGACCTCTACGCCTTCCACGACGGCGAGCGCCTGACCCTGATCTTGACCGTCGACGGCTACAAGCTGCGCACGGAGGAGACGGTCTACGACGACGGCGTGCTCTACGGCGTGCACATCGACACCGACGGGGACAACGTGGCCGACCACGACCTGTGGGCGCGCTTTGGCAGCAACGCCGCGGGCGAGTGGGCCGTGCAGGTCGAGGGCATCCCCGGCGCGGACGGGCCCCTGGTCAGCCCCGTCGACGAGGTCCTCGAGGTCGAGGGCGGCGCGTCGATCTTCGCGGGCACCCGCGACGACCCCTTCTTCTTCGACCTCGACGGCTTCCAGGACACCCTCGCCACGGGCACGGTGGCCTTCAACCCCGAGCGCGACTTCGTGGCGATCAAGAACACCGTCGCCATCGTCGTCGAGTTTGACCACGCGGCCCTGGGCAGCGAGACCTTCGGCGTGTGGGCGACCACCGGGAGGCAGGCACAGTGACGCTCCAACTCCAACTCCGACTCCGCTGGGCCCCCATGGCGCGGACTGTGGCTGTGGCTCTGGCCGGCGCCGGTCTGCTGACGGCCTGCTCCACCGAGCCCGAGACCCCCGACGACCCCTTCGTATTTGCGACCGACGATCCCTCGACCTACGTCCGCGTCGATCGCATCGGCATGCCGGCCATCGGCACGGCGGTCATCGCCGACAAGGAGGGCTACAACCAGGCCGACCCCAGCGACGATCCGAGCGCCTTCGTCGAGCAGATCGTCGCCTCGGTCACGGGCCTCCACGAGGCCCTCGACGACGACCTCACCGGCCTGGGCCTGAGCCCCTGCGCCCCCGACCTGTGCGTCGAGCAGGCGGCCCCGCTGGTCGTCCCCGACATCATCACCGTCGACACGAGCGCGGACTCCGGCTTCCCCAACGGCCGGCGCCTCGAGGACCCGGTGATCGACGTCACCCTGGCCCTGGTGCTGCTCGACCTGAGCGTCGAGGGGCAAACGGTGACGAGCCTCGTCGGCGCCCTCAACCCCACGGCCAACGACCGCCCCTTCGAGGATGCCTTCCCCTACCTCGCGCCGGCGCACGAGCTGTGATCTCGGCCTCGCGCTCGCCGCAGCCCTGGGCGCGGCCATCGCCCTGAGCTGCGGCGGCCAAGAGAGCCCCGAGGCCGCCGCCCAGCGAAGGGCCGCGCGCCCCGAACACAGCTCGCCGACGACCTACGTCGAGGCCCTCGCCATGCTCGACGCCGAGATCCGCGAGGCCCGCTCCCTCGCCGGCATCGAGCCCGACGACTCGACCGCCACCGCCCGGCTCGTCAGCTGGAGCGACCTCGAGCTCCTCGCCCGCCTGTGCATGCGGCGGGCCCGGCTCAGCGGCAACGTCAAAGACTGGCTCGCGGCCCGCGACGCCCTCGACGCAGCTCTCGACCTCGCCCCCGAAGGCGGCGGCCCGACGCTGACCCGGGCCGAGCTCGCCCTCGCCTTGCACCAGCTCGACGACGCCGAGCGCTGGCTGGCCACGGCCCGCCGCGCGCCCCTGCACTCGGCCGGCGCCCTCGAGCGCATGGAGGCCATCGAGGCCGAACTCGCCCGCGGGCGCAGCGATCACGAGGGCGCCGCCCAGCGCTACGGGGTCGGCCTGCCCTTCGCCCCCGAGCCGCCGCCCGAGGGGGAGGGCGCGCCCGCGGCCGAGGCCCTCCGCGCCGCCCGCGAGGGCTTGCTGCGCCGCGAGGCGGGGGATTACGACGGGGCGCGGGCCGCCTTTGACCGAGCCCTCGCGCGCATGCGCGCTGGTTCGACCCCCCGCCACCAGCAGACCCTGGCCTGGCTCGCCCTCCAGCGCGGCCTCGTGGAGTGGGAGACCGGCAACCCCAAGGAGGCCCTGCGCTACTACCAGGGGGCCCACGCCGCGTTCCCGGACTGGTGGCTGGTCACCGAGCACCGCGCCGAGGCCCACGCCGCCCTCGGCGAGCACCACGAGGCCATCTCCTTGTACCGCCAGGCCCTCGACCACAGCCACCAGCCCGAGCTCATGGACGCCCTCGCGGCCCTGCTCCAGCAGCACCCCGACCTGCAAATCAGCGAAGGTGAGGCCGGCCACTGGCGGCGGCTGTCCAAAACCACGCAAATCGAGCGGGAGCGCGTGCTCCCCGAGCTCGCCCGGGCCCACGACCACACCCGCGGGTGAACGCTCGATCGCCCCGTCAACTGTCCGGGCGATCAATCCGAGCGATCGAGGCAGCGGCGCCCATCCTGTGTATGCTCGCCGGGCGTGAAACTTCCTTCGACGATCCTCGCGGGTCTCCTCGCGCTGCCACCGAGCTTCACCGCGGCGACCGCTGCCCCCGACGCCGACGCCCCCGACGAGACCGCCGAGGGTGAGGACGGCGGCGAGGGCGAGGGCCTGTCCGCCGACGCCGAGCGTGCGCGCGAAGCCTACGTCCGCGGCACCCAGCTCTACCAAGACGCCGACTTCGAGGCCGCCCTCGAGGCCTTCCAAGAAGCGGCGACCTACTACGCCTCGCCCGACTTCCAGTTCAACATTGCCCGCTGCTACGAACGCCTGGGCAACTACGAAGAGGCCATCCGCCACTACGAGATCTACCTGCGCACGAGCGAGGACTCCATGGATCGCGCCGTGGTCGAGGCCAGCATCGAAGACCTGCGCGAGCGCATCGCCGAGCGCGAGGCCGCGGAGCAGGCCGAGGCCGAGCGCCTCGCCGCCGAGGCCGAGCGCAAGCCCTCCAAGCCGCTGATCCTGTCCGGCGCCGCGCTGCTCGGCGTGGGCGCGGCCGTCGGCCTCGGCGGCGGCATCGGCTTTGGCGTGATGGTGGCCCGGGACAACGCGGCCCTCGGCGACGTCGCCAGCGGCAACCCCGAGGGCCTGAGCTTCGCCGAGGCCGAGACCCTCGCGGACCAGGCCCGCGCCAACCAGACCCTCGAGCTCGCCATGATCGGCGCCGGCTCGGCCCTGGCGATCACCGGCGCCGTGCTCTTGGCCGTGGGCCTCAAACGCAAGCGCGACGCCGAGGCCGGCGAGCAGGCTCCCCCGGCGAGCGCCCAGACCTGGCGCCTGAGCCCCTACGCCGCCCCCACCGCGAACGGCCTCTCGGCGGGCCTGCACTTCGGAGGACAGTTTTGAACGCGCCCACTTCTTCGCCCATGTCCCGTGGCTGGCGTCGGCGCGCCCTCGCCTGCTTCGGCTTCGGCCTGCTGTCCGCCTGCCTGACCAACGAGCCCGACCCCGACGCCTCGGGCATCTACGCCTGCGTCGGCACCGAGGACTGCCCCGGCGAGCAGGCCTGCCTGCAGGGCGTGTGCGAGGCCGTCGCCCTGCCCGTCGTCACCATCAGCAGCCCCGAGGACCTCGAGGCCCTGCCCTTCGGCACGGAGCACCAAGAGGTGCTCAGCCTCACCGGCGCCAACTTGACCCTGCGCCCGCTGTCCGAGTCCGGCGAGGCCGTCCCGGGCGAGGGCCACATCGTCGTGTTCGTCGACGAGGTCGAGGTCCTGGTCATCGACAGCGGCAACCTCGGCGCGGGCATCCAGGAGTTCATCGACATCCCCGACACCCCCGGCGTCCACTACATCCGCGCCCAGGCCCGGCTCAACGACGGCAGCGACTACGACAACCCCGAGGGCTCGGGCCGCAACCTGGTGTGGGTCGACGACGGCCGGGAGCACGTCGCCCTGCGCCGGCCGTGGCTGCGCGAGCGCTTTGGCCTGGACGAGCAGAGCATCGAGGTCGAGATCGAGGTGCTCGGCGGGATGACCGTGGGTCCGCCCTCGGACACCGAGGCCATCCACGCGCACATCTACTACGACCAAATGCTGCCCGAGTGCCTGAACATCCCGCTGTGCGAGGCCGGCTACAACGGCGTCGTGCCCTCGAACGCCGGCGAGTTCGGGCCCATCCCCATCCCCGCGAGCGAGCCCGGCCCGGCGACGATCTCGGCCTCCTTGGCCGAGTCCGGCCACACCGTCTACCTCGAAGAGTCCACCATGATGCCGGTGGTCACCGAGGTCACCATCTTCCGCGAAGCGCTGCCCTGACGCCCCGGCCTCGAGCTCAAGGATCCCCGGGCAGGAAGCAGCCGCCGAACTCGGGGCAGCCCTCGGGCGCGAGGGTCCGGAAGCGGTCGGAGCAGACCGTGCCCGGCACGGCCGCGTCGCAGCTCGCGTCGTCGCCCGCGGCGCAAAAGGGCGTGCAGCAGCTCCAGCCCTCGCAGCTCGGCAGGTCGTCCGCGTTGCCGCACATCGAGCCGGGGGCGCAGTCGCTGGCGCTCTCGCAGGTCTCGCCGATGAGCTTGGGCGTCTCGAGGGTCTGCACGGCGCAGACCGTGTCGACGTAGCCGCCGTAGTAGACGCAGCTCATGCCCTCGCCGCAGTCCTGCGCCATCGGGTCGCAAGACTCGACGCACAAGGGCATGCCGACCTGCCCGATCAAGCGGCACTCGTAGCCGAAGCAGCTCTCGCCCTGGCCCTCGCAGGTGGCGTCCTCCCAGCCCGTGCCCTGGCAGATCGGGATGCAGCTCCCGACGTAGCCGCCCTCTTCGGTCTGCTCGAGGTTCCAGCAGTGGCTGTTCGCGTCGCAGTCGTCGGAGCCGAGCTCGTGGCCGTGGTACTCGCAGGGCTCGTCGACGCCCTGCTCCCCGAGCACCGGCACGCAGCGCGACACCCCGTAGAACTGGGACCAGGTCGTGGGCACGCACTTCTCGCCCTCGGCGCAGTCCTGCTCGAAGACGTCGCAGTCGGTCCCGTTTTGGATGTCCTCGTCGGGCACGAAGTCGAGGCCGCCGTCGTCCGCGTCTGCGTCCGCTTCGTCCGACTCGCCTTCGTCGGCTTCGCCCTCGCCCTCGCCCTCGACCTCGGCGTCCGCTTCGGCCTCGTCGTCCGCCTGAGTCTCGGTGCCGTCGTCCCCGGTGAGCTTGTGCGTTCCGCATGCAGCGAGCGCCAGGGACAGGCCGACGACGAGAGCGCGTGAGTGGCGGACCATGCCTCAGAATAACTAACAAAACGAAACAAGACAGGCTCTCACGGGTTTTGCGCATCCGGACCGCTCGGTCCCCGCGCGCGATCCAGATCGGCCGGTCAGCCCAGCCTTGACACCCGTCCAGGGCCCTGGCAATTAACTGAACATTCAGGCAGATGACATCATGAGCAGTACCTCGCCGAGCGCCGCCAATCCCTCCTCTGAGCCCTCCTCCGCCATCTCCGAGCCCGTTCGCGCGGTCCTCGCGGTGTTCGCGGGGCCCCTCGCCGAGGTCCGCTTCCCCGACGTGGACGGCGACCAATTGGCCGCGAGTGCCGCCGAGGTCGAGGCCCAGCGCGTGGAGCTCCAGCGCGCCCTCGAGGCCGTGGTCGAGGCCCGCGCGGTGCTCGAGGCCGGCCAGGCGCAGCTCCTGAGCCAGGCCAAGAAGGCCCACGCCTACGCCTCCATCTACGCCGCCGGCGACCCCGAGCTCGTCGACAGCCTCGCGGCGATCCGCTTCGACGCCAGCCGCCTCGCGCCCAAAAAGCGCCGCGGTCGGCCGAGCAAGTCCGCCAGCAAAAAGCGGGCGGCGGCGGAGTCCAGCCCAGAGCCCAAGGCAGACTCCAAGGCAGCGTCCAAGGCCGACGAGGCTCGGCGCCAGGCGAGCTTCGCCGTGGCCGACAGCGACGCGGCCTGACCCTCACCACGGACCCGTCATGAAGCTCGAGCTCGCACTCTCGCCGCCGGACTCGGCCGCGCCGATCGACGCTGGCGATCCCTGCGTGGTCGTGGCCGAGGCGGCCCAGCGGGCCCACCGGCGCGCCCTCGCCCGGCGCTTCTTCGCCCTGGTCGCCGCCGCCCTGGGCAAGGACGAGCGCGCCCCGGGCTGCGCGTGGTCCATCGCCAACGCCGACGCCGGGGTCGACCTCGCCCAGGAGCTCGGCCGCCAGCTCGACGCCGCGTGGGCCCGCGAGGGCATCGAGCGCGGCCTCGAGGCCTTTGGTCGCTGCCTCGACGAGACCGGGCAGCGCTGCGTCGCCGCGCTGATCGCCGAGTACTTCGCGTGGCGCGAGCCCCCGGACCGCTTCTTCAACCACGCCAGCCGGCTCATCGCCGGGCGCTCCGCGGCCGAGCTCGTGCGCGTGGCGATCGTCGCGGCCGGCTACGCGCGCCTGCCCAAGCCCGAGGACGAGGACGACCTGCGCGTGCTCGCGGCCGTGCCCTGGTCCCACGGGGACCTCGTCGCGCCCGCCGGTGGCACCCGCGAGCTCGCGGTGATCGCCTTCACCGGCGATCACCCGGTCGAGGCGCACCGCGTGGCCACGGACATCTCCAGCCTCGGCAGCGAGGTCATCGTCAGCGCCTTCGCCGAGGCCCAGTTTGGCTGGATGGCCGAGCCCGGGCCCGCCGCCGTCCCGCTCGTGGGCCGGCCCTTACTGTGGTTTCCGGCCGATCTCGACGCCCACCTCCGCCGCCTGCACCTCGTGTTCGCCGCGGCCATCGCGTAGCCCCTCCCCCCTCCGCCCAGGGACGTTGCCTCCGGGCCGCGGATCACGGAAGCTGCGACGGTCGTGAGCGCCGCCAAGCCGCCCTTTTCGAAGATCCTGGTCGCCAACCGCGGAGAGATCGCCATCCGCGTGTTCCGAACCTGCCGCGAGCACGGCATCCGCACCGTCGCGGTCTACAGCGACGGCGACAGCGACTCGCCCCACGTGGCCGCGGCCGACGAGGCCGTGCACATCGGGCCCACGCCCTCGGCCCAGAGCTACCTCGTCGCCGAGAAGATCATCGCCGCCGCCAAGCAGACCGGCGCCGACGCCATCCACCCCGGCTACGGCTTCCTCAGCGAGCGGGCCAGCTTCGTCGAGGCCTGCGACGCCGCCGGCATCACCTTCATCGGGCCCGGCACCGAGGCCATGAACGTCATGGGCGACAAGGTCCGCGCGCGCAAGGCGATGATCGCCGCCGAGGTCCCCCTGGTCCCCGGGCGCGAGGACCTCGAAGGGGTCGACGACGCCCTCGCGGCCGCGGCCGAGATCGGCTACCCGCTGATGCTCAAGGCCTCGGCCGGCGGCGGCGGCAAGGGCATGCGCATCGTCCACGACGAGGCCCAGCTGCGCCGCGGCTTCGAGGCCGCCCAGCGCGAGGCCCTCGCGGCCTTCGGCGACGGGCGCCTGTTCGTCGAGCGGGCGGTCATGAAGGCCCGCCACGTGGAGATCCAGCTCATGGCCGACCGCCACGGCACGGTCGTCTACCTCAACGAGCGCGACTGCTCGGTGCAGCGCCGCCACCAAAAGGTCATCGAGGAGGCGCCCTCGCCCTCGCCGCAGATGACCCCGGAGGTGCGCGCGGCCATGGGCGAGGTCGCCTGCCGCGTCGCCCGCTCGGTCAACTACGTCGGCGCGGCCACGGTCGAGTTCCTGTTCGAGGAGCAAGACGACGGCGAGCCGCGCTTTTACTTCCTCGAGATGAACACCCGCTTGCAGGTCGAGCACCCCGTGACCGAGATGACCACGGGCCGAGACCTGGTCTGGGACATGATCCGCGTCGCCGCCGGCGAGCCCCTCGGCTACGGCCAGGGCGAGGTCGGGCTGGTCGGCCACGCCGTGGAGTGCCGCATCTACGCCGAGGACAGCCTGCGCTTTTTGCCCAGCCCCGGCCCCCTGCTGCGCCTGCGCTGGCCCGAGGGCCCCAACCTGCGCATCGACGCGGCCGTGCGCGAGGGCTCCGAGGTCTCGAGCCACTACGACCCGATGATCGCCAAGCTCGTCGCCTGGGGCCCAGACCGCGCCGTCGCCATCGAGCGCATGCGCCGGGCCCTCGAGGACACGGTCATCCTGGGCATCGACTGCAACATCGACTTCCACCTGAAGGTGCTCGCCGAGGAGGACTTCCGCGCGGGGCACTTCGACACCGGCTACATCGGCAAGCACCCGGCGCTGACCGAGGCCAGCGAGCTCGGCGAGGCCGAGTCCGCGGCCATCGCCGCCGCCGCGGCCCTGGCCGTGGTCGACGCGGGCCCGGGCGGCCGCGGGCGCGCGGACAGCCAGGGCGGCGAGGCGGGCTTTAGCTCGTGGCAGCGCAGCGCCCGGTGGATGCGCTGAACCAGCGCTGACGCGGGGCCCCTCGGGGGCGTAGGCTGGGGTCGCGTGCCCGCCCACCGCATCGACCTCCCCCAACCCGCGTGGATGCAGCGCTGGCCCGCCGGGCTCCGCCCCGCCGGGCTCACGGGTCGCCGCGACGGGGTCGAGCTGATCTACTGCGCGGCGAGCTTTGGCGAGGTCCGGGTCGTCGCCTACCCGGCCCGCGAGGCCGGGCGCGTCGACCTGCGCGTGGTCCCCAACCCGCGCCTCCCCGAAGCCGTGGCCCGCCGCCTGTCCGCGGGCGTCGGCCGGGTGTTCGCCCACAGCCGCGCCGACGCGCTGCCGTGGCTGCGCCGGGTGCTCGCGCGCTGCGAAGCCTTCGAGGAGGCCGCGGAGCCGGGCCTCGACGCGGCCCTGGCTCGCTGCGCCGAGGCGGCCACCCGAGCGCGCAGCGACGAAGGCCCGAGCCTGCCGGCTGCGGCCGTCGACGCGCTCGCGACCCGTCTGCCCGAGGCCGCGCGCGACGAGCTCGAGCCGCGCCTGGCCCTGGCCCACCTGCAGCTGTGCGCCGGGCAGCTCCAGGGTGCCCTCGACACCCTCGGCGGTCCGGGCCAGGGCTGGCCGGACGTGCCCGCGGCGGACGCCAGCGCCGAGTCCCCCCGCGCCGCGGCCCGCCGCGCCGTCCTGGCGGGGACCCTCGGGCTGCGCGACGCGGCCATCGACCACGCCCGACGCTTCGCCGCGCTGGCTCGAACCACCGGCGAGCTCGAGTTTGGCGGCCGCCTGTGCGCCCACCTGGGCCTGCGCGACGAGGCCTGCCAACAGTACGCGGCGCTGATCCGCGTCGCGCCCCGGCCCCGACACCTCGCCGCCTTGCTGCGCGCGGCCGAAGAGGCCGACGCGGACGGCCGCCAGGCCCTGGCCGAGCTCGCCGAGCACCTCGGCGACGACCCCCTGCCCTGGCTGCCGGCGGACCTCCGCGTGCGACTGGGCCGGACGCTCATGGAGCTCGGCGCCTACCCCCTCGCCGAGCTCCAGCTGCGCGCGTGCGCGGCCACCAGCCCCGACGCCGCCGGCAAAGCCAGCGCGACCGCCACCCTCGCCCGCGCGAGGCTGTGGGCCCTCGACCTCGACGCCGCCGAAACCCTCGCCAACGAAGCCGACGATCCCAATAACCCCGAGCACGCCACCGCGCTCATGGTCCTCGGCGCCGTCGCCTGCCTGCGCGGCGAGCCCGCCCGGGGCCTCGACGCCCTCGAGCGCGCCCATCGGCTGCGCGGCGACGACCTCGAGATCCGCAACTGGCGAGTCGAAGCCCTGCTGCGCGCCGGCCAGCCCGACGCAGCCCAGGCCGCGGCGCTCGAGGAGGGCTACCGCAGCGCCATCGTCCGCCAGCTGCTGCGGGTCCGGCTCGCGGCCATCCACGCCGCCCGGGGCCACGCCGCGCCCGAGGGCCCGCGGGACGACACCGACTACATCCACCGCACGATCTTGCGTCAGCTCGCCCAGCCCCTCGCGGCCCTCGACGCCGACGCGGCCGAGGCCATGACCCTCGGGCCCGAGGCCAGCGACGCCGACACCCTCGCCGCCGTCGAGCTGGCCCTGCGCGCCCTCGGGGGCAATCGCTCCAACCACCTGAGCCTCGTCGGCGAGAGCGACGGCCGGGGCGGCCGGAGCCTGCACCCCGCGCGCGAGGTCTGGTCCCCCCGCGCCCGCGCCTCCGAGCTCCAACACCGCCTGCTCTTCGAGCCCCTCGCCACGGTCCGCGAGCGCCTCGCCGAGCTGGTCGCGACCTACCCCGGGGTCCCCTACGGCGAGACCTACTCCGCCGAGCTGTTGTTGTGGGAGGGCCGCTACGCCGAGGCCCTCGAGGTGTTCGAGGCGGTCTGGCAGCGCACCCACCAGCGCTGGAGCTACGTCGGCTCGGCGGCCGCGCTGCACTTCCTCGACCGCGACGACGAGGCCCTCGCGCGCTGGGAAGAGGCCGCGACGGTCCACGCCTTCTTGCCCGAGGAGGCCACCCACGCCTACCGCTCCGAGATCTGGCGCAAGCGCGGCGCCCTCGAGGCCGCCCTCGAAGCCGCCAGCTTGGCCGTCGAGGCCACCAACACCCGCTTTGGCGCGTGGATCAACCTCGCGCTCATCGAGCGTCGCCGCGGCGATCGAGGCGCCGCCGAGGCGGCCTTGGAGGTCGTGCGCGACAACCTCCAGGTCCAGCTCGCCCTCGTCGCCCGCGCCGAGGGACTGACCGTCGACGACGCCCTCGAGCTCGAGAGCGCGCCGGTCTTGCTCGAGGCCTTGCTCCGCGCCATGCGGGGCAATCGCTCGTCCGGCGTCCAGACCCTCGTCGACGATCGCGGCGTCCTGCGCATCTTCACGCAACGCCACCTCGAGGGCTGGACCGAGCTCGCCAGCTGGTGTTCGGAGTGGAGCATCCACACCCTCGCGCTCCTCGAACACCCATCCATTGGAGTCGTGGACGTGGGGCAGGGAGGGCGTGGCGTCGTCCACGACGGCTAAAACAATCCCTCGTGGACGTGGGGCAGGGAGGGCGTGGCGTCGTCCACGACGGCTAAAACGATCCCTCGTGGACGTGGGGCAGGGAGGGCGTGGCGTCGTCCACGACGGCTAAAACGATCCCTCGTGGACGTGGGGCAGGGAGGGCGTGGCGTCGTCCACGACGGCTAAAACAATCCCGCGTGAGCCAGGTCGGCGTCGAGAGATCGCACCGCCCCCGATCGCCGAGCGCGGCGCCCTCCGGAGATTGCGCGTCCTCGCGTCGCGCCCCGCTTCGCGGCGAGGACACTGGCCGCTGAGCGCGGCTCAGACCCGAACGCGCGGCCTTGGTGATCACGCCTTGACCCGTCCCCGAGTTCGTGCCATTTCGACCGCCCGTGCGGCGGCGTAGCTCCTCCAAGCGGACCAAATTCATCTTCGTGACCGGCGGCGTGGTGTCGTCCCTGGGCAAGGGCCTGTGCGCGGCATCCGTCGGCGCGCTGCTCGAGAACCGGGGCCTCAACGTCGGGATGCAGAAGCTCGACCCCTACCTCAACGTGGACCCGGGGACGATGAGCCCCACCCAGCACGGTGAGGTGTTCGTGACCGACGACGGGGCCGAGACGGACCTCGACCTCGGCCACTACGAGCGCTTCGTGTCGCACCGCATGTCGCGGCACAGCAACTACACCTCGGGCCAGATCTACTCGTCCGTGCTCGAGAAGGAGCGCAAGGGCGACTACCTCGGCCAGACCGTCCAGGTCATCCCCCACGTCACCAACGAGATCAAGCAGGCCGTGCTCAAGGCGGCCGAGGGTGTCGACCTGCTGATCTGCGAGATCGGCGGGACCGTCGGCGACATCGAGTCCCTGCCCTTCCTCGAGGCGGTCCGTCAGCTCCGCCTCGAGCTCGGGTCCGAGAACGCGATCTTCATCCACCTGACCTTGCTGCCCTACCTGCCCACGGCCGGCGAGCTCAAGACCAAGCCCACCCAGCACTCGGTCATGAAGCTGCGCGAGATCGGCATCCAGCCCGACATCCTCGTGTGCCGGGCCGAGCACCCCATCGAGACCGACACCCTCGAGAAGATCGCGCTGTTCACCAACGTGCAGCTGAGCTCGGTCATCCCCCTGCCCGACGCCGACACCATCTACGCCGTGCCGCTGATGCTCCACGAGGCGCGCGTCGACGACGTGGCCTGCGAGCTGCTCAACATCTGGAGCCGCGAGCCGCAGCTGGAAGAGTGGCGGCGCATCACCTCGATCCTCCGCGGGCCCGAGCACACCGTGAAGATCGGCGTGGTCGGCAAGTACGTCGACCTGCACGAGAGCTACAAGAGCCTGTCCGAGGCCCTGACCCACGGCGGCCTGGCCAACTCGGCGGGGGTCGAGATCGTGTTCGTCGACGCCGAGCAGGTCTCGGCCGGCGGCCCCGCGGCCCTCGAAGAGCTCGACGCCGTCTTGGTCCCCGGAGGCTTCGGCGAGCGCGGCAGCGCGGGCAAGATCGAGGCCATCCGCTGGGCCCGGGAGAACCGCGCGCCCTTCTTCGGCATCTGCCTCGGCATGCAGCTGGCGACCATCGAGTTCGCCCGCCACGTCGCCGGCATCGAGGACGCGCAGTCCACGGAGTTCGACCCCGAGGCGAGCCAGCCGGTCATCGACCTGATGGAGTCGCAGTCCGAGGTCACCCACAAGGGCGGCACCATGCGCCTGGGCGCCTACGACTGCGAGCTGTCCGCGAACACCCTGGCACGCCGGGTCTACGGCCGCCCGCGCATCTCGGAGCGCCACCGCCACCGCTGGGAGTTCAACAACGCCTACATGGACCGGCTGCGCGAGGCCGGGCTGATCTTCTGCGGCATGGCCCCCGACGGCAGCCTCGTCGAGATGGTCGAGCTGCCCTCGTCGGCGCACCCCTACTTCATCGCCTGCCAGTTCCACCCCGAGTTCAAGAGCCGGCCGACCGCACCCCACCCGCTGTTCACGGCCTTCATCGCCGCGGCCCTCGCCCATCAAAAAGCGCGCGCGGAGGGCTAGGCGGTCACGCTCGGCCTGCGCAAAACACCGGCCGAGCTCCCCCAACTCGTGGGGGCCGCGAAGGCTCGATCACGGCCCGCGCTCGCACGCCGATTCGTGGCGAAAGGCAAGGCTTTTTCCCGCACAAATCGCCGTTCGAGCGCGGTGCCGAGCCGGTTTTGTAGTGGGCGCCCGCACGAGTCTCTGGTAGCCTGATCTTCAGTCCATGGTCCTGCACATGCGCCAAGAGCTGCGAATGTCGCAGCAGCTCGTCATGACCCCGCAGCTGCAGCAGGCCATCAAGCTGCTGCAGCTGTCCCGGGTCGAGCTCCAGGACCTCGTGCGCAACGAGCTGCTCGAGAACCCCCTCCTCGAAGAGTCTCGGGAGATGGGCACGACCAACGAGGAGCCCGTGTCCGCCGTCGAGATGCAAGACGGCGTCGACCTCCAGGGCGACATCGGCGAGGCCCGGGCTGCAGACGCGCCCCAGCAAGAGGTCAAGGCCGACGCCCCCAACACGGACAACTTCGACTGGGAGTCTTACCTCCAGCACCACACCCTCTCGGGCCCCATGCCCGGCTCGGGGGTGCGCGGCGACGACGACCTGCCCGGCCTCGAGCAGACCATGGCCGACGAGGAGACCCTCGTCGAGCACCTGATGTGGCAGATCCGGCTGTCGAACTGGTCGCCCCTCGAAGAGGACATCGCCGAGTACATCGTCCGCAGCATCACGGCCTCGGGCCACCTCGGCCTGTCCGTGCCGCAGATCGCCCAGCGCCTCGAGGTCTCGACCCTGCGCGTCGAGCAGATGCTGCGCAAGGTCCAACAGCTCGACCCCCTGGCCCTCGCCTCGCGCAACCTCGCCGAGGTGCTGTGGATCCAGGCCCGCCACCCCGAGCACCCCATCGGCGACCCGCTGGTCCTGACGATCATCGCCAAGCACCTGCCCAACCTCGAAAAGCGCGCCTACCAGGCCGTCGCCCGCGACACCGGCGAGCCCCTCGAAGAGGTCTACGAGGCGACCAAGGTGATCATGGGCCTCGAGCCCCGGCCCGCGCGGCAGTTCGTGTCCGAGTCGGCGCAGTACGTCACCCCCGACGTCTACGTGCACAAGATCGGCGAGGAGTACGTCGTCACCCTCAACGACGACGGCCTGCCCAAGCTCAAGATCTCCAACTACTACCGCTCGGCCATGCTCGCCGACTCCTCCAAACAAGGGGGCAAGGGCAAGGGCGCCAAGCAGGCCAAGCAAGGCAAGGGCGCCAAGCCGGCCAAGGGCGACCAGGCCGGCGCGAAGGATTACATCACCGAGCGGCTGCGTTCAGCCCAGTGGTTGATCCGCTCCATCCAGCAGCGCCAGCGCACGATCTTGAAGGTCACCAAGTCCATCCTCGGCTTCCAGCGCGAGTTCTTCGAGAAGGGCCCCCAGCACCTGCGCCCGCTGATCCTCAAGGACGTCGCCGAAGACATCGAGATGCACGAGTCGACGGTCAGCCGCGTGACCACCAACAAGTACGTGCACACGCCCCAGGGCATCTACGAGCTCAAGTACTTCTTCAACGCCGGCATCTCCCGGCGCGGCGGCGGGGAGCTGGCCTCCGAGGCCGTCAAGGAAAAAATCAAGAAGCTCATCGAGGGCGAGGACTCTCGCAAGCCTTACAGCGACCAAAAGCTGGTCGAGCTGTTGCGCGAGGAAGGCATCGACATCGCCCGGCGCACCGTCGCCAAGTACCGTGAACAGCTCAACTTGTTATCGAGCTCGAAGCGGCGCAAACTGTTCTAAGCTCGAACCACTCGGCCACCCCGACCGGCCACTCGTTCAGTCCGAAGTAATCTGTACCCTTTGCGCGCCCCCGCCCTCCCCTTCCTCGCCCCTGAGACGCCGAAAACCCGGCGCCCGGGAGAGGACGGGCTCGGAGCTGGGGACGCCGCGTTTGGGGCCGCCGCTCGGATCAGTCACGATTTTCCCGACCCCCATTGGAGGGGGTCAGAAAGTAGGAGGTAGACCGCGATGCAAACCCAGTTTGTGTTCCGCCACATGGAGTCGTCAGACGCCCTTCGCAACTACGCCGAGGACCGCCTGGCCAAGATCAAGCGCTACTTCTCCGATCCGCTGAAGGTCAACTGCACCTTCTCGGTCGAGAAGATCAACCACATCGCGCAATTCGACGTCACGCTTCGCAACGGCCTCCAGCTGCACTCGTCCGAGAAGACGGAGAGCATGTACAGCTCCATCGACATGGCCCTGGCCAAGATGGAGCGGCAGGTCCGGCGCTACAAAGATCGCATCACCAACCACAAGCCGCACAAGGGTAAGGCGGCGCGCGTCCGCCAGGTCGTGTTCTCCCTCGACGGTCAGGAGGAGCCCGAGACCATGGTCCAGGCCGAGGAGCGCCGCGCGGCCGAGTCTCAGTCCTCGCCCGTGGTTCCCGCCGAGGAGGCGGCGACCATCATCCGCGAGACCGAGTTCCAAGCCGGCCGCCTCAAGGTCCGCGAGGCCGTCATGCAGCTCAACCTCGCGCACAAGCAGTTCCTGGTGTTCACCAACACCGAGACCGGGGACATCAACGTGATCTACCGGCTCGAGGACGAGGGCAGCTACGGCCTGATCGAGACCCGCGGTCACGTCGAAGACGCCTAGGAAGCCAGGCACCCATTTTTGCGGGCGCCAGCCTGAGTCGAGGACGTGGGGCAGGGAGGGCCTGGCTCGTCCTCGACGTTGAAGGAGTCAGAGGCTGTGAATGATTCACAGCCTCTGGCTGGCGCCCCGCCGTGACATGACCTCGGCGCCCGCCTGTGCCACCCTCGGGCCATGCGTCGTGAAGCCGCCGTCGAAGTCAGCCGCCTGCTGGACGAAGACTCCACCGACTTGCAGCTCGAGGTGCTGTCGAGCTGGGGGGGCCTCGACCGCCTGCTGACGCGGCCGCGGATTCAAAAGCCCGGGCTGGCCCTGTCCGGCTTCGTCAAGCACGTCTACGGCGACCGCTTGCAGGTCCTCGGCCTGACCGAGATCGACTACCTGCTCCACGTCAGCGAGGAGCAGGCGCGGATCGGGGTCGAGAAGTACTGCAAGCGCAAGCTCGCCGCCCTCGCCCTGACCCGGGGGCTCGAGCCCCCGGACCTGCTGATGGAGCTGGCCGAGGCCCACGGCATCCCCGTGCTGCGCACCCCGCTGATGACCTCGAGCTTCATCGGCCGGGTGACCCGCCGGCTCGAGGACCTGCTCTCGCCCCGGGCCAACATCCACGGCGTGCTCGTCGACGTCCTCGGCGTGGGCCTGCTGCTGATCGGGCGCAGCGGCGTGGGCAAGAGCGAGGCGGCCCTCGACCTGGTGCTCCGCGGGCACCGGCTGGTGGCCGACGACGTCGTCGAGGTCACCATCCGCCCGCCCGACACCATCTGGGGCTCGGCCACGCACCTGCACCAGCACCACATGGAGATCCGCGGCATGGGCATCCTCAACATCACCCACCTGTTCGGGGTCGCGGCGGTCCGCGACGCCAAGAAGGTCGAGGTGGTCGTCGAGCTCTCGGACCTCCACGAGGGCGACTACGATCGCCTCGGCACCGAGAACCACACCTGGCCGATCCTCGGCGTCGACATCCCCCTGGTCCGCATCCCGCTGCGAGCCGGCCGCAACATCTCCTCGCTCATCGAGGTCGTGGCCCGCAATCAGATCCTCAAGTTCCGCGGCATCGACTCGGCCCGCGAGTTCCAGGAGAAGATCGCAAACCACATCGCCCAGACCACCGGGACGGCCCCCGACGCCAGCCCCGAAGAGGGCGCCCCGATCAAGGTCCTGCCGCCTCAGACCTCCGGTCTGGTGCAGCGCGGCGACGTCGAATAGGCTGGGGTCACCGGAGCTCGCGCCCGAGCCCGGCGAGACCGAGACGCCCATGGAACTCCTCGTCGTCAGCGGACTGTCCGGCGCCGGCAAGTCGACCTGCCTCCGAGCCCTCGAGGACCTCGGCTACCCCTGCGTCGACAACCTGCCCGTGCCCCTGCTGCCCCAGCTGGTCGAGATGAACGCCAGCCGGGCGGGCGCCAGCCACAAGCTCGCCATCGGCATGGACGCCCGGGCCCCGGAGCACCTCCACGATCTGCCCCGCGTGCGCGAGGAGCTGATCGCCGCCGGTCACCAGGTCGAGCTGCTCTTCCTCGAGGCCCCGAACTCGACCCTGGTCCGGCGCTTCTCGGAGACCCGCCGCCGCCACCCCCTGGGCGACGTGCCCGGGGCGATCGTCGAAGAGCGCCAGCGCCTGGTCGAGCTGCGCGCCCTGGCCGACTCGGTCATCGACACGGAGAACCTGCGCTCGCGCCAGCTCCGGCAGCTGATCCGCGATCGCTACGGCGGCCGGGGCGAGGCCCTGCGCGTGGTCTTGATGTCCTTTGGGTTCAAAAACGGCCTGCCCAGCGAGGCCGACCTGGTGTTCGACGCCCGCTACCTGCAAAACCCCTTCGACGTCCCCGAGCTCCGGGCCCGCGGCGGCTTCGACGGGCCCGTCCGCGACTTCGTCCTCGCCCAGCCCGAGGCCCAGGAGCTGCTCGAGCGCGTCGAGGGCCTGCTGCGCTTTCAGGCCCCCCTGACCCTGCGCGAGGGTCGGAGCTACCTGACCCTCGCGCTGGGCTGCACCGGCGGCCAGCACCGCTCGGTGGCCTTGGTCGAGGCGCTGCTGGGGCGCTGCGAGGCCAGCCCCCTCGCCTCGCCGACGCCCGTGCTGACCGTCCGCCACCGCGACCTCGAGCGCGCCCTCGCGGACACCGCCCACCTCGCGCCGCCCAGCGAGAGCGGAACACCCGGGGCGTCGTGAGCGGGCCGCCGAGCGAGCGCCTGCTGCTCGCGCTCTCTCAGCTCATCGCCCGCCAGCCCGGGGCCGAGGCGCGCCTGGTCTACGACGACCACCTCGCCGGCGATCGCCTGGCTCTGGTCGTCAGCCTTGGCGGGGCTCCAGGCCAGGACAGCCCCCTGGCGCGGCAGCACGGCGAGCTGCAGGTGTGGCGCGTGGGCGGCCGGGAGCACCTCGCCCTGCTCGTCGACTCGCCCCAGACCGCGTCGAGCTTCATGGTCTGCAGCGAAGACCTGGCGGCCCAGGCCGGGATGATGGCGCGCAGCACCAAGCGCTTCGCCAAGCGCTGCAAGCTCCTCGCGGCCGGACTGTTCGCGACCTACGCGCGTCGGGCCGAGGGCTTCCCCCGCGAGGTCCTCGGGCGCCTGACCCCGACGGACGACGACAACGACAACGACGGCGACGGCACCCCCGACGCAGCCGCGCCGCCCTTCGTCGCCGCCCGTCCTCTCGTCGGCTTCACCGTCGCCCTGGTCGGATCCACGAAGGCCAAGCGCAGCCACGAGCACCCCCTCGCGCTCGAGGCCCAGGGCCTCGACGGCACGCTCTGGGCCGCCGCCGCCGCCCTGCCCGGCAGCCCCGCCCTGCGCGCGATGCCCTGGAGCCCCGCGGGCGAGGGCTTCCTGCCGCCCCGAGAGCTGCGCGTGGCCCTGTGCTCGCGCTTGGGCCTCGAAGCGCTCCGCGCCCACTGGCGCAGCTGGGGCCTGGCCGGCGATCCGCCCATCGCCAGCGAACAACCGCTGCCGCCCGTCGAGTCCAAGACCGGAGCCGCCGACGGCGGCGGCGGGACGACCTGCGGCGACGAGTGCCGCAGCTGCGCCTACGAGCTGCCCTACCTGCCCTGCGAGCTCATCGACTGCCTGTACTGGAGCGACTGCGACCTCGGCCTGCCGAGCTGCGACTTCGACCTCCTGCCCAGCTGCGACGCCGCGCCGGGCTGCGATTGCATGCCCTGTGACCTGTGAAGCCAAGCCAGGCCCGATGCAGCGCGCAGGTCTGGGCGCCCTGCGGACGGCCATCCTCGCCTATCGCCGGTGGGCCTCGGGGCGCGGGCCGCTGCGCCGGGTCGGCTGCACCTTCGCCCACGGCGAGAGCTGCTCGGCCTACGGGCTGCGCATGGCCGAGACCTCGCCCAGCCTGGGCCTGGCCCTCGCGCGCATTCGCGGTCGCCTGCATCGCTGCCGCGGCGCCTCGGTCTATCGCGTCCACCGAGGAGCACGCCGCGACGCGCTGGCGTGGGGATGCGACCACGACGAGCCACATACTCTGGAGGATGAGCTGTGCGCCGCCCGAGAGCGCCCGAGCACCCGCGCGGCCGTGCTCGCCGTGAGCCTCGAGGTCGCGCGCTACCGCGGGCGGTGGGCCCTCGCGGCCGAGCTCGCCGAGGTCCTCGCGCGCGCCGAGACAACCTTGGACGCGACGCTCGACGACGCGGCCCCGCCCGCGCCCTTGCTGGTCCGCCGAGTCTCCGCCGCGAGCCTCGACGATCGCCCCCGAGCCACCCTCGCCTGGCTCGCGCCGGCCCTCGCCCTCGAGCTCGGCGTCCTCGCCCTCGCGCTGCCGGTCCTCGCCCTCGCGTGGTGGTGGCTGGCGTGGCCCGGCCCCCTCGGCCTCCCCCTCGCGCTCTCGTTCGGCTTCATGATCCTCGCGCGCCTGCTCACCCGCGCCCGCGCTCGCCTCGAGCTGCGCGATCGTTTGCGCAGGCAGATCGACGCGCTGCGCTTCGAGACCGCAGGTTCGCCCGCTCCGCACCGGCGCCGCCGGCCCTCCGAGGCCGCGCCTCGACCGGGGTCGGGCCAAGTCTCGGGGGTCACGAAAAGTCCCGTGATTTCAGCGGGACACGGCTAGGCGGGGGGATCGCCACGCGCAGGGCGGGGCGGACTCACCAGGCGCAAAGTTGCGATTTATTTGGGGTGGTTGCAGCATCTCGTGGAAGGCCATGCCCATCGACGGCTGCACCACAGCGCCCTCGCCTCCGCCCGCGGCGAGCGATAGCGACCCGAACGGCGACGCCGTCCGACCGCGCTGTGGCGTCGTCATCATCGGCCACGGGACCTCGGCCACGGCCCTCCTCGCAGCGGCCCGCTCGTTGCTCCCCGTCGACGGCCTCGACGACGCCGTGGCCATCGACGCGGGCGCGGGCGTGACCCCGGCGCTCAAGGCCCGCGTCTGCGAGGTCATGGGCGAGGTCGACATCGGCGGCGGCATCTTGCTCGTCGCGGACCTCATGGGCTCGAGCCCCTGCACCTGCGGCGTCCAGCAGAGCGTCGGCCACGGCTTCGCCCTCGTCACCGGCCTCAACCTCGCGGTGCTCACCAAGCTCGGCCTCCTCGACCGCCGCCAAGCTCCGCGCGCCCTCGCAGAGCAGTGCGCCGAGTCGGTCAAGCGCTCGATCGTGGTCAAAGCCCACGACTAGCCCTCCCCCACGCCCCCTCAGCATCTCATGCCGCGCAGCAAGTCGAGCGAGCTCGAAATCGTCAACCCCCTCGGCCTCCACGCCCGCGCCGCGGCCAAGCTGGTCAACGTCGCCAACAAGTACCAGTCGGACGTGTTCATCGGGCGCGACGGGCAAGAGGTCAACGGCAAGAGCATCCTCGGCGTGCTCGGCCTGGCCTGCGCCCAGGGCTCGAAGATCAACCTGCGCGTGGAAGGGCGCGACGCCGACGAGGCGCACACGGCCCTCGCCGCCCTGGTCGCCGAGGGCTTCGGCGAAATTTGAAGCTCCAGTCCGCGCGCGCTGGGGTGGTGCTCCATTCAGAGTGACACTCGGGAGCGTCTACAGGACAATGGCCGCATGTTCGGTCCTTCCCGTGCTGTCCTGGTCCTCGGGGGCCTCGCTTCGGTTTTGACGCTGACGGGCTGCGGACGGACCGTCGAATGCGGCGAAGGGCTGAACTGCTTTGGCGAAGGCTCGACGATCGGCACGAGCATGGACGAGGTCGGCGAGAGCTCGACGCCGCCGGACATGCCCGAGGGCGAGTCGGCCGACTCCAGCTCCGAGAGCGAGTCCACCGAGACCGAGTCCACCACCGAGACCGAGTCGACCACCGAGACCGAGTCCACCGAGACCGAGTCCACCGAGACCGAGTCCACCGAGACCGACGCGACGGACACCACCGAGTCGACGGAGACCGACTCGACCACGGACAGCTCGGACACCTCCGACACGGACACCACCGAGACCGAGACCAGCTCCGACTCTGGGGACACCGAGGGCACCACCGACACGACCACCGGCGGCTCCTCTTGCGGCGACGGCATCGTCGACCTCGGCGAGCAGTGCGACGGGGACAACCTCCAGGGCTTCTCCTGCGTCGACCTCGGCTACGTCGGGGGCACCCTGCTGTGCGACCCCGTGACCTGCACCTTCGACGCCTCCATGTGCGACACGGGCGGGGGCGGCACGACGGGCTGAGCGGGCTGCTACCATGGGCGCGGCGATGAGCGACGAGCGCCCGACCCCAGACGCCCACAAGCGCCCAGCCCGCGAGCGACGAGGCAACGGCGTCAGCGCGGGCCTGGGCATGGGCCCGGCCTACGTCGTCGACCGCCGCGAGGTCAACGTCCCGCACACCACCATCGCGCGGGAGGGGATCGACGACGAGCTCAAGCGCTTCCGCGCCGCGCTGCGCGGGACCCAAGAGCAGCTCGAGACCATCAAGAGCCGGCTGACCCACGGCGAGCACCGCCAGATCCTCAAGGCGCAGCAGATGATGCTGCGCGACCCGGACCTCATCCAGCACGTCGAGCAGCTGATCCGCGAGCGGCTGATCGGCGCGGAGTGGGCGGTCAGCGAGGCCGTCGACGAGGTCCGGGCGACCCTCGCCAAGGTCGGCGACGACTACTTCCGCGCCCGCCAGTCCGACGTCGCGTTCATGGGCGAGCGGCTGATCACCACCCTCGGCGGCGACGAAAAAGACGCCCTGACCCCGCCCCCCGGCTCGGTCATCGTCGCCCACGAGCTCAGCCCCGCCGACGCGGCCAACCTGGCCAACCACGACGTCGCCGGCATCGTCACCGAGGAGGGCGGGGCCACCTCGCACACGGCGATCATCGCCCGCGCCCTGCAGATCCCCGCCGTCGTCGGCGTCCACGACCTCATCCCCGAGGTCTATACCAACGACCCGGTCATCGTCGACGGCGTGCACGGGCTGATCCAGGTCCGGCCGACCCAGGCCCGGGTCGAGGAGCTGCGCGACGAGGTCCAGCGCTACGAGGCCTTCGAGCAGCGGGTGCTCCGCGAGCGCGCCCTCCCGGCCCAGACCGAGGACGGCGAGAACGTCTACCTGCGCGCCAACTTGGCCCTCGATGAAGAGATCGAGCTGGCCAAGCGCAGCGGCGCCGAGGGGGTGGGGCTGTACCGCACCGAGTTCATGTACATGAACCGGCAAGAGCCGCCGAGCGAGGAGGAGCACTACCGCATGGGCAAGGCCCTGCTCCAGCGCTGGGCGCCCTACCCCGTGCGCGTGCGGACCTTCGACCTGGGCTCGGACAAGCAGTGCGAGGCCCTGGGCCTCAACGAGGCCGAGGCCAACCCGGCCATGGGCGTGCGATCGATGCGCCTGGCCCTGCTCCACCGCGAGGTGCTCCTGGACCAGCTCCGCGGCCTGCTCCGCGCCGCCCTCCACGGCCCGCTGCAGATCATGCTCCCGCTGATCTCGGGCCTCGAGGAGCTCTCGGCGGTGCGCGGGGCCTTCAACGAGGCCCGGGCCCAGCTCGCCGAGACCGGCCTGCCCCACGCCAGCGAGGTCCACGTGGGCGTGATGATCGAGGTCCCCGCGGCGGCCATCGCCGCGGATCTGATCGCCGAGCGGGTCGACTTCATGAGCATCGGGACCAACGATCTCATCCAGTACGCCCTCGCCATCGACCGCGACAACGACGACGTCAACTACCTCTACGAGCCGCTGCACCCCGCGATCCTGCGGCTGATCAAGACCGTGTGCGACGCCGGCCGGGCCCACGACATCCCCGTGTCGCTGTGCGGCGAGATGGCCTCGGACCCCCGCTACACCTGGGTGCTCGTCGGCCTGGGCCTGCGCGAGCTCTCGATGCAGGCCGCGGCCATCCCCGTGATCAAGAACATCATCCGCTCGTCCTCGATCGACGAGATGGAGGCCCTCGCCGCCCAGGTGCTCGAGTGCAGGACCGCGACCGAGGCCCGGCGCCTGGTCGTGCGCAAGATGAACGAGCGCTTCCCCGAGCACCTCGAGCACGGCGCAGGCATCCAGATCCTCGACGACGACAGCCCCGAACGAGCGTCCGCCGAATGAGCACGACGAGCTCTCCACCACGCCCGAGCGACGCCCCCAGGGAAGGCCCCGCTCCCCTGCCCGCCGAGCGCTCCCGGCTCATCCCCATGGCCCCGGGCCGGATGTGGCTCCAAGACCTCGGGCCGCTCGCGCCGGAGCGTACGGACGAGGTGCCCGCGCTCTTGCTGCACTCGCTGCTGGTCACGGGCTGGGACTTTCGCTTCCTCGCCGAGTCCTGGTCCCCGCGCCGCCGGGTCCTGGTCCCCGATCTGTTCGGCTGCGGCAGCTCCGACCGCCCCGCGGCCGCGGACGCGGCGGGCTACGGCTTCGAGTGGCACGCCGAGCTCCTCGCCCGCATGCTCGATCGCCTGCCGGATCTGTCGGGCCGCGAGCGCGACGATCACCCCGGGATCGATTTGGTCGGCCACGGCTACGGGGGCGCCATCGCGGTCGCCCTGGCCCACAAGCTCATGCGCGTGGGCAGCCCCCACCGCGTCGGCGTGCGCCGGCTGATCCTCATCGCCCCGCACCTGGTCCCCGTCGACGCGCCCATCGCCCTCCCCGGCCCGGTCCCGGCCCTGCGTCGCGCCTGGCGGTGGGTCGGCTTCGCGCCCCTGGTGCTGCGCACCGCCTTTCGTCGCGCCGACCTGCGCCGCTTCCTGCGGCGCTCGCTGTCCACCGAGGAGCTCCTCGACCACGAGCCCCTCGCCGACGACGTCGACGTCTACTGGGACCGGCTGTGCCGCGACGGCGGCCTCGAGGCCGTCGAGGCCATGCTCCGCCAGCTCGACGACCTCCACCAGCACGAGCCCGGGGGCACGCGCCAGCGCCTCATCGAGGCCTGCCAGACCATCGAGGGTCTGCGCACCCCCACCATGCTCGTGTGGGGCGACCGGGACGCGATCGTGCCCACGGCGATGAGCGAGCGGACCGCGGGGCTGCTGCCCAGCTCGGCCTTGCGGATCATCGAAGGCTGCGGCCACGCGCCCCAGCGCGAGCGGCCCGAAGCCCTGCTCCGGGCCCTCGACGCGCCCTCGGCGTGGTGAGCCTGAGCGGCGCCGCTCAAGGGTTGTCCGGATCGGGCACGAAGCTGCCGTCGGCGAGGTAGTAGACGTCGCTCGCCTCGCCCTTGGGGACCAGGCGCCACAGCAGCAGCGCCTCCTCGTCACGCCCAACCACGACCTGGGCGATGTCGACCCCGGCCCGCTCCCGCGCGTCGGCGACCAGCCGCGGCACGAGCTCCAGGTCGAGCTCGCGCAGGTCGAAGGGCTCGGCGTCGACGAGGCCGGCCCCGCCCCGGCGCATCACCGTCCCCTTCGGGCTGACGGTGTAGCGCCTGGCGACCCCGTCGCGCTGGAGCACGAGCTCGACGGAGCGCGGGGACAGGGTCAGCTTGCCCGCCGAGCCCAGCCAGTCGCCGTCGATCGCCCCCGCGAAGGCGGGCTGCAGTCCGCTCGCGTCCTCGAGGGGCGAGGCGAGGCCCGAGCCCGCCGCCAGCCCGGGGTTGTCCTCCGCCTTGGCCAGCAGGAAGAAGGCCATCCCCGCGCCCATGATGAGCATCACGAGCAACGCCACGCCCACCCCGAGGACGACGAACACCCGGCCCTGGCTCGCCTGCTTGCTCATGGCTGCTCCTCCCGCGCCTCGATGCGGACCAGCTCGGCGTCCTCTGCCTGGGCCACGGGGCCGTCGACGGCGGTGCCCTCGAGGACGACCGAGGCCTCGTCGCGCAGGGCCATGGCCGCGCCCGAGCCGGTGATCGAGCCGCCCTTGGCGTGGACCTTGGCCTGCCCGCCCGCCTGCAGGCCCGTCGACCCGCCGACCGCGACCTCGGTCAGGTCCACGGAGGCGCCGCCCGAGGCCCGCACGCCCACGCCCTCGGCGGTGATGCTGCCGCTGACCATGATCAGCTCGCCGTCCTCGATGACCACGCCGTCCTTGGCCCTCAGGTCGACGTTGACCAGGCGCAGCTGGCAGCCCCCCCGGACCCGCACCCCCGTGGGCCCCGTGACCCGCAGCTCGAGGTTGGACACGGTCTGCGCCCCGCCGTTGCACTCGAGGGGCTCGGACTGCATGGAGGTCGCGCCAGGCACGGAGCGGACCTTCTTGCGCTCGCCCCGGGGCGGGTGGACCGGCGTCGCCTTCCCGGCGACGAAGTTGCTGTCCATGGCCCGGTCGCCGATGTCGTCCTTGCCGATCAGGCCGCAGCCCACCAAGGCCGCGCAGCCCAGCGCGAGGAGCGAAGATCGCCAGCGTCCCATCGCGCGGATTTCACCACGCCGAGGCCCCGCCAGCCAAGGCGCGAGCCCGCTCAAAGTGCGCTCTCAGCTTCTTCGTACAGGCGCTTGGCCTCGAGCATCTTCAACGGGTCGCCCGAGCGCAGCGCCTCGAGCTCCGTGCGCAGCGCCTGCTCGGTCTTCTCGGCGTAGACCCTGAATTTGTCGAGGTCCTCGCGGTGCTGCCGGGGCGCCTGCTCGACCTCGGCCAGGGCCTCGCGCAGGTCGACGATGGCCGGCAAGGTCACCTCTTCGATGGCCTTGGCCCGGTCCTCGTCGGTCTCGGCCTCGTTGTAGGCCGAGAAGGCCGTGCGGTTGAGGACCTCGACCTGGTCGTAGACGACCATGATCTCGGGGTCGGTCCGCAGCAGCACGCACGCGCCCGCGACGAGCACGGCCACGCCCGCGCCGACCATGAGCGAGAGCCGGCGCTGCAGGGCGAGGCTCTCTTGGCGGCTCTGGACCGGGCGCTCGGCGAGGGTCGTGATCAGGTAGCCGATGCCCAGCCCCGCGACGAGCCCGCCGACGTGGGCGGCGTTGTCGATGTTCGACATGAAGAAGGCCACGGCGACGTTGAGGCCGATGAGCACCATGGCGTTGCGCCGCACGCTCTGGACGAACTCCGGCGGCAGGACCTCGCGGCGCCGGAGGGTGAAGCCCAAGAAGGCCCCGAACACCCCGAGCAGCGCCCCCGAGGCCCCCACGCTGGGCGCGATGGGGTTCCAGGCCAAGCTCGCCGCGCTCGCGCACAACCCACTCCCGAAATAGATCACGAGGTAGGCGGGGGCGCGGAAGATCTGCTCGGTGATCCGGCCGATGACCCACAGGAAGTAGATGTTGAAGCCGAGGTGGATGAGGCCGCCGTGGAGGAAGGTCGCGGTCAGCAGCCGCCACCACTGGCCGCTGGCGGTCTTGGGTCCAAAGTTGGCCCCCCAGTCGACCAGCTCCTCCGACGAGGGCTCGAAGGCGTCGACGCCCATGCCGACCATGAGCAGCCAGACCGCGACGTTCAGTCCGAGCAGGACGTAGCTGGCGTAGGGCTCGGGGCGCGAGCTCTGCTGCTGCCGGGCCCGACTGTCGGCCTCGGCGCGCCGAGCTTCGCGGTCGGCCGCCTCGACCTCGCGCGTCCGCTCGGCCCGCCTATCTGCCAGGGATACGATCTCGGCGCCGTCGTCTCGTTCGCTCACCTGGGCTCAAAGTAGACCGCCGGGCCGCCGAGGGCCAGGGCCCCCGAGGGCTCCGGGTGGAGCGAGGCTGCGCGCCCGGTCGCGCGGGGAACAAAAGGGCGTCGTGGGCGACTACTCCCGATCTGCCCGAGCCAAGTTCGGGCCCGCCAGCGCCAGCGCCCGACCCAGGCCCGGGCCCCCCGGACCACCAGGGCGTCGAGCTGACGCAGCAGGAAGCCCGGCAAGGCGGTGAGCTCCCGGGGCCGTCGACGCCAGCGCGAGGGCCAGCTGTCGAGGACCTGGCCGCACCACGCCCAGCCCCGGTACAGGGTCACGGCGCTCATCCGGGCGGGCTCGACGACGACGTGGGCGCCGTCCCAGGCGCGCCAGTCCCGGTGGACGATGCGATCGACGGAGGCCAGCTCGCGGACCTCCGCGCTCCCCGGCTCGGGCGTGCGCAGGCGCAGCTCGACCTCCGCCAGGCCCTGGTCCTCGACCCAGGCGACCAGGCGCTCGAAGCTGCCGACCTCGTCGTGATCGAGGCCGAGGGTGAAGCGGCCCGAGACCCGCACGCCGCGGGCCTGCAGGCGCTGGACAAGCTCCGTCAGCGCGAGCACGTGGGCCCGCGCCCCGGCCGGGCCGAGGCTGCCAAAGTCGACGTGGATGGCGTCGAGACCCGCCGGCAGGCCGTCGAGGATGCCCGGTTGGAGCAAGGTCGCGGCCGGCAGCGCCGTCGGAAAGCGCCGCGCCGCGACGGCCGCGGCGACGGGCTGGTCCGGGTCGAAGCGCGGTCGGTCTGGGGAGGGCACGGGCTGTCTACGACTCAGCCCCGGCCTGCATTCCGCCCCCCGGGTCCGCTATGCTTCCGGCTCTAGCCCTGGCTTTGCCCATGAACGCCCGTATTCGACCCCTCACGCCGCTTTTTTCCCTGCTCCTTCTCCCCGTCTCGGTGAGCTGCGCCGACGACTCGGGCACGCGCGACGAGGGCTTCGGCGAGGTCGGCGGGGACGAGCTGGGGCCCACGGCGGACACGGACACCGCGGGCATGGAAGAGGTCGGCGAGACCGCCGACACCTCGACGGACGCGGACACGACCGCCGACGAGTCGACGGAGGAGTCCACCGACGACACCGACACCGACACCACGGAGGAGTCCACCGACGAGACCGACACGACGCAAGAGTCCACCGAGGACACGACGGAGGAGTCCACCGACACCACCGAAGAGTCGACCGAGTCCTCGTCGGAGTCGACCACCGGCAACGACTGCCTCGAGTGCGGGGTGACCCTCGACTCCACCCAGTCGTCGAGCTTCTCGGCCCTCCCGGGCACGGAGTTCCTGGGCTCGGCGACCTTGCAGGGCGACCAGATCATTTACGCCCTCGACGAGGTCGGCTCGGGCCGGGTCATCTACACCGCCGACACCAACCTCCTGTACGAGGAGATCACCGACTGCCCGCTGTGGGAGTGGCTGGGCCAAAGCGGCGACCAGCTGCCCAAGGTGCTGAGCTTCGGCCGCTACCTGTGCGGCGGCCTGGGCAACAACCTGGGCAGCTACCCCGACCTGACCTACGCCGGCGACAACCTCCCGGCCCAGTACGTCAACGACCCCGCCGCCCTCGCGGCCGACTACGACGCGGTCATCTACTGCACCCTGGCCTCGACGCCGGCGGCCGAGGCCGCGACCATCGTCGAATACGTGCAAGACCACGGCGGCGGGCTCTACCTGGCGAGCGAGTACTGGGGCTTCATCAACCAGGGCGACCTCGACACGATCAACACCATCGCCAACCCCCTCGGGGTCGAGTTCGAGGCCACCAACCTCGACTGGGGCCAGGCCAACGGCGACATCGCCTTCGAGTGCTTCCCGGACCCGCAGTAGCGAGGACCGTCAGAGCGAGTCGAGGGGCCCCGGGCCGCTGCGCATCAGCCCGCCCTTCTTGCGCCGGGCGCCGCGGCGCCTGACCTTGGGCTCGCGCTCGGGCTCGCAAGGCTCCTCCATCTCCAGTCGTTGACCGCCCCCCGCCTTGGGCGGGGCCTCGGCCGGGATGACCACGGTCGGCGCGACGCTGGGTGCAGCGTCCTCGACGAGCTCAACGGAGGCCGCCGCCGGCGGACCGTGAGGCGTACAGCCCGTGAGCGCTCCGACCACGCCCGCGCTCAGCGCTGCCCCGGCCGCGCGGGCGAAGCTCGGCAGCGAGGCGGCGCCGATGGTCTGCCAGCGCCGAGCCGACGCGCGCACCCGCGAAAGGGGCACGACGCTCGCGTCCGCGCTCGAGCGCGCGGGCGCGCGCGAGTGAAACACGATCGCACCGCTCGCGTCCTCGACGTAGGAGATGCACACCTCCGCGCCCTCGGTGGCCCGCAAGAAGGTCCGCGCGCTGGCCTCGTCCATGGCCGAGAGATCGTGGACCTGGGTCCGGCAGTGATCACAAAAGCGGCGCATGCCCCCGGGTTGCAGGTGCATGGCCGCCCAATCCGCTTCGCAGCCGCTGGTGGGGACATCGCTGGCGCGCATGTCGGCCCCAACGCGCCCTGGCCCGATCCGCTTTCCCCAGCGCCTACAGCCGCGGGCAGGGCTCGTTGACGCACTCGGGGCCGCCCACGCCACCGCACAGGTCGGTGGTCATGGGGCCCGTGTCGTCGGCGAGGTCGAGGACGGCGGACCACGGCAGCAGGTCGTTGTTGCGCACGAACAGCTTGTCGGTGTCGCTCAGCTCCGCCAGACCCACGAAGCTCGTCAAGCTCGACACCCACTCGACCTGCAGGAAGCCGACCCGGGCGAGGGAGTCGGCGCCCGCGAAGTTGACCATGGTCGGGGTGTTGTCGGCGAGGCAGCGGTCGAAGTCGACGATCAGCGTGTCGATGTCGGTGACGTTGCTCAGCCCGCCGAAGTCGTGGAGCCCGACGTTGTCGTGCAGGCGCAGGGTCTGGATGCGGTCAAAGCCCTCGAGGCCCTCGAGGTCGTCGAGGGTCGGGTTTTGCGTCACCGTCAGGGCGACCTGCTGCTGCGAGCAGCAGTCGCTCAAGCCGTGCAGGTCGGCGAGCGCGGGGTTGTCTTCGACCTCGATCTCGAACGGCCCGTCGCCCGGCGAGAGGAACACCGGCAGGCCGCTGAGGGTCAGCAGCCCGTCGTTGTTGGACACCTCGAGCAAGCTCGGGCTCAGGCCCTCGGGGAAGCCGTCGAGGTCGACGAGGCTGTCGTTGTCGGTGATGGTGATGCGGTCGACGTAGCCCAGGCCCGCGAGCCCGCCGAGCTCGGCGAGCTCCTCGTTGCGGCGCAGGTGAATCCAGTCGACGTCCTCGAGCTGCTCGAGGCCCGACAGCGACTCGAGGCCGAGGTTGCCGACGACGTAGAGGGTCCCGCCGACGTGGCGCAGCTTGGTGAGCCACTGGAGATCCTTCAGGCTCGTGGTCGGACCGATCTTGAGATCGCCGGTGACCTCCTCGACGCAGTCGACGCTCGCGCGCTCGGTCGCGTCGGTGATCTCCAGGGTCTCGACGATGGCCTGGCAGCTCGTCGAGCCCCCGGACTCCTCGCCGTCGTCGTCTCCGTGGTCGTTGTCGCCGTCGCCCTCGAGCTGGCCCTCGTCGAGGTCGCCAGCCTCGCCAAAGCCGATGCCGTCCTCGGGGCCGTCGATCGGCCCGGCCTCGCATCCCGCGAAGACGAAGAGCACGCCGAGCGGTAGCGCCAACGCGGACGCCCGCATGCGCGCGGGTGACGAGGCAACCACGACGGCCAAATGTAGCAGGCCCGGGAAGGGGTCGCACCGAGTGCGCCCCATTGGGTCGTGGCTACCGTCAAACGGCACTCATGGCCACAGCCGAGGCGTGGGCGCGGGCGCCCAGCGAAGCTGGAGCGAAAATGACAGGGATCACCCAGCCTGTAGGCCCAAAACGGACATCTACCGACCCCCGTAGCCCCTCACGAGACACTTCGCCCCCTCAGTCGCAGGCACGAACGCCATTGCCCATCAAGCTCGAGCGGAGGAGCGGAGCGACGAAGCGTCCCCAGTCCGAGCTGCCTGTGGGGGCAGAGCTAGCGGGGTCCGATGCGATCGAAGCCGCAGTAAGGCTGAAGCGCAGCGGGGATGCGGACCGAGCCGTCCGCCTGCTGGTTGTTCTCGAGGATGGCCACCAGCGCCCGCGAGGTTGCGACCGCGGTCCCGTTGAGCATGTGGACCATCTTCGGCTTTTGCTTCTTGCCGTCGACGGGCGCCGGGCGGTAGCGGATGCGCAGGCGCCGGGCCTGATAGTCGGTGCAGTTCGAGGTGCTGGTGATCTCCCCCCAGCCCCCGCGGCCGGGCATCCACGCCTCGAGGTCGTACTTGCGGTAGGCCGGCCCGCCGAGGTCGCCGCTGGCGATGTCGAGGACGCGGTAGGGAATCTCGAGGCCCTGGAAGATCTCTTCTTCGATGTCGAGCATGCGCTGGTGCATGGCCTCGCTCAGCTCGAGCTCGCCGACGGTGAAGGCGAACAGCTCGACCTTGGTGAACTGGTGCACCCGGTAGAGGCCGCGGGACTCCTTACCGGCCGAGCCGGCCTCGGTGCGGAAGCAGTGCGACAGGCCGGCGACCAGCAAGGGCAGCTGCTCGGGGTCGAGGATCTCGTCGGCCACCATGCCGCCGAGGGTGATCTCGGCGGTCCCGACCAGGCACAGGTCGGAGTTGGCCACGCTGTAGACCTGGGTCGACTCGCCGCGGGGGTTGAAGCCCAGGCCGTCGAGGATGTCGACGCGCGCCAGGTCCGGGGTGGTGTGCAGCTTGAAGCCGTGCTTGCGCGCCATGTCGAGGGCGTAGCGCTGCAGGGCCAGGTCGAGGAGCACGGCCTCGTTGACCAGGTAGTAGAATTTTTGCCCGGCGACCTTGGCCCCGCTGGCGAAGTCGACCAGGTCCAGGGCCTCGGCGATGTCGAGGTGGTCCTTGGGCTCAAAGCCCTCCGCGGCGAAGTCCCGGCGCTCGCCCCAGGTGCGCAGCTGGGCGTGGTCGTCGTCGGTGTGGCCCTTGGGCACGTCCGGGTGGCTGAGGTTGGGGACGCGGCGCCAGGCCTCGTCGCGGGCGGCGATGGCCTCGGCGTGCTGCTCGGCGATCTGCTTCTCCTGCTCGCGCAGCTCCCGACCGCGCTCGATGAGCGGCGTGCGGGCGGCCTGCTGCTCGTCCTTGGCCAGCTTGCCGACCTTCTTCATCGCCGAGGAGTTCTCGTTTTGCTCGCGGCGCAGGTTGTCGCCGGCGGCGATCAGGTCGCGGACCTTCTGATCGTACGCGCGCAGGCGCTCGACCGTGGCCTTCGCCCACGACTCGCCGGCCTGCTCCGAGTCGAGGTCCGGAAACACCTGAACGTTGCGGTCGTGGAGGTTCGCGGCGATGCGCTCGGGGTCCTCGCGAAGGAGCTTGATGTCGAGCATGGCCAAGGGGTCAAAGCGCAGCCGGCGACCGGTGTCAACCGGTTGCTGCGATCCCCAGCCTCGACGCCCGTGGTGCGCCGCTGCGGGCGAGATTCTCCGCCCCAAGCGGGAACCTCACCGGGCTGGCGACCTCGTTGAACCCGTGCGTCGCCCCGCGGAGCCCGATCGGTCTCAGTTCCCCGAGCTGGTCGCGCTGCGGCGCCTGTCGACCTGGCGCACGCTGAGCGCCCTCAGCCGCGTCGGGCTCTTGGCCCTGACCCTCCTGTGGGCTTTGAGCGCGGCGTTTCCCGGCGCGGAGCTCGAGCCCATGCCCGCGCCTGCCCGCGCAGATCCCCCGGGGCCCGTGTGCGCCCCAGCTTTGAGCGAGCCCATCTCCGTGGCCGTGTTCTCCACGGGCTTCACCTTCTGGGGCCTCGAGCCCCGGGTCGAGCGGCAGGGGGATGGGTTGATGCTGCGCGATCACCTGGGCACCGAGCGCGAGTACCTCGATGTCAACGCCGAGGCACCCGAAGCCCTCGAGGCCTGGGCGCGGCGGATCTGCTGGGGGGAGGAGCAGGTCCTGTTCCTCGTCGGCTTCGACCTCGAGTCCGAGCGCGAGACCCTCGAAGGCCTCGCCGAAGCCGCGCGCGCGGGCTGCCCCAAGCTCTACCCCGCGCCCGTCGAGCTCCGGCCGGCTCGCCGCTGCGGCTTCGAGAGCACGCAGCCTCCCCAGGTCGTCGTGCCCGAGCAGCCCGCGCCGAGCGTGGACGCCTGCGACGGGCCCATGACCTGCGCGCCCGCTCCCTGGACGCCGGCCCAGTAGATGAGATCCCTCGCGTCTTTCTTGGTGACCGTGGCCAAGTGTGTGATGGCTGAGCACACCCGCTCACGTCCTCGCCCACGCCCGCTCGAACCATGCGCCGCCCGCTCTCCGCCCTCTTCGCCGTCTTCTTGGTCTCTGGCCTGGTGACCGGCGCGGGCCTAGCGGGGGCCCACGACGCAGGCGCGACGGAGCGCGAGGCGAGCACCCGCGCGGCCCGGTCCAGCGCCGTCGATCTCGCCCAGCTCGACGCCCTTCGCCGCCAAGCCGGCCAGGTCGAGCTGTCTGCGACGGACTGGGCCGACCGCGTGGACGCCCGCCTAAAGGCGCTGGAGGCTGATTCGAAGTATCACCGAAATGTCGGTGCTTCGTCGGAGCGCCGTGACCAGCTCGAGCTCGAGCTCGAGCGGGCCCTCGAAGACGCCGTCAGCGGCCTGGGCCCCAAGGCCCGCGTCGCCGTCGAGCTGCGCGACCTCGACAGCGGCGCGCGCCTGGCCAGCATCGGCGCAGAGCGCGGGCTGCACCCGGCCAGCACCCAGAAGCTGATCACCGCCATCGCCGCCGTCGAGCTCCTGGGCCCGGACTACCAGTTCGAGACCAGCCTCAGCCGCGAGGGAGACGCCCTCGTGCTCCGCGGCCAGGGCGATCCCGATCTCCACCTCGCCGATCTCCACGCCCTGGCCAGCGCGGCCATGGACGACCCCGAGTCTCTCGCCGGGGTGACCCGCGTCGTCGTCGACGACAGCGCCTTCTCCCACCACCGCCTCGGCCCGGGCTTTGGCTCGGCGCGCCCCGGCGACTTCGGACACAGCTACATGGCCCCGAGCGGCGCCCTGGCCATGGACTACGCGACCGTCGAGGTCACCGTCCGCCCTGGCCGCTTCAACGGCCCGGCCCGCGTGGCCCTGTCTTTGCCCGACGCGGCCGTCGAGCTCGTCAACCACGCCCGCACCGGCTTCGGCGGCGAGCTCGAGGTCCGCACTGAGCCCGGCTCCCAGGGCCGCACGCGGGTCATCGTCGAGGGCTGGATCCCCGCAGGCCACGCGCCCGCGAGCGTCCGTCGGCGCGTCAGCGATCCGGGCCTCGCGGCCGGGGCTGCGTTCGCCGACGTGCTCGCCCGCGTCGCCGGCGAGGGAGCGGAGCCGCTGCCCGTCGTCCGCGGCCGCCTGGGCGCGACCGCGGCGCGCTCCAAGGAGCTGGCCGTGCACCGCTCGGCCCCGCTGACCGAGGTGCTCAGCTCGGCCCTGCGCTTCTCCAACAACTTCACCGCCGAGCAGGTCCTGCGCACCCTCGCGTGGCGGGCCACGGACACCCCCGGCAGCTGGGACGACGGCGTCGCCGTGCTCGAGCGCTTCGCCGCGGCGCTGACCGACGACGAGCGCCTGGCCGACCAACACTTCGTCAACGGCTCGGGCCTCAACCGCGACGGTCGCCTCAGCCCGGCCTTTTTGGTCGACGCCCTGGCCCTGACCCAGCGACCGGGCTCGCCGGCCCAGGCCCTCCTGGCCAGCTTCGCCGAGGCCGGCAGCGAGGGCACCCTGCGCGGCCGCCTGCCCGGCGCCGGCGGCCGTCTGATCGCCAAGACCGGGACCTACGGCAGCACCAGCTCCCTCGCCGGCATCGTCTACGACGAGCCCGGCCAGCGCCCCGTCGCCTTCGCCATCCTCGTCAACGGCGAGTCCGTCGAGCGCAGCCGCGCGGCCCAGGACGCCGTCGTCGCGGCTTTGCTCCGCCACCGCTGATTTCTACTTTGCCCCCACAGCCGTCTGGGACCGGGGGCGCTTCGTCGCTCCGCTCCTCCGCTTTGGCTTGGTGGGCAATGAAGTTCGTACCTTGGAGAAGGCTCGTGGTCGCCCCCGCAAGCGGGGGCGCGGATTCGCTGACAGTCTCTGATTCTGCCCGCGAGCGGCGCAAACGCGCTACCCTCGGCCCATGGCCAAGCGCATGCGCCTCGACGAAGCACGCAGACGCCTGCCCATCGTCGACCAGCTGCCCAAGGCCCGCACCCGCCGCTACAACACCAAGGAGCACCCCGGCACGCGGCCCTCGCTGGTCGCCTGGGAGTTCACCCTGGCCTGCGACCACCGCTGCAAGCACTGCGGGCCCCGGGCCGGCCTGCCCCGGCCCAACGAGCTGAGTCGTGGACGTGGGGCAGGGAGGGCGTGGCGTCGTCCACGACGGCTAAAATAGTCAGGGGCTGTGGATTCATCCACAGCCCCTGAGCACCGACTAGGCCCTGCGCCTGGTCGACGACCTCGCGGAGGTCGGCGCCGGCGAGATCGTGCTGCTCGGCGGCGAGGCCTACCTGCGCAGCGACGTGCTCCTGGTCATCCGCCGCATCCGCGAGCGGGGCATGGCCGCGTCGATCGTCACCGGCGGCCTGGGCATGACCCAGACCCGCGCCGAGGCCCTGGTCGAAGCCGGCATCACCACCGCCGGCGTGTCCATCAAGAGCTGCCCGAGCCTGGGCGGGGCCAAGGACACCGCCGGCTCGTGGCGCGAGCACGGCCTCGAGGCCCTGTGGCGTGGCTCGCCAGAGCTCAGCTACATGCGCGATCGAGGCGTCGAGGAGCTGTGGGGCTTTTGCAAGACCTGCTACTACGCCGAGACCTGCAAGGCCGGGTGCACCGCCGTGTCCGAGCCCCTGCTGGGCCGCCCCGGCAACAACCCCTACTGCCACCACCGCGCCCTCGAGCTCCAGCGCCAGGGCCTGCGCGAGCGCGTCGAGCCCGTGGCCACGGCCAAGGGCATGCCCTTCGACAGCGGGCTGTGGCGGCTGATCCTCGAGCACCTCGACCCGGCGAAGCGGGCGGCCCTCGGCCCCGTCGAGATCACCGAGCCTCGAATCTCGCGCATGGTCGAGTGGACGGGCGCTGGCCGCCCGCTGACCGTCGACGATCTGGGCGCGCTCCCGGACGGCGCCGCCCCCTTCACCGACGCCGAGCGCGACCTCCCCGAGACTCCCCCCAACCCTGACCCTTGACCGAGAGAGAGCCCGCCATGTTCGAGTGCCACGGCTGCCGCCGCTACATCCGAGAGTCCGAGTCCACCTGCCCCTTTTGCGGCGCGACGCCGCGGGCCGAGTTCGCCCCCACGCCGTCCGCGAGCGCCTGCGGTCGGGCCATCTTGGCCCTCGCCTTCGGCCTGAGCCTGAGCGCCTGCGTCGAGAACCACAGCGACGGCGAGAGCTCCTCCGACACGGGCGACACGACCACGGACAACACCACCAACACGACCACGGACAACACCACCGAGTCCGACTCCTCGGACGACAGCTGGGAGCAGAGCGCCGACGCCTACACCGTCGGCGGCGAGGTCACGGGCGAGGAGTGGGACACCGAGGAGAGCGACCTGACCGACGACACCGCGGGGGATACGGACACTGCGGGGGATACGGATACCGCGGGCGACACGGACACCGGCTCCGAGACCGATACCGGCTCCGAAACGGACACCGACACGGGCTCCGAGACCGACACTGGCGGCACGAGCACCAGCACCTCTGGGTGAGGCCCTGCTCGTCCGCCGCCAGAACTACTGAGCACGGCGACGACGCAGGCCCAAGCCCAGCAGCGCGAACAAGCCGAACCATGGGGGTGTCGACGTGTCGGCGCTGCGGCAGTTGCAGCCGTCGTCGGAGACCGGCGGCGCGCCCCCGGTCGTGCCCTCGCCCGAGTCTTCGTCGTCCTCCGTCGAGCTCACTTCGTCGCCCGAAGACTCGCCGCCCGTCGACGAGCCTGAGCTCTCCTCTTCGCCCGAGCTCTCTTCCTCGCTCGTGCTCTCCTCCGCCGAGCTCGCTTCTTCGCTCGAACTCTCTTCTTCGCTCGAACTCTCTTCTTCGCTCGAACTCTCCTCTTCGCTCGAACTCTCTTCTTCGCTCGAACTCTCCTCTTCGCTCGAACTCTCCTCTTCGCTCGAACTCTCCTCTTCGCTCGAACTCTCCTCTTCGCTCGAACTCTCCTCTTCGCTCGAACTCTCCTCTTCGCTCGAACTCTCCTCTTCGCTCGAACTCTCCTCTTCGCTCGAACTCTCCTCTTCGCTCGAACTCTCCTCGCTCGTGCTCTCCTCCCCGCCCCCCTCGAGCGCTGCCTCCATCGCCAAATCGCAACGCAGCCGCGGCCGCAGCCCAAAGTTGCCCGTATCCACGAACACCTCGGAGGTCTCGATCGCCAGCTCGATCTCCTCGGCGCTGGCTTCGGGCACCTCCGCGCGGATCAGAGCCACACACGCCGCCACCTGCGGCGCGGCCATGGAGGTCCCGTGCCAGGTGTCCGTCCCCCCGCCCAAAAAAGACGAGGTGATCGCCGAGCCTGGCGCGAACAGGTCGAGCTCGGAGCTGATGTTCCCGTAGCAAGCGCGCAGGTCGACGCCCGTGACCAGGTCCTGGCAGCCAAAGATCGACAGCGGGCCGATGTCGGCGTCGTAGCTCGACGCGACGGCGATGGACTCGGACAGGCAAGCCGGCACCTCCATGGTCGTGGGCTGGGACTGGTTGCCCGTCGAGGCCACGACCAGGACGTCGTTGGCCCGCGCCGTCGTCACGGCGGTCTCGAAGGCCTCGACCCACGCGGTCCCGACCTCGCCGCAGTCGCCGGCGAAGGTCGCGTTGGTGCCCAGGCTCGCGTTGACCACGGCGACCTCGGGGTGGTTGGCGAGGATCCAGTCGAGGCCCGCGATCACGTCGGAGGCGGCCTGGAAGTTGCCGTTGGCGTCGGTGACCTTGACCTCGACGAGCTCGGCCTCGGGGGCGCCCCCGAGCGCGCTCACCTGCCCGCCGCTCGCCAGGATTCCGCTGACGTGGGTGCCGTGGCCGTTGTCGTCCTCGGCCGCGCCGAGTCCCTCCTGGACGCTGCCCCCGCCCGGACAGCAGCCCGGACAAAAGCAGGCCTCGTCGACGAGCCGGCCCGCGAAGTCCGGGTGGTCGCTGTCGAGGCCGCTGTCGAGGACGGCGATACGCGTCCCGGCGCCGAGGTGCCCGTCGAGCTGGAGCTGCCCGAGGCCGACGAGGGGGATGGACTCGCTCAGGCTGCTGTGGCCCGGCGGATCCAGGGAGATGGCCGCGACCCGCGGGTCCTCGGCCAGCGCCAGCAAGCCCGCGCGGTCGAGGGTCAGCGAGACCGCCTCGACAAAGGTAAAGCGCCGCTCGAGCGTCGCGCTGGCAGGCAGCGAGGCGAGCACGGCGTCGACGGCCTCGGCGATGCGGGCCGCGCTGCGCTCGCCCTCGAGCCCGGTGACCTGCCGCTGCCCCGCGGGCGCGAGCCCGGGGACCTCGAGCATCACCAGCACCCGCACTCGCTCGGCCTCGGCGAAGGCGGGCTCGATGGCAGGATCGATCTGCGCCGCTCGCAGCTGCGCGTCGTCGAGCTCGACCGCGGGGCCGCAAGCCCCCACGAAGGACAACCCAAGGACAACCAGGCCTGCTCTCGCGCGCGCCATCATCGACGCGGATGCTACATCGCTCGGCCCGTCACGAGGCCGTGCCAGCTGGCACTCGCAGGCCGCTCAGCCAGGTCGAGGCTAGCCCCAGCGACCGCGCAGGTAGGCGCGGTCCGGAGTCCGCAGCGCGTCGGTCAGCGCCACGCCCAGGGGCTGGACGCCCAGGAAAAAGCCCAGGCAGGCCGCGCCGCCGAGCATCGACACCCACCCAAAGGCGGGCGGGACCAGAGCCAGCGCCGTACACCCCGCGGCGACGGCGAGCTCGGCGAACACGAACAGCAGCGCGGCCCGGCGCTTGGTCCGGAGCCAGCCGAGGGGTTCGAGGGCCGAGACGATCGCCGGCTCCTGCCCGCGCGCCGGCAGGTAGTAGACCGTCGAGCCGACCGCGCCCACGTCGACGGCTACGGTGCGCCGCCAGCCCTTGGCGCGCTTGGCCTGGGGCAGCACGGACTCGAGCTGGGCCGCGCTCTCGGGGGCCGCCGCCCGCTCGCGCGCGTCGAGCTCGGGCCAGACCTCGGCGCCCTCCAGCGCGAGGCTGTGACGCTCGCCGCCGACCTCGAGGACCCCCGCCCAGCCCACGCTGCGGTGGGCTCGATCGGCGAAGTGGACCACGCCGTCGCCCTTGGTCCGGCCGACCTGGTCGACCTCGGCCCGGGCGAGCACGCCTTCAGGCCCGGCGGCCTCGACCACCGTCCCGACCACGGCCTCCCGCGCCCGCGCCAGGCGGCTGGCGAGGCCCCGGCGGTCGAGCAGCGCCGCGTAGGCGATGAGCAGGGTGTGGATCCACAAAAAGCCCAGGGCGATGGCCGCGAAGACCTCGAGCCCCTGCGTGTCGGCGCCCCACATGCTCAGCTCGCCTCGGCCACGGCGGCCGCGTCTGCCTCGGCCCGACGCACGGCCCGGGACGCGAGCTCCGGGAGCTGTGCCGCCGCATCGCCCGCGGCCCCGAACACGAACTTCGCCGGGCGCCGCAAATTCAGCAGGTAGGTCCGCAGCAGGTAGGCGACCATGCTCGGCTCGTCGAGGCGCGGATCCATGCGCGGGACGACCTCCCGGGAGTGGGCGTCGGCGAGCTCGGACCAGTGCATGCCTGCGCGGTTGTGATGAATCGTGTGGTAGCCGTTGTTGCACATGATCCAGTTGAAGCCGCGGCCCACGAAGTTGCGGGAGTGGTTCCACTCCGAGGCCGTGTCGGCCCGGTCGTGCTGGATCAGGTTGATGCGCAGGATGCAGCGCGCCCCGTAGAGCTGGGGCAGGACCACGAAGAACAAGGTCCCCCAGAAGTCGAAGGCCATCAGCGCGCCGGTCAGCCCAAAGGCAAACACCGACTCGAGCCGATACTGGCGCACGAAGGTCGGGTGGCGGCTCCACGCGGCCCAGCGCTGGACCCCGGCGAAGGTCCGCGGCCCCGCGACGTTGGGGAAGTGCAGCAAATTGAGCAGGTTCCAGCCAAAGCCCACGTGCGCCGGCGAGGCCCAGTCGAGGTCGCCGTCGTCGTCGAAGTGGTGGTGGACCAGGTTGTGCGAGGGGATGTTGGCCGAGGCCGGGTAGAGGGCGCCGAAGCTCAGCACCGCCCGCCAGACCAGGTTGAGGCGCTTGCTGTGGAAGATGCCCTGGTGGAGGTGATTGTGGATCACCACCGAGTTGAGGAAGCTGAAGTAGCAAGCGGCGGCGAGCACCAGCAGGTTGCGGGCCGCGGGCACGAACACCGGCGTCAGCAGCAGGCTCCAGTACACCGCCACGATGCCGATCTGCCGCCACTCGGCGCGGCGCCGGACCAGACGCGGGGCAGCGGCGCTACCCGCGGAAGAGGTGGCCGTGGCCATGCAAGGCTGATTAGCATCGGGCCCGCGGGAGGTCCACGGGGGGAGTCGACGCCCCCAAAACGGTGTGATATCCCCGCCGATAGCCGTGTCTGGACTCGCCGCAGCTCTGACCGCCCAGCCCTCCGTGCGCTTTCGCCATCGCCGAGCCTTCTACGTGCTCTACGACGGCACCTACCTGGTGTTGTTCTCGGCGATCCTCGCCACCATGCTCGCCCTCGGCTGGCAGGGGCTCACGCCGACCTGGGCCGAGTTCAACTGGTGGTGGCTGCTGGCCCTCCCGCTGGTCACGCACCTGCACATCCTGGCCAGCGTGTTCATCCACAACTGCTCCCACGGCAACTTCCCCAAGGCGATCAACCGCCTGGTCGGCGAGCTGTGCGGGATCATCGTGCTGACCCGCTACGCGAGCTGGGAGATCATCCACCGTCGCCACCACAAGTACAGCGACGACCTGGACAAGGACCCCCACCCGCTGACCAAGGAGACGGCGGGCTACTGGAAGTTCACCTGGCACACGATCACCAACGTCGAGCGCCAGCTGCAGATGCAGTTCTTCGACCTCTACGGCGACACCGAGGAGAACCGCAGCTTCGAAAAGCGCCGCGCGTTCACCAGCTACGCGACCAACATCGTGCTGATCGCCTGCTGGTACGTCTTCCTGGGCCCCGTCGGCTTCTTCCTGTTCTTCCTGCCCGCCTCGGTGATTGGCTTCCTGCACATCAATCACTTCAACTGGTGCACCCACAACGCGCACAAGCCGGAGGAGGGCTACTTCCCGGTCAACCTCGACCACGGCTACTACTGGGTGGGCAACCGGATCTGGTTCGGCATCTACTACCACGGCTACCACCACAAGCAGGCCAACCTGTTCAACCCGATGCGCTACGAGGCCTTCCAAAAGGCCAAGGCCGAGCGCCTCGCGGCGCGCAAGGCCGCCGGTCCGCGGGCCTGATCGAAGCGGCTCGGGGCTCGCCCTTGGTGAAAGCCTCCGGGTGCGCGATGATTGTCATCGAATGACGATCCTCGCCCGCTCTACACCCCTGCTGGCCACGCTCCCGCTCTTTACCGAGGCCTGCGACCCCGCCGAGGCGGGCTCGGACACCGCCGCCGACGAGGCGAGCGACGCGGGGCCGGTGGACTCCGACGGCGACGGGCTGAGCGACGCGCGAGAGGCCGAGCTCGGCACCGACCCCACGGCCGTCGACACCGACGAGGACGGCTACTGGGACAGCTGGGAGGTCACCGAGGGCACCGACCCCCTCGACTACGACGACCGCATCTACGCCGGCTTTTGGCCCTACAACCCCAACAAGGACGCCCTCGAGCAGGGCACCTGGGACCAGGCCACGAAGATCACCGGCTCCCTGCTGCCCCGCGCGACTTACCTCGACCAGTACGGCGAGCTCGTCGACACCTACGACTTCAGCGAGTTCACCGGCACGCCCTCGGGCAACCCGGCCTCGGTGGTCATCGACGTCTCGGCGCAGTGGTGCGGCCCCTGCCACGCCATGGCTGACTGGCTCGCGGGCGTCGAGGGCCCCGCGAACGACTTCTACGAGCAGCAGTACCCCTCGGTCGTCCAAAAGATCAACGAGAGGCGCGTGCTGTTCGTGACCGTCGTCGGCGAAGACATCGACGGCAACGCCCCGAGCCTCGCCGATGTCCAGAGCTGGCACGAGCAGCACCCCAGCGAGGTCATCCCCGCACTCGCCGACGAGGCCGTGCAGTTCATGCCGATCTACGCCCCCGGGGCCGTCCCCCAGCTCTTCGTGCTCAGCCCCGAGATGGTCCTGGAGTACTGGCAGAGCAGCAGCGCGAACGCGCCGACCGTGCTCCAGCTCATCGAAGAGAACCTGTGAGCGCGCAGCCCAGCGCCTCAGGGCGCGAGGTCGACTCGAACAGGCGCGGCAGCTGAAACAACCGCGAGCCCAGCGCACTAGGATGCTGCATGGCCACGACCTGGATCGTCCTGATCGCCTTCGTCCTCGCCTTCGCGCTGCTGTCCCGCAAGCTCGACGGCTTCGGCGTCTCGGCTCCCATGGTGTTCGTGGCCTTCGGCGCCCTGGTCGGCCCCCACGCCCTCGGCCTGCCCATGGCCGAAGGCGCCACCGATGAGGCCACCAGCGCCCTCGCCCACGGCGTCGTCGACGTGCTCGCCGAGCTGACCTTGATGCTGGTGCTGTTCGGCGACGCCTCGCGCATCGACCTCCAGGCCCTGCGCCGCGAGTCCGGCCTGCCCGGCCGGATGCTGGCGATCGGCATGCCCCTGACCATCGCCCTGGGTGCTGTGGCCGCAAAGCTCCTGTTCCCGAGCTTGAGCGTGTGGGAGGCCGCGCTGCTCGCCGCCGTGCTCGCGCCCACGGACGCGGCGCTGGGCCAGGCGGTGGTCAGCAGCGAAGAAGTGCCGCCCGCGATCCGCCAGAGCCTCAACGTCGAGAGCGGGCTCAACGACGGCGTCGCGCTCCCGGTGGTGATGGTGTTCGCGGCCCTGGCCAGCGGGGGCGAGGGCGAGGCCGCCCAAGCAGCCGGCGAGGGCACCAAGTGGGTGGTGTTCTGGCTGATGCAGGTCGGCCTCGGCCCCGTCGCGGGCATCCTCGTCGCCCTCGTCGGCGGTTACCTGGCCGAGCGCGCGTGCGCGAGCGGGGCCATGGGCGAGACCTTCGAGCGCATCGCCGGGCTCAGCCTCGCGCCCCTGGCCTACTTCGCCGCCGAGGCCATCGGCGGCAACGGCTTCATCGCCGCCTTCGTCGCGGGCCTGGTCCTCGGCAACACGGCCCGGGGCTTCGCCGGCTCGGTCCACGCCTTCCTCGAGACCGAGGGCCAGCTGCTGATGATCGCCGTGTTCGCCCTCGTCGGCGCGCTGTGGGCCGTCGACGTGGTCGCGGGCGCCAGCGCGACGGCGTGGGTCTACGCCGGGCTCAGCCTGACCGCGATCCGCATGGTCCCCGTCGCCCTGTCCATGGTCGGCAAGGGCGTGCGCTGGCCGACCGTGGCCTTCCTCGGCTGGTTCGGCCCGCGCGGGCTGGCCACCGTGCTGTTCGGGCTGATCATCATCGAGCGCGAGGCCATCGCCCACCGCGAGCAGCTGTTCGCCGTCGCCATGCTCACCGTGCTGCTCAGCGTGTTCGCCCACGGCCTCAGCGCGCGGCCGGGGGCGCGGCGCTACGGCCAGTGGGCGAAGGCGGCGGGGCTGCGCGCGGACGCGAGCGAGATGGCCGAGGTGATGGAGCACCCGACCCGCCACGACCCCGAGCGACCCTCGAAGCTCGCCCGAGCCCTCGGGGTTAGGGGCGCGCGCGAGGGCTGAAGTCGGCCCTCAAAGTCCCTGGCAACGCAGACACCAGTGGAGGCTTTCAGGTTTTCTCGGCACGCGGGGATTTGTCTCGCCGACCTGAAAGGCGGCCACCCAGCCGCGGTTTGCGAGCCATGGCTGGCTCCCCTCTCCCCCTCTCCCGTCTCTCGCGGCTGACGGCGCTGTCCGCCGCCGCCCTGCTCGCCCTGCCCCTCGCGGCCTGCCACGGCCCGGCGACCTCGACGGCTCCGGTCGCGACCTCCAAGCTCGAGACCCAGTCCTCCGCGCCAGCCGAGCGCAAAGCCAAGTCCAAGTCCAAGCCGACGGTCGAGTTCGTCGCCCAGTCCCAGTCGGGCTCCCCGCTGTTCGCCGCGACGGGCGAGGGCGAGCTCCGGGCGTTCACCGACCCGGGCGAGATGCCCAGCCTGATCGTGCCCAGCGTCGACGACAGCAAGGGTGGCCCCGCGGCCCTGGTCCTCGAGCACACCGACGTCGACGCCCACGTCCACGGCCACGTCGCCCAGGTCAAGCTCCGCCAGCGCTTCCACAACAGCTTCAAACAGCCCATCGAGGTCCGCTACGTGTTCCCGCTCCCGGAGAACGCGGCCGTCGACGACATGCGGATGATCATCGGCGAGCGCACCATCGAGTCCGAGGTCGAGACCAAGGCCAAGGCCGTCGAGCGCTTCGCCGACGCCCGCGAGGCCGGGCACACCGCGGCCTTGCTCGAGCAAGAGCGGCCCAACGTGTTCACCCAATCCGTCACCAACGTCGCGCCCGGGGAGAGCGTCGAGGTCGAGGTCCAGTACGTCCAGACCCTGACCCAAGACGGGGGCAACTACGAGTTCGTATTCCCCATGGTCGTCGGGCCGCGCTTTTCCCCGCCGGGGACCAGCGCCGAGGCCCACGCGGCCGTGTCCCCGCCGATCGTCGGCGAGGGCACGCGCACGGGCCACGACGTGTCGCTGTCGATGACCGTCGCCGCCGGCGGCAAGGTCCAGCGCTGGGACTCGCCCACGCACACCGTGGTCGGCAGCGAGACCAGCGACGGCTTCGCCCTGCGCCTGGCCGACCAAAAGACCCTCCCCAACCGCGACTTCGTGGTCCGCTGGCAGAGCACCGCCGCCCAGGCCAAGGCCACGGCTTACTTCGGCCCGCAGCTGAGCCAGTCGGTGGCCGGCGCCCAGCCCGGGCACTTCACCCTCGTCGTCGAGCCCCCGCAGAGCGACCTCGACAGCCTCGTCGGCCAGCGCGAGATGATCTTCGTCATCGATCGCTCGGGCTCGATGAGCGGCGTGCCCCTGGCCCTGGCCAAGCAGACCCTGCGCGAGGCCCTGTCCCACCTGCGCCCCGTCGACACCTTCAACGTCATCTCCTTCGAGAGCAGCACCGCCATGCTCTACGAGGCCGCGGTCCCGGCCAACGAGCAGAACCTGGTCCACGCCGAGCGCTTCATCGACGGGCTCCAGGCCGGCGGCGGGACGATGATGTCGGGGGCCGTGGACGCGGCGCTGTCCCCCGAGATCGGCCTGGGCCGGCACCGCTACGTATTCTTCGTGACCGACGGCTTCATCTCCAACGAGGACGAGATCGCCCGCCAGGCTTCGGCGCTGGTCCGCGCCGCCGACAAAGCCGGACAGCGCGCCCGGGTGTTCGGCATGGGCATCGGCTCGTCCCCCAACCGCGAGCTGCTGGCGAGCCTGTCGAAGGCCGGCAAGGGCCGCTACCTCGCCGTCGGCAACCGCGAGCACCCGCGCGAGGCCGTCGAGGCCTACACCCGCATGGTCGACAGCGCCGTGCTCACCGACATCCACATCGACTGGGACGGCCTGCCCGTCCAGGCCGTGTTCCCCAGCGCCGACACCCTCCCCGACCTCTACGCCAGCCACAGCACCGTGTGGGTCGGGCGCTACGACGACAGCCTCGACCCCGCCCAGCTCGCGCAGGCCCAGCCCGTGCTGCGGGCGACCGTGGCTGGGACCCAGACCACCGTCGAGCTGCCGATCACCGTGGCCGCGAGCCCCGAGGACGACCGCACCCTGGCCACGCTGTGGGCCCGGGAGCAGATCGGCGACCTGACGGCGCGGCACTACGACGGCGTCCTCGACCACGCCGAGCTCGAGCGCCACGTCACCGATCTGGGCCTGAGCTATCACCTGGTCACGGCCTACACCAGCTTGATCGCCGTCGACACCAGCCGGGTCGTCAGCGACGGCGACCCCGTGCGCGTCGACCAGGCCGTCGAGATGCCCGAAGACGTCTCGTACCCGGTCCAGGGCCAGGCCGTGAACATGCCCGTGGCGTCGAGCTCGAGCCGGGACTTCACGGTGCTCGTCGACGTGTCGCCCACGGCCTCCCGCGACGCGGGCGGCATGGCCAGGATGTCCATCTACGGTGAAAGCTACGCGGCGGCCATGGCCGTCAGCGCCGGCGGAGGCGGCTCGGGCTGGGACCCGGTGTTCCGGGTCCGCAGCGTCGACGCCCCCGACGGGCTCAAGGCCAAGTTCGTGCGCCGAGCCGTCCGCCGGCGCGCCGGGATGTTCGAGGCCTGCTACGACCAGTACGGCCTGCGCGGCAAGAAGTCCGTGCCCGTGCTCCTGCGCTTCGACGCTTCCGGTGCGCTGGTCGACATCGAATGGGAGGGAACCTTCGACGCCGCCGAGGGCTGCATGGAGTCCGTGCTCCACGGCGTCGACTGGTCCATCGCGCGCATCGACCGGGCCAAAGGCGACGCCGTCGAGATCCGCGTGATCCTCGACCTTCGCTAGCTCGAGCCCGCAAAGACTGCGAGTTCTCCGGTAACACGCCGCGGTACCAGTGAGCGGCGTGATCCAGGCTGCGCGTGTCCCATCGATCAGCTGACAAGAGCAGGAGGGCGTGCCACCTTCGGGCGCCCCCATGCCTTCCATAGAGCTCCAGTCCCGCCGCTTCACCACCGACCGCCTCGACACCCACGCCTTCGTCGCTGGGGACCCGCAAAAGCCCGCGCTCTTGCTGATCCACGGCAACGTGTCGAGCGCGGTGTTCTTCGATCAGGTCCAGGCCGAGCTCGCCCGGGACTACTACGTCATCGCGCCGGACATGCGCGGCTACGGCAAGAGCCAGCTCGAGGCCATCGACGCGACCCGGGGCATGGCCGACATGTCCGACGACTTCGCCGCGCTCTTGGCCCACCCCGATCTGGGCCTGGCCGCGGACGCCAAGGTCCACGTCGTCGGGTGGTCCGTGGGCGGCAACGTGGCCCTGCAGCTCGCCCTCGACCACGGCACGCGGGTGGCCTCGCTGACCCTGCTCAACCCGGGCTCGCCCAAGGGCTTCGGCGGGACCAAGGACGTGGCCGGGACGCCTTGCTATCCCGACTTTGGGGGATCGGGCGGCGGCACGGCCAACCCCGACTTCGTGGCCTTCCTCGCCGCCAAGGAGCGTGGCTCGGACGCCCCCGTGACCCCGCGCAACGTCATGGTCAACTTCTACTGGAAGCCCGGCCTGGCCCTCGAGCCCGCCCGCGAGGAGGCCTACCTCAGCGCCATGCTCGACACGACCGCCGGCGCGACCACCTACCCCGGCGACGTCGTCGACTCGCCCAACTGGCCCGGCGTCGCCCCGGGCGTCACCGGCATGAACAACGCGCTCTCGCCCAAGTACCTCGACCAGGCGGGCTTCGCCGCGCTCGGGGCCGGCGGTCCGCCGGTGCTGTGGATCCGCGGCGCCGACGACCAGATCGTCTCGGACCGCTCGATGTTCGACTTCGGCACCCTCGGCGAGCTCGGGGCCGTGCCCGGCTGGCCCGGCGCCGAGGTGTTCCCCTCGCAGCCCATGGTCGCCCAGACCCGGGCGGTGTTCGACGCCTACCAGGCCGCCGGCGGCCGCTACCGCGAGGTGGTGTTCGAGGACTGCGGCCACGGCCCGCACATCGAAAAGCAAGACGCCTTCCTGGCCGAGCTGCGGACCTTCCTGCGGGAGCAGGGCGCGTGAGCTGCTTCCCCGCCCGCCACCTCATCCTCCCCCTCGCCCTGCTGCTCCCCGCCCTCGGCTGCCCTGGTTCGGGCGGGTCGGGCGAGGACGACAGCGGCGCCGACGAGGTCGGGCCGCAGACCGAGGACGAAGACACCAGCTCCGAAGCCAGCTCGGACACCGACACCGCCGCGGACACCGACACCGCCGCGGACACCGAGGACACCGGCTCCGAGACCGGCGCGGCCTGTGACCCCGCGGCCCTGCTCGACGGCCTGAGCCTCGACCAGAGCTACACCGAGGTCGACTACGGCTGGGCCAAGGTCGAGCGCTGGGTCGACGCCAACCCCGGCTTCGAGCAAGAGGCCTTCTTCCCCGACGCCCGCTCCGAGCAAAAGGCCCAGCGCCTCGAGTTCTTCGCCTTCGACCCGACCCCGCACTCGAGCGAGCTGCTGCTCTACTACGCGCCCAACTTCGAGGCCGCCCTGGCCAGCGGGCGCACGCCCGTGGTCCTCGCCCACGGGGCCAACGACAACGCCGACCGGGCGTGGTCCGACCCCGGCGAGAGCGGCGACTTTGGCTGCGGCAAGCCCGAGTGCCCCAACGAGGGCCTGATGCAGGCCCTCGTCGCCGCGGGCTACCCCGTGGTCGCCGTGACCATGGCCCACAGCCAGGGCGACAACTACTACTGGGCCGAGCAGATCCACAACGCCATCGACATCGTCCGCGCGCAGACCTGCGAGCTCGACGAGCCCGCGGCCCAGGTCGACCTGATCGGCTGGTCCAAGGGTGCGTTCGCGGCCCGCATGTACGTGTCCGGCGTGCGCGAGGACTGGGGCCGCGCCTACGCCGACGACGTCCGCAAGCTCGTGCTCATCGGCGGGCCCAACCTCGGCTTCGACTACCTGTTCCGCTACGGCACCGCCCACAACCTCGGCGTGTGGCCGCCCAACGGCACCATCCACGCGCCCGTGGCCCACGACGCCCAGGTCGTCGGCCTGAGCACCATCGACCTGAGCGAGTACGCGGTCTACGAGACCGCCGCGGGGGACTACTTCCGCGGCCAGCGGCAGATGGTCGACATGTGGATCGACGAGTACCCGCTGACCGCCGTGGCCAACAACGGCTTCGGCGACTACGCCATCGCCGACTCCCTGGCGACCTACTGGGGCGAGGGCGACTACACCGGCCTGCTCGCCCGGGGCAAGGGCATCGAGTTCACCATCGCCCAGGGCTCGCTGGTCCAGACCATCGTCGAGGCCGGCACGCCCGCCAGCGTCGAGACCTTCCTGCTGTGCAGCGAGCTGACCTCGCCCAACAGCTACATCCCCGGCATCCCCAACGAGATCGCCGGGCCCAGCGACGGCGTGGTCTTCGTCGAGTCCTGCGCGTCGGCGGAGGGCATCGGCAAGCTCGGCCAGGTCGCCATCCTCGAGGACGTCAACCACCTCGAGCTCGGCTGGTCCGACCTGTCCGTCGAGACCATCACGGGGTGGCTGGGCCAGTGACGCCGCCCGTGCCTGACGACCAGAGCATCGGCGTGCTCGCGGCCGGGGCCTACGTGCCCGAGCGCAAGCTCAGCTCCGCCGAGATCGCCGCGGCCACGGACATCCCCGAGGCCGTGATCCGCGAAAAGTTCGGCATCCACCAAAAGCCCGTCCCCGGCCCCGACGATCACACCAACGCCATGGGCCTGTTCGCGGCCCAGGACGCGGTCGAGCGCGCGGGCATCGATCCGGCCGAGATCGATCTGGTGCTGTGCACCACCGAAGAGTGGAAAGAGCACCCGCTGTGGACCGCCGGGATTAAATTGGCCCACGACCTGGGCGCGCACCGGGCCTGGGCCATCGACGTGCAGCAGCGCTGCGGCACGACCATGGCGGCCATCGAGATCGCCCGGGCGATGATGCTGGCCTCCCCCGGCGTCGACACCGTGCTGATCGCCGGCGGCTACCGCAACTGCGACTACGTCGACTTCGCCAACCCTCGGGCGCGCTTTTTGATCAACCTCAGCGCGGGCGGGGGCGCGCTGCTGCTGCGCCGCGGGCACCCCCGCAACCGGGTCCTCGGCAGCGCGGTGATCACCGACGGCAGCTTCAGCCTCGACGTCATCGTGCCCCAGGGCGGGACCGTCGACCCGCGCTTCGACGACCCCGTGGGCACGGGCGGCCGCGCCCTCGACGTGCCCGACCCCGCGGCGATGAAGGCCCGGCTGGACAAGAAGTCCATGGCCAACTTCCTCGCCGTCGTCGACCAGGCCCTGGAGCGCTCCGTCGAAGACGGGCGACCGCTGGGCCGGGCCGACATCGACTTCCTCAACATCCTGCACATGAAGCGCTCGGCCCACCGCTACGTCCTCGGCGAGCTCGGCCTGCGCGAGACCCAGAGCTTTTACCTCGAGGACTTCGGCCACCTCGGCCAGCAAGACCAGCCCCTGGTCTGCGTCGAGGCCGAGCGCCGCGGCCTGCTCCGCGACGGCCAGCTGATGGTCATGGTCGCGGCCGGCATCGGCTACGCCTGGTCCGCCTCCGTCATCCGCTGGGGATCCACCGCCAGCGCCAGCGCCTGAATCACACGCACATGAGCACAGACAAACGAGTCGCCATCATCACCGGTGCCGCCAACGGCATCGGCCGCGCCACCGCCCTCGAATTCGCCCAGGCGGGCTACCACGTCGTCGCCTGGGACCTGGCCGAAGAGGCCGGCGCGGCCCTCATCGCCGAGATCGCCGACGCGGGCGGCAGCGCCGACTTCGCCCGGGTCGACGTCAGCGCGGCCGAGTCCGTCGAGGCCGCCGTCGCCGAGATCATCGCCGAGCACGGCCGCGTCGACGTCCTGGTCAACAACGCCGGCATCCTCCACGACGGCCAGCTGGTCAAGGTCAAGGGCGGCGAGGTCGTCAAGAAGATGGCCGAGGCGCAGTTCGACGCGGTCATCTCCGTCAACCTCAAGGGCGTGTTCCTGTGCACCCAGGCCGTCGCGCCGCACATGATCGCCGCCAAGTACGGGCGCATCCTCAACGCCTCCTCGGTCGTCGGCCTCTACGGCAACTTCGGCCAGACCAACTACGTCGCGGCCAAGTCCGGCGTCATCGGCATGACCAAGGTCTGGGCCCGCGAGCTCGGCCGCTACGGCATCACCGTCAACGCCATCGCCCCCGGCTTCATCGCCACCGAGATGGTCCAGCAGATGCCCGAGCGCGTGCTCGAGGCCATGGTCGCGCGCACCCCCGTGGGCCGCATCGGCGACCCCGTGGACATCGCCCGGGCCTACCTCTTCCTGGCCTCGGAGGAGTCGGGCTTCATCAGCGGCACGACCCTGAGCGTCGACGGCGGCATGGTCGTCGGGAGCTGAGCCATGTCCGCTGCGGCCTGGACGAGCGACTGGCTGGCCCGGCGGGCGCGGCTGTCCCCGAGCGCGCCCGCGATCCTCGACGTCAGCGCGCCGGGGACGAGCCCGGCCGAGCCCCGGGCGCTGAGCTACGCCGCGCTCGAGGCCGAGACCAACCAGGTCGCGCGCTGGCTGCGAGTCCAGGGCGTGGAGCGGGGCGATCGCGTGGCCATCCTGGCCAAGAACCGCCTCGAGTACCTCGAGCTGCTGTTCGCCTGCGCCAAGCTGGGCGCGGTGCTCCAGGCCCTCAACTGGCGCCTGACCCCCGCGGAGCTCGGGCCGCTGATCGCCGCGGCCGAGCCCGCCTTGCTGTGCTGGGACCAGACCTTCGCCGAGCTCGTCGACGCCCTGCGCCCAAGCCTACCGTCGGGGCTCCGGACCGTCGCCCTCGACGACGCCTCGACACAAACCGAGTTGCGCCTCGCCAGCTGCCGCGCGCTCGGTAGCGAGCCCCTCGAGCGCGAGGCCTTCGGCCCCGACCAGCCCTGGGTGCTCTGCTACACCGGCGGGACCACGGGCCTGCCCAAGGCCGCCGTGCTGACCCACGCGACCGTGACCTGGAACGCGGTCAACACCGTGGCCAGCTGGGGCCTCGACGCCGGCGATCTGGCCGTCCTCAACGCGCCGATGTTCCACACCGGCGGGCTCAACGTGTTCACCACGCCGCTGATCCACGCGGGCGGCTGCTCGGTGCTGTGCCGCGCCTTCGACCTCGACGAGCTCTACGCCTTGCTCGCCGCGCCCTTGCCCACGCCGACGGGTCCCCGGGGCGTGAGCTGCTTTTTTGGCGTGCCCGCGATGTTCCAGGCCATGCAGGCCGACCCCCGCTGGGCCGAGGCGCCGCTCGAGCGCCTGAAGCTCATCATCTCCGGCGGCGCCCCCTGCCCCGCCCCGGTGTTCGAGGGCTTTTGGGCCCGGGGCATCGACTTCAAGACGGGCTACGGGCTCACCGAGGCCGGACCCAACAATTTCTGGCTGCCCCCCGAGCGCGTGCGCGAAAAGCCCGGCGCCGTCGGCTGGCCGCTGATGCACGTCGACGTGCGCGTCGCCGACGAGACCGGCGAGCCCTGCCCAGCGGACGGCGTCGGCGAGCTGTGGATCCGCGGACCCCACGTGTCGCCGGGCTACTACGCCAACCCCGAGGCCACGGCGGCGAGCTTCGTCGACGGCTGGCTGCGCACCGGCGACCTGGCCGTAGCCGACGCCGAGGGCTGCGTGACCATCGTGGGCCGCAGCAAGGACATGATCATCTCCGGGGGCGAGAACATCTACCCGGCGCAGATCGAGAGCGCCATGAGCTCGCACCCGGCCGTGGCCGAGGCGGCGCTGATCGGCGTCCCGGACGAGCGCTGGGGCGAGGTCGGCCGGGCCTTCGTGGTCCTCGCGGCGGACGAGCCGAGCGCCGAGGGCTTCAGCGCCGAGGTCTTGCTGGCCTTCCTCGGCGAGCGCCTGGCTCGCTACAAGCTGCCCAAGTCCGTGGTCGTCCTCGACGCCCTGCCGCGCACGGGCGCGGGCAAGATCGACAAGCGGGCCCTCGCCCAGCTGGAGCCCGCCTCGTGACCGACGACCGCTTGCGACGTGGACGGCTGCGCTGCGCTACCGCTGGGCCGGCAGCGAGGATCCGGCGGCGCCCGTGCTGGTGTTCGTCAACGGCTGCTGACCGACCTCGACAGCTGGGCCGGGCACCTGCCGCACTTCGCCGACTACCGCTGCTTGCTGTGGGACTGCCGCGGCCAGGGCGGCTCGGACAAGCCCGTGGCCCCGAGCTACCCCGTGGCCACCCACGGCCGCGACCTGCTCGGCCTGCTCGACGCCCTCGAGCTCGCCGAGCCCCTCGCCGTGCTCGGGCTGAGCAACGGCGGCGCGGCGGCGCTGTGCCTGGCCGCGAGCGCCCCCGAGCGCGTGCACACCCTGATCCTCAGCGGCGCCTACGCCCAGGTCGACAAGCTCCTCGAGCTCAAGCTGCAGGCGTGGATCGCCGCCATGGAGGCGGGCGGCGGCGCCCTGCGCTTCGACGTGGCCACGCCCTGGGTGTGGGGTCCCGAGTTCCTCGCCCGCAACTGGGAGGCCCTGCTCGCCTACCGCGACCGCGGCCTGGTCCTCGACCTCGACGCCGCGCGCCGGCTGATCGCGGGCGCCATGGACCACGACCTGAGCGACGCGCAGCTCGGCCAGATCCGCGCCCGGACCCTGGTCAGCGTCGGCGAGCACGACCTGCTCACGCCGCCGCACCTGTCCCGGGCGATCGTCGCAGGCGTGCCGGAGGCCACCCTCGCTACGCTCCCGGGCCTCGGCCACGCCGCCGCGCTCGAGGACGTCGAGGGCTTTTGCGTGCGCTGCCGGGCCTTCCTGGGCGATAGCGGATACCCACCGTGCTGAGTATCCGTAGAAGTGCCTACACGGGGCGCTCGTCGGCTACTGCTGACGGCACTTGCGCAACAACGAGCGCAGGTATTCGTCTCGGTGAAGAGCAACGCGCCGGCCGCTGATTTCACGAATCACGACCGGGCGCCGCCAGCCACATCGGCAACGACGCTTGGTGCACGGATAAATGTCCATGACAACCTCCTTGAATGAAGAGAAGAAGTGATGGCCAAGGACACACGAGGGCAGTATAGTGGTTCCATCTCACTGGGACCGGCGTTAGCCGGCTCCACTACGGGTCCGAGTGTCCAAAGCACTCTGGCCTGTTTTTTTTGGGGTTCTGCCTGCTAGTCGTCGTCCTCCTCGTCCAAGGCCGCGAGTGCCGCAGCCGCGTTCAGCTGAGCTTCAATCCAGCTTTGCACGATCTTCGTTTCGCGCAGAGTCATCTGCACCGGACTGGTCAACGACACCAGACGGCCTCCAGGAAGCGGCAGACTCACGACATGAGTACCGTCACCGTCAATGGTGACCTCTCCACTCGGCTCTGTAGGCTCCGTCTTCGCCGCTGTACTCGAAGCGTTCTTCGTCTTCTTCCGCCGTGACTTCCGTGACTCGCGATCAGCCTCAACCTCAGCCTTCCACTGATGAAACTCCACGTCCGTGTCCGAGTGGTGGTCCTCAAACTGTTTCAACAACTTGCGGACGCGCTTCTCGTAGGTCGTGACGGTCTTGGTAGAGACGTTGTTAGCCCCCCCATAGGCCTGGAAGAGGCCCGGCAACTCTTTGCGAAACTCACTCACGGTCCAGGAGTCCGGGTTGTGCCCGTTTTCGCTAGCCTGCTCCGTCGCTGTCTTCAGCGCTTGGAGTACATTCGTCGAGTGCGTTTTTTTGAAGATGCCCACAGACCTCGCCCGTGCAACGAAGTCTCTGACGTCACCGACCTTTGCCTCCTCCGACATATCGTGAACCTACATCGGGATTCCGTCACCTTCAAGAATAACTTCTAGCATTCTTACAAGTTGTTGATTTTAAACAACTTTCCACCATGGTATCCGCGAGCATCGCCAACATATCGCATAAATCCCATCTCTGAGAGAGGTTGTCCGTACTTCGGCACCTGATTCAGATGGCCACGCCACCCTATATCCATCGTGTAGCGATGAGAGGGATAGCCTTCCACATACGGGCCTTCCTGGGCGATGCTCCTCGGCGATGGCTCAGCCACCGTCCCCCCAGCCTCAGCTCTCCCGGCGACCTCAAGTCAGCGTGATCGGCAACGCCTCCGGCCCGGACTCGCTCATGGCCCTCGCCGCCGAGTTGGGCGAGGCCTGCGTCGATCGAGGCTGGCGCATCGTGTGCGGCGGGCTCGGCGGGGTGATGCGGGCCGTCGGGGAGGGCGCCCGCCGCTCGGCCCGAGCCTCGGGCGGCGACGTCGTCGGCCTGCTCCCGACCCTCGACCCGAGCACGGCCAACCCCTTCGTCGACGTCGCCATCCCCACGGGCCTCCAGCACGGGCGAAACACCCTCGTGGTCAGCTCCGGCGACGTCGTCGTCGCCCTCGGCGGGGGCGCGGGCACGCTGTCCGAGCTCGCCCTCGCCTGGCAGATGGACAAGCCCATCGTCGCGCTCACCGGCGAGCCGGGCTGGGCGGCGACCCTCGCCGGTCAGGCCCTCGACCACCGTCGCAGCGACCGCATCCACGAAGCGGCGACGGTCGACGAGGCCGTCGACCGCGTCGCCGAGTTGCTGAAAAAATCCCCAAACGCGTGGGCAGCCTTCTCAAAAGGAGGGACTCCAAAGGACTGAGACAGACCACCCACGCGCTGAGGACTGGGACTTGGGACTCACCTTTGAAGTGCGCGCAGACGCCTTCAACGGGTGGAAGAAAGTCGTCGCCGTCGACCGCCGAGTCCAACCAGCAGGATCAACCCGGCCACCCCCGCCCAGCCCCGGGGCCCACTCGCCCCGTCGACCTCGCAGTCGCAGCCCGCCTCGGGGTCCGCGTCCGCCCCCTCCGAGCCACCGCTTTCTTCGCCGCCGCCCTCGGTGTCATCGCCGATTTCATCCTCGGCGCCGCCAGAGCCCGACGACTCGGAGCCCTCGTCCTCCGTCGACTCGGAGTCGTCCTCGGGGCTCTCCTCCCCCGGCCCGTCGGTGGTCTCGGTCTCCGTCTCGTTCTCGGTCTCCGCCTCCGTCTCCCACTCCGCGTCCAAGTCCGCGTCCAGGTCGTCGAGGCTGTCCTGGAACTCGGAGCCGTCGCCGTCGTCGTCGTCGAAGCTCGGCCCCGGGTCGGGCTCTTCGGTGGTCGGCTCGGGGTTCTCGGAGCAGTCCAAGAGCGCGCAGCAAGGGTCGAACTCGAGGGGCCCGAGGGTCTCGTAGAGGGCGTCCTCGAGCTCGACCTGGTTTTGGGCCAGGTAGGCGTCGTTGGCCCCGCCGGAGCCCCAGTCGGCCATCTGCTCGACCTGCGCGACGGCGTCGGGGAAGCCGAACAGGTCCCCGTAGCCGATCACGTAGGTGGTGATGCCCGCGTTGAACATGGCCTCGAGCTCGCTCTGGACCTGGGCGTCGCTCGAGTAGCCGCTGTACATCCCGTCGGTGATCAGGATGTTGATGTAGGGCGTGTCGGGGGCGGTGGGGTAGAGCGCGTCGTCGGTCTGCGACGCGGCCGCGTAGTCGATCTGATGCAGGCGGACGGTCTCCAGGCCCCGGTGCGTGAAGGTCCCCGAGCCCCAGCAAAAGTCCGCCGGACCCTCGCAGCGCGGCATGTGGCTGTTCGTCTGCAGGTCGAAGCCGGGCGGCCCCGCGCTGCCGTCTTGGTAGGTCCACGCGATGGTCGGGCCGCCCCAGGGGTCGTCGCAGCCCGGCTCGACGCAGCTGACTTCGGGGTCCAGCGCCCACGCGAGGTTGTCCCGCATGCACGGGCCGTAGCTGGCGAGGACCCGCTGCTCCTCCGGCGCGTCGTCGTGGCCAAAGATCGTCAGGCCGACGTGCAACATGTCCTGGGGCGCGAGCCCCTCGTCGACGTCGAACAGCGAGTCGGGTGCGGTCAGCCCCGCTCGGATCTCATCCCAGGCGGTCTCCCCCATGGTCCCGGGCACGGTCCCGCCGAAGTCGTTGAGCGTGGACGAGGAGGCGTCGAGGAGCACCATGACCCGGGGGTGCTGCCGCGAGCAGCCCGGGAGCGCGTGGTCGTGGAGGAGCTCCTGGTTCAGACCGTAGATGGCGCCGTCGAGCAGCCCGGGCGTCCCGCCGTGAAAGGCCGCCCCGGTCCCGCCCGCGAAGGCGAGGGCGTCGGCGGCCTCCTCGACCTGGGCGTCCCCGTCGATGGTGATCACGTAGGTCGGCACGTCGGCCTCGTCGAGCAGCGCCGTCGCCGTGATCGCCGGGTCCTGGTCCGCCGGCGCGAGGGCGGTGGTCCCGTCGGCGCCCGTCCACAGCCCGTCGGTGAGCACCACCGCGACGTAGGAGCGGACCTGCTCCCCGGGCAAATCGGGCACGAGCGCACGGGTCGCGGCGACCTCGGCCTGCGCCCGATCGAGGGCGCCCTTGGTCCACGTCCCGATGCCAAACTCGGGCGGGGCCGGCGTCGCCGCGAGGCTCTCGACCACGGCCTCGGCGCTGCAGTCGAGCCAGGTGTCGTCGTTGGCGTCGAGCCAGGCCACCTCGAGCTTGTGGCCGTCGACGAGGCCCGAGGGATCCAGGTCGATGGTCGTCCCGGGGACGCCGGGCTCGGGGTCGTGGCCAAAGCGCATCAGCGCCAGCTGGGTGTTGTCGCCCAGGAAGCTGCCCGGCTGCGTCGCGGCCTGGAGCGCGGCCACGGTGACCTCCCAGCGCGTGAGCTGATTCTCGACGTCCCAGATCGCGCTCATCGAGGTCGAGTAGTCGACCATCAGCAGCACCGCCGGCTTCTTGACGGCGCACGGGCTCTCCTCCCCGCAGTTTTGGCCCTCCGCCTGGGCCGGCTCCCCCGGCCCGCCCACGGCGAAGGCCAGGCCCACGCCCGTCAGCAGGCCGAGCTGCCCGATCATCCACCCTCTCCTGCGACGTCCAGTGTCTCGGTGCATGGGTCCCCCGTCTCCCCCAGTGTCACCGAGGGGGCGGAGCAGGTGGCGATTTTTCTCAGCCCGCGCCCGAGTCCGAGCCCGAGCGGGCGACCCGGCGCAGCCCCAGCGCGACCAGGCAAGACGCCACGAAGAACACCCCCGCGAGCACCAGCATGGTCCAGTGCTGGCCGCGGTGGTCGACGGACCAGCCCACCAGCGGCCCCGCGACCAAAAAGCCCGAGCGGAACACCATGCTGCGCAGCGACACGAAGCCGGCGCGATCGCTGCTGGGCACGAGCTGCTGCTCGCGGTGGCGGAACACCGGCCCTTGCAGGCCGCGCATGACCATCAGGGCGTAGTAAGCCACGAAGCCCCACCACACGTGGCTCAGGCCCAGGCCCAGATAACCCAGCACGATCAGCGCGGCGCACAGGCCCGCCGTCGCGGCCAGGGGCCAGCGACCCACCAGGCGGTGCGAGGCGAGGGCGGCGAGGGCCACGGTGAAGTTGGCGACGGCCCACATCGGGCCCAGCCACGGCTCGGGCAGGCCCGCGTCGACGGCGTAGAGCTGCACGGTCCACACCGGGATGAACGAGGCCAGGCCGAGCACCACGACGGCGACGATCAGCGCGCGCAGCTCGGTGTTCTCCCGGGCGACGTGGCGGATCATGGCGCGCACCTGGCCCAAGCTGTCGGTGAAGTCCGGGCGCTCCCGGGGCGGCTCGACCAGGCTCAGGGCCACGAGCAGGCCCACGGCCGAGGCCGCGCCCTGGGCCAGGAAGGGCCCCTGCACCCCCCACGCGAACAGCAAGCCCGCGGCCAGGGCCCCGCCGCCCTCGGCGAGCTGCCCCCAGAAGGTGTGGCGCCCGGACCAGCGCGCGAACTCGTGCTCGCGCCCCGTCGCCAGCAGCGACTCGTACATCAGCGCGCTGTCGCAGCCCGAGAGCAGCGCCATGCCCACGCCGAGCAGCAGCTCCGCCCCCGCGACCCCCCACCAGGTCGTCGAGTAGCCGTAGATCGGCCAGGCCACGGTCCACAGCGCGAAGGCCAGGACCAGGGTGCGCCGGTAGCCGATGCGATCGGCGAGGTAGCCCGAGGGGAACTCGAAGATCACCATGGCCATGCCGAACACCGCCTGGAGCAGCATGATGTCGGTGACGGTGAAGCCGACCTGGCGCTGGAGAAAGACCGACAGCACCGCCATGGGGAAGAGCGCCATCTGGGCTCCCCGGAGCACGCACAGCCGCGCGGGGTTGCGGTCCATGGCCGTGAGCCTGACAGATGGCGGGGCAAAGGCGAGGCTCTCGGCGCGGCGAGATCCCTCTTCAACTCACACTCGAGCGGGGGCACTCGAAGCGGCGCGCGAGCTGGCAATTGTGGCCCGACGCCCCGCCTGCTATGCAAACGAGCATGGCAGCGTCCACGGCCCGCGCCGAGCTCGAGGGGGCGCTGCGCCGCGACCCCGGGGACGAGCAGGCGTGGACGGTGTTCGGCGATCTGCTGTCCGCCGCGGGCGATCATCGGGGAGAGCTCATCGCCCTCGAGCAGCGCGCGCTCGCCTCGGCGCGGGACTTCGAGCGCAAGGTCCTGCGCCACCGCATCGAGGAGCTGACCCGGGCCGAGTACGCGAGCTGGCTCGGGCCCCTGGCGCAGTCCGGCGACCTCGACCCGGGCCTGGTCCGCGGCTTCGCCATGGATCCCCAGCTGCGTCGCCACCACCCCAAGACCCTCGAACAATTGCTGGCCATCGAGTCCCGCACCGGGGCGCTGCTGCGCACGCTCACGGCCGAGCGGGCGACGGGCTGCACCAAGATCGCCGCCTTGCTGCGCGAGCGCGGGCTCGCCGATCTCCACAGCCTGAGCCTCCCCGACCCGGCCTTCGAGCGCGTCGCTCCCCTCGCCAAGCTCGACGGGCTGCGCCGCCTCGAGCTCGCCCGCGCCGCCCCCGTCGATCTGGCCAGCCTCGGCCAGCTCGACCAGCTCGACACCCTCGTGCTCCCCAGCCTGCGCGCCGACCTCGAGCCCTTCGCCGATCACGGTGCCTTCGCCGCCCTGCGCCGCCTCGATCTCTCCTTCCACGCCTCGCCCCGCCTGGCCCTCGGGCGCGCGTCGGGTCGAGGCGCGCGCGGAGACGAGCACGCCCTCGCCCCCCTCGCCGGCCGCGAGCAGCTCCTCGAGCTCGACCTGGGCCACGCCGGCTGGACCGAGCTCGCCCCCCTCGCCGAGCTCCGCAGCCTCGAGCGCCTGGTCCTCGCGAGCACCGACGTGTTCGATCTTCGCCCGCTCATGAGCCTCACCGCCCTGCGCGAGCTCGACCTGCGCGGCGCTCGAGCGCTCGCCGATCTGAGCCCGCTGACGGGCCACGCCGCCCTCGAGAGCCTGCGCCTGGCCTACACCCGGGTCCGCGACCTTCGGCCCTTGCGGGTGCTGCCTCGGCTCAAGATGCTCGACATCGAGGCGACGCCGGTGGCGTCCATCGATGATCTCATGGCCATGCCCGCCCTCGAGCGCGTGATCATCAGCGGCTCGGCGATCACCAACATCGACCCCCTGCTCGAGCGCGGCGTCCAGGTGATCGGCCGTCCCCCGGTGGTCACACCGAGCTGGCGCGAGTTGGCCAATTCGCTGATTCGCGGCGACGGCTGATCGACCCATCGCCCACGGCCCGCACCATTCGCCAATGGCGGATCGGTCATGAGCGTGCGCTCAGGCGCGCCCAGGGCAATCGAGCGTTTGCCGGCGCCCTCCCTGCCGGCTATGGTCGGGCCTCCCCTCACTGCAATCACGCAACCGAAAGAATCCGATATGAAGACCGCCACCAAGCTGTTCGCCGCGACCTGCCTCATCTCCCTCGTCTCCCTGACCACCGGCTGCGGCCCCTCCCCCGACAAGCTCTGCGACCACATGATCGAGCTGACCAAGAAGGACCTCGGTGAGGAAGCCGCCAAGGCCATGGACAAGGCCGAGTGCGTCAAGTCGGCCGAGCGTCAAAAGGAGATGCAGGGCATGATCAAGTTCAACGAAGAGGCCAAGTGCGCCATGAAGGCCGAGTCCCTCGAGGACCTCGCGGCCTGCGACGGGAAGAAGGAGTAATCCTCCTCTCGTCCCCAACGCTCGAAGAGCGACGCGAGCCGGCTTCACCCCGGCGGCGTCGCTCTTCGGCTTTTTTACGGCGAATTTTGGGATGAGGTGCCGTGTTAGATCGCTGCCATGTCCTGGCTGCGTCGCGTATCTCCCCTGTCTGGCTCCGTGTTGCTCGCCCTGTCCACCGTGGCGCTCGCGTGCAGCGACGACGGCGGTGAGGGGGCGGACGACGAGGTCGGCGAGAGCGCGGGGGAGTCGAGCGACGACGGCACCGACGACACCACCGAGACCACCGGCGACGACGACGAGACCACCAGCGACGACGCCGAGACCAGCGACGACGCCGAGACCACCACCGACACCGGCGAGCCCGAGCCCGCCACGGAGCCCGGGTGCGAGGACGCGGAGTTCTACGCCGTCCCCGAGGACCCGGCCGAGCGCGGGCCGTGGGCCGTGGGCGCGAAGACGGTGGTCATCGACGGGCTGACCACCGAGATCTGGTACCCGGCGCAGTGGGGCTCGGAGGCGGGCGCAGACCTCAAGGGCTACGATCTGCGCGCCTTCTTGCCCGAGTCCGAGGCCGCCAAGATCCCCGACGAGAAGGCGCCGCCGCAGGTCTGCGACTGCTACGACGACCTGCCCATCGACGCCGCCCACGGGCCCTACCCCGTCGTCGTGTTCGTCCACGGCACGGCCTCGTGGCGCAGCCAGTCCCTGAGCCAGGTCACCCACTGGGCCAGCCGCGGCTTCGTCGTCGTCAGCTCCGACCACCCGGGCCTCATGCTCGGCGACATCCTCGGCCCGCTGTGCGGCCTGCCCGGGAGCCAGCAAGATCTGTCCGGCGACACGGACGCCGTGCTCGCGGCCCTCGCCGCGCCGAGCGGGGACTGGGCCTTCCTCGACGGCCTCATCGACATGGAGCGCATGGCCGTCAGTGGCCACAGCGCGGGGGGCAGCGCCGCCGCCAACCAGGCCGACAAGCCCGGCATGCGCGTGTCCATCCCCATGGCCTCGGGCCAGCCCGTCGTGGCCAACCCCGCCATCGAGTCCTCGCTCTTCCTGGGCGGCAACGCCGACGGCGTCGTGCCCTACTCGAGCACCCAGAGCGGCTACGCGGGCACGGCCGCGCCCAAGCGCCTGGTCGGCATCGAGAACGCCGGACACCTGGCCTTCTCGGACATCTGCGAGATCGAGAACGACGAGGGCCAGGACATCCTCGAGGTCGCCGTCGAGGCCGACGTGTGCGGGGCCTCCCTCGCCGGCTTCCTGTTCGACTGCAGCGACGCCTTCGTGGCCCCCGAGATCGCCACGGCGATCATCAACCACAGCAGCACCGCCGTGCTCGAGGAGGTGCTCAAGTGTCAGGACGACGACGCCTTCGCCGAGTTCGAGGCGAGCTACCCGGACGTCGCGGAGTTCCTCCAGGAGCTGTGAAGCCCAAGCGGCGGGCGTCCTAGCTAGATCGTCCCGCCGAGCACGCCCATCGCGGCCTCGCGCCACCAGTAGCGCTGGTAGGGGTTCTCGAGGGTCAGCACGAGGTCGTTCCACGCCGGCCCCTCGTCGGAGCGCACGACGAGCTCGGGGGAAGCCGTCTTCGTCCATGTCGACCACCGCGACGAGGTCGTAGGTGTCGACGGGGCCGACCGGGATGGCCGTGTCGTTGAGCAGCGTGCCCAGGGTCCACTGCCCGTTGCTGGCGACGTAGGCGATGACGAAGGTCGAGCCGCCCACCGCCGCGAACTGGGTCGGGTGCGCGTTGTGAGAGTCGTCGGAGGGGGGCAGCTGGAAGAAGGCGGGCTCGGGGGTTCGGCGCTTGGTGTACGCGCTGCGGTGGTACTCGGGCGACGCCGTCATCGCGCGCAGGGTCTCCAGGAAGGCATCGAAGGCGGCGCGCTCCGACGCGCTCGGGACCCACTGCGCGGAAGCGCCGGGCTGCCACTCGCCGGCGACGTAGAGCGCGGGGGCTTGCGACGAAGCGGGGCCGAGGGTGAGCTCCCAGCACTCGGAGGCGTCGTAGTAGTCCGAGCCCGTCACCGTGGCCTCGCCGCTCGGCTGGCCCCAGGCGTCGACGGCCCGCCACGTCGTCTCCGGATCCCGCCACGGCGCGCAGCAGTCCGCGCCCGCCGAGGTGACGCCCTCGGGTCCTGCCACCGCGAGCGGAACCCGCGGGGACGAGGCGAGCCATCGACTGCGCGCTTCGGGGCAAGCGTCCGCTTGGGAAGATGCTTCGGAAGACGCTTCGGGCACCGCCTGGGAGGCCTCGGCCGGGCAGGCCTCGATCGGAGCATCCGACGGCGCGGGACGACACGCCACCAAGACGGCGCCGATCGACACGCACGGGAGAACCCAGCAGAAACCCCGCGCGACGACGACTCGGCCCATACGCTCGAACAGGACGCCCATCGACGGCGACTCTACCCGACCGGACCCAGTGGCGGCAGGACACGCGCCGCTCATGGTCATGGACCATGAGCGCCGTCGGCGAAGTCCTGACCCTCACCCAGCTGTGCCGGCGCCAGTCGAGCTCGGCGGTGGCACAGTGGGTCTGCGACTGCGCCCGTAGAGTCATCCGCGAGGCCTTCCGCCCCGAGAGCCGAGACCTCCGGCCGATGCGGGCGCTGCGGGCCCTCCACGACCACCTGCGCGCCCAGGCCAAGGGCGCGCCCGGGGACGCCGACGCGCTCTCGGACGCCCTCGAGCAGGCGACCGCTTCGGCCCTCCAGCACGCCGACGACCCCCTCGCCGAGTCGGCCGACGTCGCCGCCCAGGCCATCCACCACGCGCTGGCGCCCCACGCCTGGCCCGCCGAGGCCCTCGCCGCGACCTGCCGCCGCTACCTCCACCCCATCCACGGCCACGACTACGCCGCCATCGAGACCTTCGAAGATCGCTGGCAAGCCCGGCGCCTGCTGTGGCGCACCCGCTCGATGCCGAGCGCCACCGACATCGTCGTGCGCCTCGACCACGCCGCGGCCCTCGGCGCCCTCCCGCCGGTGGGGAGCCCCGCCAGCCGCCGCTTCGCCGAGCTGCGCGCGCAAACCTTCGCCGACGAGGACGCGCGACTCGATCTCATCCTGGAGTTTCCCGAGCTGGTCTTCCACCGGGAGCTCGGCCTGTGACCGGCGACCGTGCTAGACCGTCTCTCGTGGAGTTCCGTCGCCTCGCTCCGGCCCTGGCGCTGATGCTGGCGACGGCCTGCGGCGGGGGCTCTTCGGACGAGTCGAGCGACGCCCACGCCGAGACCAGCGAGAGCGACGGCGCCGACACGACGGAGCCCGAGGAGGGCGAGGGCGAAGACGAGAGCGGCAGCGGGCCCGCCCCCGTCCCCGACAACCCGTGCTGGTCCGCGACCCTGAGCACCCCGGCGCTCCCGCGGGCCATCGGCGAGCACGACGGCGAGCTGTTCACCGTCAGCTCCCGCGCCATCATGGCCGAGACCAGCGGCGTTGAGGGTCCGTGGACGCCGACGGCCGAGTTCGACCTGCGCAGCTTCGTCCCCGAGACCATCGGCGGGGCCCCCGACGACCTGTGGCTCAGCGACGGCTTCGACCTCGTCCACTTCGACGGGCACGGCTTCGAGCCCTCTCCCCTCCCCGAGCACGTCACGCGGGTCGAGGTGGGCCAGGACGCCGAGGGCGTCGTGTGGCTGTTCATGGACGAGTGCCAGTTCAACTGCGACTACCTGCTGTGGCGCCGAGCCGGCGATCAGTGGGAGCCGCTCCCCCCCCTCGGCTCCAACGACATGGAGTGGGTCGCCTACGGCGTCGACGAGCGCTGGGTCAGCCGCTGGAACTGGGACGAGGGCATCGACATCTACCGCCAAGAGGGCGAGGACGACTGGCAGTTCTTCGACCACCTCGACGGCCCGGGCCAGGAGGTCCCCAGCCTCCACGCCGACGCCTCGGGGCTGTGGGTCGCCGGCTGGAACACCTGCGGCCTCCTCGGGGAGCTCCGCCTCGCCCGCCCCCCCTCGGCCTCGGAGCCCTCGGAGTGGGTCGAGGCCGCGCTCCCCGTCAACATCGGAGACTGCCGGGTCCGGGGCGCCCTACACCAGGGCCAGCTCTACTTCGTGGTCCCGGACCTGGGCAGCCTGTACCGCTGGGACGGCCACAGCCCCGAGCCCGAGGCCGTGCTCAAGCTGCCCTTCGCGGACCGCTCTTGGTACCCCGGCTCGGAGGTCGACCTGCTCGCCCGCGACGGCCGGCTGCTGCTCTACGACAACCGCGAGGGCCACACCCTCTACGAGTTCACCGACGAGCCCACGCCCCAGCTCGAGGTCATCCACCACGACGCGTGGTTCGACCTCGACGTCATGGTGGGCCAGGACCTCGAGTCCGTGTTTGGCTTTGGCGACACCACCGTCCACGAGTGGTCCAGCTCCGCGCAGCCCGAGGCCCCCGACGACCCGGGCGCGTGGGCGGTCCACCACGCCTTCGACTACCACAGCCCCCAGTCCCTGGTCTCGACGCAGGCCGGCGAGGCCTGGCTGCTCGAGCGCACCAGCGACCCGCTGGTCGGCAGCTTCTCGCGGCTGTGGCACCTGCGCGCCGGCGAGCCCCTCGACCTGAGCGCCGACTTCCCCTCCTCCCACGAGTTCGAGCTGCTGTGGGGCCGCGGGGACCAGCTGTGGCTCTACGGGCGCACCGAGCCCGGCTACGGCCAGTACCTCGCCGCGTGGTCGCGCGAGGGCGACGCGTGGCAGGTCAGCACCACCCCGCCCCTGAAGCTCCCCGACTTCATCGCCGTGACCGGCGACGACGAGCGCCGCTACCTGCTCGACGCCTTCGGCGACGTCCACGTCCACGGCGACAACGAGTGGGTCCTGCTCCCGCCCACGGAGCTCACCGACGTCCACCACAAACAGGGCCAGCTCGCCCTCGTCGACGGCCAGCTGTTCCTGCGCGCCTACCAGTACGCCCAGGACTTCCCGGGCACCCCCGAGCTGCGCACCTTCATGGTCTGGGACGGCGAGCAGTGGCGCTACGTCGCCTCGCGCTGGCCCGACGCCCCGGCCTACGCGTCCGCGATGGCGGCCGACGGGCTCGGCGGGCTGTGGGCCCTCGCCCCGGCCCCGCCCCTCGAGCCCGAGGATCCCGAAGACCCCGAGAGCGAGCCTCCGCTCGGCGCCATCGGCGAGGGCGCGAGCCTCCACTACTTCCACTCGGGCAGCTGGCAGCACGTCGAGTCCCCCGAGCCCCTCGGCGAGGGCCTGCTGCACGCCAGCCCCGAGGGCGTCATCCTCCAGGAACGCAACCTCGAGGGCGGCCACACCCGGGTGTTCCGGTGGACCTGCGACTGAGCGCTGCTTTGCCCCCACAGTCGCCTGGGACCGGGGCGCTTCGTCGCTCCGCTCCTCCGCTTTGGCTTGGTGGGCAATGAAGTTCGTACCTTGGAGAGGGTGTGTGGTCGCCCCCGCTCGCGGGGGCGTCATCTGGCGGGGCTGAAGGCGTGGTGGGCCCTCACGATCTCACGACGGCCAAGATGGACACTGGTGCCGGCAAGACTCGTTTTGACCAGCCCTCGGAGTACAGCTGCGGCGCGCTTCGCCTTGGCTTACCGTTGCCGTCGTGATGGTTCGCCTGGCTTCTCTGGTTTCCCCGCTCCGCACGCGCAATCTCGCGGCTACGCCCCTGGTTCCGCTCCTGATGCTCGGCGCGGCGGGGTGCACCGACGACGCGGCTGAGGGTGACGACGAGGTCGGCGAGTCGAGCGAGAGCACGGACACCGCTGGCGACACCGACGAGACCGCGGACACCGAGGAGTCGACGGACACCGGCTCCGTCGGGGCCTGCGACGAGGAGTCCTTCGACGCCCTGCGCACCTGCGTGGCCGCCTACTCCGAGGCCGTCGCCGACTGCTACGCGACCACCGACGCCCCCTGCCCCGACGACGACGCGGCGACGGCCGCCGCCCTCGACGAGCTCGAGCTCAGCGTGACCGCGGCCTGCACCGACGGCGAGTTCCTCGGCCTGAGCACCGACGCGGTCGTCGGGCGCCTGCGCAACGCCTGCGAGTCCGAGGCCTCGTCCATGGCCTGGCGCACCTACGGCGGGCCCCAGGGCGCCGTGTGGCCCAACGCCGGCGGGGTCGACCAGCAGTGCCTCGCCGCCGCCCACCTCGCGACCATGGACCTGGTCGACGAGTCCCTGTTCGCCGCCGCGGCCTGCATCGAGGACGACACCTGCACCGCCGAGGTCCTCGACACCTTGCGCGCGGACTACCTCGCCGCGGCCACGGCCGACATCGAGCAGGCCTGCGACGACCTGGCCGACATCGCCGCCCTCGAGCCCGCCGAGTACGCGACCCGGGTCGCGCACCAGGTCGACTGCCTGACCGCCGCCGGTCACCCCGACACCGCCAAGCTCGGGCTCGACTGCGGCCCGGACAACGTGCTGTTCGAGGCCACCCGCGGCGAGTGGACCCAGGTCGAGCTCGACCCCTCGTCCGGCGCGATCTGTGGCGACGGCACCAACTACGCCTTCCAGATCCACCTCGCCCCCGAGGGCCAGCCCCTCGACCGCGTGCTGATCGCCCTCCAGGGCGGCGGCGTGTGCCTGTTCGCCGACGACTGCGCCGCCCGCCTCGAGAGCAGCCCGGGCCTGTTCAACGCCCTCGACGACTTCCCCCTCGGCGACGGCATCGGCAGCCTCGACCCCGAGGTCAACCCCTTCGCCGAGTGGACCATCGTCTACCTGCCCTACTGCAACCAGGACGTGTTCGCGGGCGGCGGCGTGGTCGAGGACTTCGGCGAGCTGCAGCTGCCCCGGGCCGGCGGCGTCAACCTGCGCGCGTCTCTGCGGATGATCCGCGACTACCTGTGGCGCGAGCTCGACGCGGCCGGCGATCCGGGCTTTCGCCCCGACGCGCTCGTCGCCCTGTTCGGGGGCTTCTCCGCCGGGGCCTACGGCACCATCTACAACTACCACTGGCTCCTCGACGAGCTGCAGTGGCCGCGGACCATCGCCTTCCCCGACGCGGGCCTGGCCCTCGACAACGGCACCCCCGTCGGCGTCGGGGCCCTCGGCGTCGCCAAGCTCCCGGTCTGGGACACCGTCAAGAACCTGCCCTCCTACTGCTTCACGGGCGACTGCGCCATCGGCCCGGTGCTGTCCGAGGCCCTCTCGCCCCGGCTCGAGCAGGTCCCCGAGCAGCAGATGCTGATCCTCAGCAACCCCAAGGACAACATCCAGCAAGGCGACGCCTTCTTCGAGGACGAGGCCGACTGGATCAACACCATGCGCCAGACCTACTGCGACACCAAGGACCTGCCGGGCATCAACTATTACTTCACCAGCGTGTCCGACGAGAGCGTCCACGTGATCTCCGTGGTCCCCGAGCTGTGGACCGGCGAGGTCGACGGCGAGACCCTGCGCGACTTCTTCGTCCGCGCCGTCGAGGAGCCCGACACCGTGGTCAGCCGCGTCGAGGAGGCCGACTTCGTCGACGCCATCCCCGGCGTCGAGCCCTACCCCTGCGAGGTCGCGCCTTGAGCATCGACGCCGCGACGAACCGTCCGAGCTTCCTGGCTGGCGCGGCGGCCCTGCTGCTCGCCGCCGCGTCGAGCAGCTGCCAGCTGCTCACCCCGGTCCCGCCCGTCGAGCCCGGCACCAACCCCTTCGTCGGCCGCCCGCTCTACCTCAACGCGTGGTCGCGGGCGGGCAACCAGGCCGACACGTGGCGCAACTCCCGGCCCGAGGACGCCCAGCTCATGGACCAGCTCGCGGCCCAGCCGGTCTCGCTGTGGTTCGGCGACTGGACGGCCAACGTCGAGACCGAGATCCGCACCGAGACCGACAACGCCCGGGCCCAGGGCGCCCTCGCGCTCATGGTCCTCTACAACATCCCCAACCGCGACTGCGGGCTCTACTCGGCGGGCGGGGTCGAGGACGCCGACGCCTACCGCGAGTGGATCGGCGCGGCCCAGCGGGGCATCGGCAAGTCCGTCGCGGCCGTCATCCTCGAGCCCGACGCCCTCGGCAACCTCGCCGACTGCCTCGACGCCGCGGGCCAGCGCGAGCGCCTGGGGCTCATCGCCGAGGCCGTCGAGACCCTGTCCGAGGGCGGCCAGACCGCGGTCTACATCGACGCCGGCAACGCGCGCTGGCACCCCCCCGAGATCATGGCCGAGCGCCTGCAGCGAGCCGGCGTGGCCAAGGCCCGGGGCTTCGCCCTCAACGTGTCCAACTACGTCGGCACCGAGGAGTCCGTCGCCTACGGCCTCGCCATCTCGGAGCTCCTCGGGGGCAAGCCCTTCGTCATCGACACCAGCCGCAACGGCAACGGACCCACGGAGGGCTCGCAGTGGTGCAACCCCCACGGCCGCGCCGTGGGCGAGCCGCCCCTGAGCCCCACGGCCGATCCCCGCGTCGACGCCTACCTGTGGATCAAGGTGCCCGGGGAGTCCGACGGCGAGTGCAACGACGGACCCGCGGCGGGGGGCTGGTGGCCCGAGATGGCCATCGAGCTCGCGCGCAACGCCGAGTGGACCTACCGCGCCGCCGGGCTGCCCGTGCCCCTCGACTCCGCCCCCGCGCTCATCCCCGAGGGCCCCGATCCCTTCGTCGCCCCGAGCCCGGGCCCGCACCGCTGAGGCGTGCTAGCTTCCGCGGCGCCATGGGCAAAAAGCGCAAACCCAAGCCTCAGCCCCCCCACATCCCGGGGCTGATCGACAGCCACTGTCACCTGGACTACGCGCCCATGGCCGACGACCTCGAGGCGACCTTCGCCCGGGCCGAGGCCGCCGGGGTCGAGCAGATGGTCCACATCGGCTGCAGCCCCGACACCATGGGCCCCGCCGTCGAGCTGGCCACCACCCACGCGCGGGTGTTCGCCAGCGTGGGCATCCACCCCCACGAGGCGCGCCACCTCGACGACGAGCTGTTCGCGACCATCGAGCGCCTGGCTACGAGCTCGGCCAAGGTCGTCGCCATCGGCGAGACCGGCCTCGACTACCACTACGACTTCTCCCCCCGCGAGGATCAGCTGCGCGCCTTCGGCCGGCAGATCGAGCTAGCCAAGGCCATCGACAAGCCCCTGGTGCTGCACATCCGCGACGCCCACGCCGACGCGTGGTCCGTGCTCGACGAGCACCCCGCCCGGGCCAACCCCGGCGTCGTGCACTGCTTCACGGGCAACGCCGCCGAGGCCGAGCGCTGGCTCGAGCGCGGCTGGCACATCGCCTTCTCCGGCATCGCCACCTTCAAAAAAGCCGTCGAGCTGCGCGAGGCCGTGCTCCGGGTCCCGCGCGAGCGCATCCTGCTCGAGACCGACGCGCCCTACCTCGCCCCCGAGCCCCTCCGCGGTCGCCGCAACGAGCCGGCCAACGTCGCCTTCACCTGCGCGGCTCTCGCCGAGCTCCGCGGCGAAGATCCCCGCGAGCTCGCGCGCACCACCGCCGCCAACACCCGCGCGCTCTTCGGGCTCCCCGAGCCCCAGGCGACGCGCGCGTCGGTCTGAACACCCGACGAGGGATGAGCGGCATCACGCCCGGGGCCCGCCGAGGCCTTGACCCGGCCCCCCGCCTTGCCCATCATCCCGTCCCCCGGCACCGCTGCGGCCCCTGGCAATGTCGCCAAGCCTGCACGTGCCCAAGAAGAAAAGGAGGCACCCATGAACCGCCAGATGGGACTGCTTACCAAGAAAATCGGGATGACCGAGTTCTACAAGGAAGACGGCACCCGCGTGCCCGTCACCGTCCTGCTCGCCAAGGGCAACGTCGTCACCGCGCACCGCACCGTCGAGCGCGACGGCTACACCGCCCTCCAGCTCGCCTTCGACGACCAAAAGGCCAGCCGCCTGAGCAAGCCCAAGCTCGGCCAGTTCAAGAAGGCCGAGGTCTCGCCCAAGCGCAAGATCAAGGAGTTCCGCGTCGCGGCCGACGTCGTCGCCCAGCACGCCGTCGGCTCCGAGGTCGACGTCTCCATCTTCTCCGATGGCCAGCTCGTCGACGTCACCGGCACCAGCAAGGGCAAGGGCTTCCAGGGCGTCATGAAGCGCCACGGCATGCGCGGTGAGAAGCGCACCCACGGTCAGCACGAGGTCTACCGCCACGGCGGCTCCATCGGTTGTCGCCTGACCCCCGGTCGCGTCATCCCCGGCAAGCGCATGGCCGGCCAGATGGGCAACGAGACCGTCACCGTCCAGAACCTCGAGGTCGCCAAGGTCATCGCCGACAAGGGCCTGATCCTCGTCAAGGGCGCGATCCCGGGCGGCAAGAACGGCTACGTGCAGATCCGCCACGCCATCAAGGCCGCCATCCGCACCAAGCACGGCAAGAACTAGCGCCGAGCGGCTCTGGTCGAGAAAGCCCGCGCCCTCGCGCGGGCTTTTTCGCGTTTGGAGCCCGCAGGCCTATCATCGAGGGCATGGCACGCTCCGGTCGATCAGGTTTGGGGGACAAGAAGAACCGCCACGACCCGAACTACCTCCGGGCCAAGCGGGAGAACTTCGCCGGCCGAGCCATCTACAAGCTCGAGGAGATCGACAAGCGCTTTCGGCTGATCAAGCCGGGCGCGCGCGTCCTCGATCTGGGCTGCTGGCCCGGCTCGTGGCTGCAGTACGCGGTCAAGCGAGCCGGCACCGACGCGACCTTGGTCGGCGTCGACCTCAAGGCCGTCGAGCTCGCCCTGCCGAGCAACGTCAAGACCTTCGTCGGCGACGTCAACAAGCTCAAGCTCGACAAGATGGTCGAGCGCTTCGGTCGCTTCGACGTCGTGCTCAGCGACATGGCCCCGAACACCACGGGCAACAAGGACTTCGACATCCCCGTGAGCGAAGACCTGTTCCTCCGCGCCCTCGACATCGCCACGGGCTGCTCGCGCATCGGCGGCCACTTCTGCGCCAAGGTCTTCCAGGGCGCGCGCTTCCACGAGCTGATCCGCGAGGTCGAGCGCCGCTACCAGCAGGCCAAGCCCTACCGCTCGGCGCACACGCGCAAGCAAAGCCGCGAGCAGTACATCATCGGGCGCGGGCTCAAGGCCAACGTCGCCAGGGACGCAAACCCGATCGCGGACAGCTAGGCGGCCCTGCGTCGACCTCCAGGCTTTTGTCACGACCCGGTCACGGCGCCCGCTAAACTCGACGGATGCGCCGTCCATCCCCCTTGGCCCGTGGTGTGCTGCTCTCCAGCCTGAGCCTCGCGCTCGCGTGTGGCTCCGACGACAGCGGCGACGGGGCTGATGAGGTCGACACCGGCTCGACCGACGAGACCGAGACTGGCACCGACACCGGCTCGACCGACGAGACCGAGACTGGCACCGACACCGGCTCGACCGACGAGACCGAGACGGACTCGACCGGCGAGACCGAGTCGACCGAGGAGACCGACACCGGCGAAGCGCTGCCGTGCAACGGGCACCCGCAGCTGTGCGATCGCCCCCTCGACGAGGTGGTGTTCGCCGCGACGCACAACTCCCACGCCGTCACCAGCGAGGGCTTCTCGGCCTTCAACGCCAACCAGGGCTTCCCCGTGCCCAACCAGCTCGAGGACGGCGTGCGGGCCTTCCTGCTCGACACCTACTTCGAAGACGACAGCGTGGTGCTCTGCCACGGGCCCTGCGGTCTCGGCGAGGTGTCCCACGCCCTGGTCCTGGGGCAGATGGTCGACTTCCTCGAGGCCAACCCCCGCGAGGTCGTGGCCATCCTCTACCAGGACGCGGTCAGCCCCGAGCAGCTGAGCGTCGACTACGAGGCGACCGGGGCCATCGACCTGGTCTACAGCCACCCCGAGGGCGAGCCCTGGCCGACCCTCGGCGAGCTCATCGAGGCCAATGCGCGCCTGCTGGTCACCGCCGAGCAGGGCGGCCCACCTCCGGACTGGCACCACCACCTGTGGGCGCTCGCGTGGGACACCCCCTACGGCCCGACGGACGCCGCGGACCTGTCCTGCGAGCTCAACCGCGGCGACCCCGACAACGATCTCTTCCTCGTCAACCACTGGGTCAACAACACCTTCGGCCTGCCCTCGGCCGAGAACGCGGAGGAGGTCAACGCCTACGAGCCGCTGCTCAGCCGCGCCCTCGAGTGCTGGGCCCTGTGGGATCACCCGCCCAACTTCCTGGCCGTGGACTACTACGAGCGCGGCAACCTGATGGACGTCGTCGACGCCCTCAACCTCGGCGACGGGCCCTGACTCGCGGCCGGCTCAGCCCGCTCGGGCTTACGATTCGACTACGCTCAGGCGCTCCCCGACTCGACACACTGCTCTGGCCGCCGCGCCGTAAGCAGCTGTGATTGAAAGTGCGGACCCAAAGGGGACGAGCCTCGTCGTCGCGAGTACCCTCCCGGCGATGTTCGACCGATTTTGTTCGTTGGTGGTCGCCCCTCCCTGCCGAGGCGGGCCCGTCCGCCAACGACCAGCAGCTGGTCACCGAGCTGTGCACCTGGGCCAACCGCTGCCTCGCCGAGGAGGGCCTCGACCCCTACCCCGTCGACGAGTGCGTCCGGGACGAGAGCGCGGCCTTCGACCCGCGAGCGCGCGCGGACATGCAGGACTGCCTCGACATCGCCAAAGGCTCCTGCCTCGACTTCTTCGACACGCCGATGTGCACCGGCGGCTGAGTTCTGTTCTGCCCCCACAGGGAGCTCGGACGGGGGGCGCTCCGTCGCTATCCGCTCCTCCGCTTTGGCTTGGTGGGCAATGGCGTTTGTACCTTTGAGAAGGCAGGTGGTCGCCCCCGCAAGCGGGGGCGTGGATTCGTTGACAGTCTCAGATCTGAGTCGTGGACGTGGGGCAGGGAGGGCGTGGCGTCGTCCACGACGGCTAAAACAGACAGGGACTGTGAAAATTTCACAGTCCCTGAGTCGTGGACGTGGGGCAGGGAGGGCGTGGCGTCGTCCACGACGGCTAAAATGGACAGGGACTGTGAAAACTTCACAGTCCCTGAGCTGAACTCAGGAGGGCAGCGCGACCGCGTTGCTCTTGGGGCAGATCGCGAACAGGTTGATGCCCGCGTCCTCGAACACGACCTCGCTGCAGCGGCGCCCAAACACCGACTCGGTGTACAGGCGATCCATGTCGGCCTCGTCGCGGTGGATGAGCCGCCAGTCCAGGACGTAGTCCATCAGGGCCTTGTCCGAGTTGAGCGGGTGGAAGTTGCCGAGGATCAGCTCGCCGGACGGGCGCAGCAGGCCGTGGGCGTAGTTGATCAGCTTCACGACCATGCGATCGCTGAAGTAGTCGATGAGGCCGATGCTGTAGACGAGGTCCTGGGCGGGGATCTCGAGCTTCTGGCGTCCCAGGGCGAGGTACACGAGGTTGTTGTGGTGCAGCTGGATCGCATCCCGTAGCCCCCGCCCCTCGACCTCCGCGCGGACCTTGGCGATCGCCTCTTCGTCGATGTCGATGAGCCGCGCCTCGATCTGGGGCAGCGCCTGTCCCTGCGCGGCGAGCTCCTCGAGCGCGTCGAACACGTCGAACAGCTCGCGCGCCGGGCCGCAGGCCATGATGGTGATCCGAAAGGGCCTGGGCTCGCTGCCCCCGGCCGCGAGGCGCTCGAGGCGTTGGAAGATCTGGTTGCGCAGCAGCACCCGCCGGTTGCGGACGGCCGCGGCCGCGGGCTGGTTGAGGAAGGCGCGGTCGAGGAGCGGGCCCAGGCGGCTCGTCCCCCCGGGGACGTTGTTGTAGATCCACGCGATGGACTCGGCGTCCCCCGCGTAGCCCCGGGGCTTGGCGTAGAGGCGCTCCGCCGTCTTGGTCAGCAGCAGGTAGGGCAAGACCTCGCGCTGGACCCGAGCGCCGAGGCGATCGCGCTCGACCTTGTCGAGGCCCGAGTCGTCGCCGAGCAGCTCGTTGAGCCGAATCGCGAAGCCCGCGAAGCCTCGGGACAGCTCCTGGCCCAGCGCCTCGAGCTCCGCGCCGCGACGCATGGCCGACTTGTCGGCCGCTTGCAGCTGCTCTTTGAACTCCGCGCACAGCCGATCGACCTCAGCCTCGGTGCCGTCGCCGCCCAGGGGCACGACCATGCGCTGCTCGTCGCGGACGTGCTCGCGCAGCGAGGTCACCAGGGAGCTCGCCAGGCCCCGCAAGATGCGGGCCGCGAACGCCGGCTCGGTCGCCATCCGAGCCTGAACCCGCTCTCGAGAGATGCGCAGGATGAGCGAGTTCTCGCCGGCGCGGACCGTCGAGGGCATGGGCGCGCCGTCGATGAAGGGCGCCGCCCCGACCCACGCGCCCGAGCGGTACGTCACCTGCCGAACCCCCGGGGTCATGGCCACCAAGAGGCCGTGCAAGACGAGCACGAGGTCGACCACGACCTCGTCCTGCTCGAAGATCAGCGCTCCAGTGATGAGCTGGATCTCCTCGCCGTTCTCGAACAACCACTGCAGGTCAGCCGCCGGCAAGGCCTGCTCCGAACCCGGTCCCACGGCGTCTTGCTCAGCCCGCGATTGGAGGGGCAAGGCCACGGAGGAAGAAGTATCACGCATGGCGTTCACCACGAAGTCCCGCTTCCACGAGGGTTCCTATCGGGCCCCACCGAGGGCGTCCCCCCCGAGGCCCGCGTCGGCGAGAACCGCACGCAGTCGGTCGATTGCGTCCGTGCGCGAATGCATGATCGTGTAGATGTCTTCAGGGATGGTGTCGAGAATCAGCAGCGCCGCGAATGTCCGCATCGGGTCGTCGTCGTGGTGGTGCAGCACCATGAACAGCAGATTGTCATCTCGAAACATGTCGCGGATCTTGGCGCGGACCTCGGGCCCAGGCATCACCGACTTCGAGATGTCGACGAACATGGCGTAGCCGCGCAGCCCCTTGGTCAGGCGCGTCAGCTCCTCGCGCATCACGTGGGTCGAGAGCAGCGTGGGTCGCTTGGGCTCCTCGTAGAGGATGATCCCCGGCTCGAGCCATTGAATGTGGCTCCGGTAGTCGATCTCGGCCTCGGCCTGCTTGGCGATCGCGGACTCGGCCAGGCGCGCGCTGCGTTGACGCGCGGCCTCGTTGAGCCGGCGGATCAAGGTCTGCACGAAGGCGTTCATCGACAGGTAGCGGCTGTTGGGATCGCGCGAGCGCGCACGCATCAGCGCCTTGCCGAGCCAGTGCGGCACCTCCCCCCCGTCGGGCTCCCGGCTCACGCCCGCGAGCGAGTTCGACGCGAATTTCGACAAGCTCGCGCCCGGGGTGGGGTGGTGGCCGTAGACGGCCTCGAAGATCGCCGTGGCCAGGGCGTACTGGTCCGTGCGCGGGTTGACCGAGCGACCCTCGAGCTGCTCGGGGGCCATGTACGCCGGGCAGCCGACGAGCAGCCTCTCGCCGAAGCGAAACAGGCCCGCCTGGGCGAGGGCCGAGCGCGCCGCGTCGCCCTCGACGACGCCCTCGGGCGCGCTCCCCTGCAGGGTCTGTTCGATGGCCCAGGTCAGGCCAAAGTTCACCACCCGGACCGAGCCGTCGAAGTCGACGATCACGTTGGCCGGGCTGAAGTTGCGGTGGATGATGCCCTGGGAGTGCCCGGCCACGAGCCCCTGACCCGCGGCCAGGAACACGGCGAGGATCTCGGGCCACTGCCGCGCGCCGTCGGCGAGCCACTCCACGAGGCTCTGGCCTTCGACGTACTCCATCACCACGAAGACGCCCCGTCGGGCCTCGCCGTCCCCGCCCCCCGTCGTGAACACGCCAGCCTCGTGGATCTGGGCGATGTTCGGGTGCGAGAGCTTCGCCGTGGCCCGGACCTGACGCAGGATCGGCGGCTCTTCGGACGTGGACTCCCCCGCCGGCCACGCGTGGACCAGCTCGATGGCCACGTCGCGACCTCGCTCGGGGTCGTGGCCGAGGTAGACCGAGCCCAAGATTCCCTGGCTCAAGCAACGCCGCAATCGGTAACCACCAAAGGCGACGTCCCCAGACTCCGAGTCGAGTGCCCGCAGGTCACCCGCGTCGACAGACGGCGCCTCGAGGCTCGCGGCTTCGCTCCCCGATTCTGACATGCTGTCCCTGGTCACGGCCGCAATCTACCAACTCGCGGCCTGTGACGCGGGAGTGGCCTCCGCGCGCAAGAACCGCGCAGCGAGGCTCGAGCGAACTCCGCACTGCGGGCCCCCACGCGCGCCATCATCGTGCTGGACACGGGCGCCAGCATGCTGTGAACTAGCCCAGTTCGATGACTCGTCACCTCGGGTGATCCCGAGCAAGCCCCCCCCAATGACCTCTCGGCCGCCACTCCTCCGCGCGAAACACCTCGACGGAAAGCTACTGGCTGATTACCGCTACCACCCACTGATCATACATCGGTGGTTTGGCGACGTGGAGGACGGCCTGCTCGACGCCGTCTACGCCATTCGCGACACCTACGCCCTCGACGGCAGCGGCGGTCACAAGCAGGTGTGGATCCACGACATCACCGAGCTCAAGACCCTCAAGGCGACGGCCCGCAAGCACCTCGCGGACATCAACTCCAACGATCCGCGCATCGCCGAGCTCGACGACTACGTCATCATGCCGGTCGGGATGAACCGGCTCATCCGCGGCGCCATGACGGCCGTGGTGTGGATGGTCGGCAAGGAAAAATTCCCCATCGAGTTCCAAGAGTCGATCCCCGCGGGCATCGACCGCGCGCTCGAGCTGTTTGAGAAGTGGGGCGTCCCCGAGCCGCCCATCCCGTCGAACTACCGCTTCCCCCTGGAACACGAAGCGACCTACGTCGACTTCCGCAAGTTCTGAGCCTCTGAGCCTGGCAGGCTGCTAGCAGTCGCCCACCCTGGCCACGCCGGGGTGGGCGACTGCTAGAGGCTCGCCTCGATCCACGCGCCGAGCTCGGGCTGAGCGAGCACCTCCCGGGTCGGCGAGTCGTAGCGAGGCTCCTCGAGCACGACGCTGACCAGCGCGAGCACCCGACGCCGAGCCATCGCCGGTGACACCCCGTAGCGGGCCGCCAGGCCCTCGAGCAGCGCGTCCATGTGGCTGCCCCGCGGGGTCTCCCGCAAATTCACGAACGCGGCCTGACGCGCCACGCAGGGCTCGTCGAGCCAGGCCCAGGCCAGGCCGACCCGCGCGCCCCGGGCTCCGTCGACGAGCTCGAGGGTCTCGACCGGGGAGCCGTCCCACTCGGGCTGGCGACGGATCCACGCGGCCAGCCCCGCCTCGCCGCTAAAGCGCCGCCCGTCCAGCTCGACGCGCAGCGCAGGACACAGCCAGTGGACCTTCTCCAGCACCGCCGAGAGCTCGGCCCGGGAGGGCAAGGGCTCGCGCATCAAGGAAGCGTCCGGCCACACCCGCAGCGTCGTGCCCGAGTCGTCGCAGGCCCCCACCAGCTCGTTCTCCGAGACCAGCACCGTCCCCTCGAAGACCCAGCGCCGGACCTCGCCCGCGCGCCGCAGCTCGAACTCGAGGCGCCGCGCCAGGGCGTTGATCATCGCCAGGCCCATGCCGGTGCCGATCACGTGGGCGTGGGCGCGGTCGCCCTGCCGCGTGCGCTTTTTGTGGTGCGTCTCGAGCTGGTCCAGGACCTCGCTGGGCTCGAGCCCCGGTCCATCGTCGACGACGCAGAAGTGGTCGTGGGTGAGGCTGACGTAGAGCCGAGAGCAGCGCCCGCTCAGGTGCAAATCGAGGGCTCCGTCGATGGCCTCGACGACGAGGTTCAGCGCCCCGCCGAGATTCGCGCTGCTGAGGCTCTCTGCGCCAGGGCCTTGAGCGCGGGCAGCAGCCGGCGGCGCTTGCCCGGGACCAAGCTCGAGGCTCCGAACATGAACAGCCGGCCGTTGTGGCGGACGCCGCGGTAGCTCTTTTTGAACGAGGCCCCGCCCACGGCGTCGAGGACGATGTCGACCCCGCGGCCCTCGGTGATTCCCATGACCTCGGCCTCGAAGTCCTGGTTGCGGTAGTCGATGCAGTGGCTGACCCCGCGCTCGCGCAGGCGCTCGTGCTTGCCCGCGCTCGCGGTCCC
>NZ_ABCS01000021.1 GCF_000170895.1 Plesiocystis pacifica SIR-1 | reverse complement strand
TTGCCAGTCTTCACGCCGAGCTGCTCGTCGACCGCTTTGTTGGTACGGCCGGAGCTGCCGATGATCTCTTCGTAGATCGCGTCGCCGCTGTGTCCCTTGGCCTCGTTCTTTTCGACGAGGTCGTCGAAGGTCGGGCCGTCTGGGTTGCCGTACTTGCCCTGGTCGCGCTCCTGCAAGCACTCGACCTGGGCCGAATCGGGCATGAACTCCCGGGCCTTGACCCGGGCCCCGTGGCGGATCGCGTGGGCTCGGTGGGCGCGCTCCTCGAGCTCGACGCCTTCGGCCACCCAAGCCTCGTTCTTCGTGGCGATGGTCCCGTTCTCGGCGACGTACCACTGGCGAATGGCGACGTTGATGGCGGTCTTGAGCGCCCGGTCCGGGTCGTCTTCGGCGAGCGGACAGATCTCGGGCTTGGCGGGCTTTGGCTCGGGCTTGGCCGCGGGAGCCTCAGCCGCGGGGGCCTCGGCCGCAGCGGGCTCGGCCTCGGCGGGCTCGGGAGCTTCGACCTCGGCGGGCTCGGGAGCTTCGACTTCGGCGGCTTTCGTCGAAGGCTCCGGCTTTCCCTTGCAAGCCAGAGCCGCCAGCAACGCGAGCGGGAGGACGAAGGTGGTGCGTCTGACAACGGCCATGGTGGCCATTTTAGTCCCAAGCGCGGGGGGCCGGCGGCCCCTTGGATACCGGCGGGAGGAGGGCAGCCCAGCCCACCCGGCGGCGAGGTGTCGAGGACGTCTCGGCCTACTCGGACTCGGAGCCGCCGCCGGCCCGCGCCCGGCACTTCGCGGCGTCCTCGGGCTTGTCGGCGTGGTCGAGGATGCGGGCGAGCTGCTCCCAGTACGAGCCCTCGAGGGTGAGCTCCTCGGCGCCGTCGAACTCGGCGAAGAGCTGGAGCGCCAGGCCGTTCATGCCGCCGCGCAGGGCGAGGTAGAGGGCCTCGCTGGCCGCCTTCTTCGCGGCCTCCTCGTCGCCCGCCATGCGGTGCACCCGAGACAGCTCCGCGGACACGGCCGAGCTGCGCGGGTGCTCCTCGGCCAGGCGCTTGAGCTCCTTGATGGCGCCCTCGATGTCGCCCTTTTTGCTGGCCTTGTCGCGCGCCGCCGCGATCTCACCGAGCAGGCCGAGGCTGAACGAGGCCCCGCTCTCGCTCGCGCTCGCGGCCGCGTTCATCAGCGCGGACAGGACCTGCAGGGCCTGGTCTGGGGGGAGCTCGCGAACGTCGGGGGCCGAGGGCTCCGCGATCCGGTTGGAGTGATCGGAGACGCGCACGACGGTGTAGATGAGCGCGCCCAAAGCCGCGCCGAGCATCACGCCGAGCATCGCGCCGAGTGGTCCGTTCTGCGTCCACCCCCAGTACCCACCGACGATGAGCAAGAGCACGGTCACGAGAACGACGACGACGGCCTTCGAGCCTTGAAGGTCGGGGGGCTTGGGTCGGTTGGCATCCACCACGTCGCGTTCAATTTACCCCAGTCTCGCGACCCGTGTCTGTGCGAGCATGATCGACATGCCCGTTCGCAGCGACGACGCGTCGCTTTTGGCTTTGTCCGGCCCGCCCAACCCCTCCGAGCTGGGCTCAGATCGCCGACGCGCGGCTTCGCGCAGCCCCTTTTTTCGCCCCCGGCTCGCCGCGCTGGCCCTTGGTCCAGTCCTCGCGCTGCTGTGGCCTGGGGCCCAGGCCCACGCGTCGGGCCTCGACGTCCCGCACATCGGCACGACCTTCTCGAGCCCGACCACCCAAGACGCCGCCGCGGTCTATTGGAACCCCGCCATGCTCGGCTTCGCCGACTCCAACGAGGTCCTGCTCGGGGTGGGCATCGCCGCGGGCAGCCTCCGCTACCAGCGCGACCGCCTCGGGGCCTACCAGTACGCCGACGGCCTCGACTTCGCCGAGCCCATCGACCCCGCGTCCATCGACCCCAACAAGCCCGGGGCCTACCCCGAGGTCCGCTCGCCGATCTTCTCCCCCAACGCCGGCGGCTTCGCAGCCTTCCCGCTGATCCAAGACCGCCTCGCCCTCGGCCTCGGCGTCTACGTGCCCTACGCCGCCCCGCTGAGCTTCGACGAGGAGGGCGCCCAGCGCTTCGCCCTGCAGTCGGCCTTCATCGCCGTGTCGCGGATCTCGGCCGCGCTCTCGGTCAAGGTCCACGAGCGCGTGTCCCTGGGCGCGAGCGTGTCCTACGTCCTCGGCTTCGCCCAGCTGCGCCGCATCCAGGACTTCGGCGCCGTCGACCTGTTCGGCGACGCCCTGGCCCGGCCGCCCATCAACCAGCCCAACGACTTCGGCGAGGACGCCCCCTCGACGGTGCGCGAGCTCGACGTGCTCGCCCGCCCCTTCGCGCTCAACGACGCCTTCTCCCACGGCGCGTCGTTCAGCGTCGCGCTGGCGGCCAACCCCATCGACCCGCTGTGGCTGGGCCTGACCTACGACCACGGCTCGCGGGCCAACTTTCGCGGCACCTTCCAGCTCGACATGAACGACGAGTTCTTCACCCAGGACCTCGCGTCCCAGGGCCTGAGCTTCCCCCCCCTGGTCGAGGGCGACGCGGCCTTGAGCTTCCGCCTGCCCAAGCGCCTGATGTTCGGCGCCGCCTACGACATCTCCAAGACCCTGCGCGTCGACACCAACCTCGCCTACGTGTTCTGGCAGGACGTCGACACCTTCGACATCACCCTCGACTCCGAGCAGCTCGCCCAGCCCGCCCTCGAGATCCCGCGCCGGACCACCGTGGGCCTGCGCCGCGACTGGGTCGGGGCGATCCACGTCGAGGCCAGCGCGCGCGCGGTCGTCGACAAAAAAGAGAAGGTCCGCGTGTCCGGGACCCTCGGCTACCACTCGCCGGCGAGCCCCGACGCGACCATCGACGTCGCGTCCCCCGACGGCCAGCGCCTGCTCGGCGCCCTCGGCGTAGCTTATCAAATCAATCCGCGCGTCGCCGTGCTCGCCGACGGCGAGCTCCAGGGGATCCTCCCGCGCACGGTCACCGCCTCGGACTACGACCTGGGCAACGGGCGCTACAATTTGCTCCTCGGCACCTTCATGCTCCACCTCCAGGCGCGCTTCGGCTCGAAGGCCAAGCCCGCCAAGCCCCCGGTCCGCCCGATCGAGAGCTGAGCCCGCCCCTCCCGCCGACTGGCCGATGGTATGGTCAATGGTCTGGGAGTATCGATCTTGACTTGCATGCACTCGCCCAAGCACGCCTCGCTGTTCGCCCTCTGCTCGACCGCCCTCTTGCTCGCCGCGCCCCTGGGCTGCACCGACGACGCGGTCGGGGGAGGCAGCGGCGACGAGGCCGACGCGGGCATGGAGGCCGGGACCGAGGCCGAGGACGGCGAGAGCGGCGAGGAGGGCAGCTCGGCGACCTTCGGAGAGGAGCAGGAGATCACCCTGCGCATCGAGGACAGCGCGCCCCCGGACCTGACCTTGCAGATGGGCCGCGACGAGGTGTCCGAGCTGTTCGGCTCCGTCGCCGCGGACATCCAGCTGCTCGAGCTCGACTCCACGCCCTTGCTGGTCAACACCCTCGACAGCATCAAGAACGCGTGCGGGACGGGCTGGCAGGCGAACAGCTCGAACCCCAACTTCGACTGCTCGCAGACCGCCCTGGGTCAGACCTTCGGCGGCGGCGACTGGGAGAGCTCGCCGGAGTTCGCCATGGTCCGCATCCTGACCATGACCCCGGCCAACTCCGTCGTCGACGGCACCAGCTTGTCCACGGTCCAGGGCCTCTCGGACTTCCTGCTCGCCCTGTCTGGGGGCTTCAGCGGGCTCCTGTCCGAGAGCCTCGACATCTCGGAGACCACCGAATTCCTCGACACCCAGGCCGTGGTCGCCTCGCTGCGCCGCAACCTCATCGGCACCCACCCCGAGGCCACCGAGGACGGCAAGATCAGCGTCACCCTCGAGGACGCGCTCACTGACCTGGCCAGCCTCGGCGAGCGCCTCGGGCCCGTGGGCGACCACCCCGGCGTCGTGGTCCCGGACTTCCCGACCTCCGGGGCGGTGTTCGGCCCCGACTTCCAGATGACGGTCATCGCCGAGTCCAACCTGCGGGTCCTCGACGGCGTCGACCTGAGCGGCGGCAAGGCCTTCATCTCGGTCATCGTCGACGTGACCGGCCCGAGCTTCGAGGACGAGGCCGAGTTCGACTTCAACGACCCCGAGCGCTTCTCGATGACCGGCCTGGTCGACGATCCGGTCATGGACCTGCGCTTCGCCATCCAAGAGAACGACGCCTTCATCGACTCGTGCACCACCTTGGTCAGCGATCAGTGCATCCAAAACGCCCCGGACAACCCCGTGGGCGACGGCCTGGTCTGGACCCTCGACCCCTGGGAGCTCGAGTACCTCGTCGCCGACGCCGGCCGCGAGCGCTACGGCGGCCTGCAGACCGTGGTCAACTACTTCCTGCTCGGCGACGTCGTGAAGGTCGGCCAGGACGGGAACCCGGGGGGCTGGGGCGTGTTCAGCGTGCCCCTGGGCATCGGCCAGCCCCCCGACCAGTACATGTGGGAGCTGATCAACGAGGTCGCCCAGTACGACCTCCACCACCTCGACGACATCACCTTCCCCGAGGGCGACGCCGACGCCGAGTTCACCCTCGAGGACATCCCCGTGGGCATCACCGGAGAGGAGGCCGCCGACGCCGTGCGCCCCTACCTCCAGGCCCAGTCCTCGGACATCGCCGGCTACCTCCTGGGCAACTACAAGGAGAACAGCGGGCCCGTCGACTTCTACTACCGCCGGGCCGACGACGGCCAGGCCTACCTGTTCTTCGTCACCCCCGAGGACCTGCTCGAGGGCCTGCCCTACGGCTGGCAGACCCCCGGCTTCTTCAGCGACGCCGATCTGAGCACCAAGGTGTCGAGCACGACCATCGAGGGCGTCGGCGACACCGCCCACGAGAAGGTGCTCATCCCTCCGGGCGAGACCATCCTCTACGTCGAAGACGACGAGGGCGACACCTACCGCGTGCGCATCTTCGCCCCCGAGGACGACACCGAGGTGTTCGCCTACGTCGCCAAGCGCACCAACTGAGCCTCGCTCCCCCCTTCGGCCCGCCATGTCCCGCACACGCCCCCCCTGGTCCCTCCCCCTGCTCACGACCCTGGCCGCGCCTTGCCTGATGAGCGCGGGCTCTGGCTGCGCCGACGAGCTCGTCGTCCAAGAGGAGCTGCCCCAGGCCGAGCTGCCCGTGGGCGAGACCCGCCGCATCGAGCTCCGGGCCCTGCGCTTCGAGGTCGAGGGCTTCGAGAAGACCCTCGGCCTCGACGAGCTCCGGGCCCTGCCCCAGACCACCCTCGACGGCGTGTGGCTCCTCGACCTCGAGCTCAGCCCCCTGGTCCAAAACGCGCTCACGCAGCTCGAGACGCTGCCCGCAGACGAGGCCGCGCAGCTGCCCCAGGCGGCCCAGAACATGCGCACGCTGCTCAAGATCACCCCCGACAACGTCGACCTCGAGGGCACCTCCCTCGAGGACCTCATCGGCCTGTCGCAGGCCGTCGGCATCCCCCACGCCGAGGCCCTGGGCGAGGTGTTCGAGATCGGCGTCAGCGACAAGTTCATCGACATCGAGTCCAACACCCAGGCCGTCGTCGAGGGCCTGATCGGCAGCCACCCCGCGACCCAGCTGCGCGACGGGCCCGTCGACGAGGCCCACCCCGACGGCAAGTGGCCCGTGGCGCCCAACTCCCTGCCCATCACCCTGGGCGACGTGGTCAACAACTTCGACGACCTGGCCGAGCGCTTCGGGCCGACGGAGACCGAGTTCGGCGTGCACCCCGGCTTCATCTCCGAGGCCGAGGGCCTGTCCGTCGTCGAGGACGAGTTCGAGATGACCGTGAAGGTCAACCTCAACGCCCTGCCCTACAAGGGCGCCGACCTGACCGACGTGTCCGGCTGCAGCGTCAACAGCACGGCCAGCCAGATCGACACCGTGTTCCCCGTCGACGACCCCGAGTGGATGCGCGTCGAGGGCCTGGTCCCCGATCCTTCGATCTCGCTGATGACCGTGGTCATGAACGAGAACGACCTCTACATCCCCAGCGGCACCAACAAAGAGCCCCTGCCCCTGGGCAACTCGCCGGTCTGGTCCCTGCCGCCCTGGGAGTTCGAGCGCGTGGTCGTCGAGATGACCCGGCTGGCGACCGCCGACATCACCCCGCACTGCACCGAGTACGAGCTGGCGACCATGGTCGAGGCCTTCTCGGCGTGCATCGACGACACCCAGTGGGTCGAGTTCGAGACCTTCAACGACGTCGGCAACCCGCCGCCGCCCAGCTACACCTGGGACGTGGTCCTCGAGCTCGCGCAGGTCCGGCTCCACGACGGCGGCCTGGCCGAGGGCGAGGCCGACATCGCCTTCACCCTCACCGACGTACCCCTGGGCATCCCCGCCGAGGCCATCGTCGAGGAGATTCGGACCAACCTCGCGGCCAACCCGGCGGCCCTCGAGGACCTGGCCGAGAACCTCACCGACAACACCGAGGGCTTCGCGGACTTCTACTACTGGCGCGCGCCGGCGGGGCAGGTCAGCGCCGAGGAAGCGGGCGACTGGCTGTTCTTCGTCACCGAGGACGACATCCCCGTCGACGACGACGGGCCCGCGCGGCCCTACGCCTACGACAACCCCGGCTTCTTCGCCGACGCCGAGCTCGGCGACAAGGTCTCGAGCCTCGACGCGATCGGCGGCGACACCAGCCACGAGAAGGTGCGCGTCGACGCGGGCGACGTCCTCTACATCCAGGACGACGCCGGCCGGGTCTACCGCATCGACGTCGTCGACAAGCCCAGCCTCAAGCGCATCGCCCTCGACGTGACGCGCGTGCAGTAGTCGTGCTGCGCGCGAGCGGGCCAGGCCCGCGGCGAGGTCAAATCTCTGACGAGCGCGGGGCCCAGGCGGCGCCGCGTCGAGATTTTGCGCGGGCCCAGGGCCCCGTGCAGGGTGGCCCCATGCGAGCCACCATCCGAAGTGTCGAGCGTGTCATCAGCGGCTTTCACCGGAACCGCCGGCGGCACTGGTTCCAGCGCGACTCCGGCAGCCTCGTGGTCCTGGCGATGACCTCCGCCGGGACCCTGGCGGCGGTCATCGAGTGGGTCGTGTGAGGTCCGTCCGGGCCTCGGCGAGGGCGTCGACCTCGACCAGCGCCGGCCCGGGCCGGAACACGCCCAGGCTCTCCCCCAGCTCGACGGCGATCTCGACCGCCCGCGTCAGGTGCCGGGCGGCGTGCATCGGCAAGGCGAACTTGAGCTCTTCGTGGCGCAGCAAGTGACGCGCGATCGAAGACACCGACTCGCTGCGTCGAGCCAAAGATGCGGACACGTGGTGGTGCGCGCCCGCCTCGAGGGCCGCGTCGCTCGCCTCCTCGAGGGCGCTGAGCAGGCCGTCGTTGCAGCACGACGGACCGTCGAGAACCTCCAGCAGACCCTCCGCCGCGTCAGGGCAGCCGATGCCCTGGAGCAGAGCGGGGAGCGCCCGCTGCAAGAGACGGTCATGCGTCGATGCGCGGCGCCCGACAGCCCAAGAGCTCCAATGCAGATTGTCCTTCATCGATGAGCATTCCTCTTCGATGGAACCTGCCTGTTGGTCCCAACGAATCTGGCAATAGTGGTGACCCAAAATTACCCACACGTCTAGGGGATGTCGAAAGAAATCGTTACAAGCTGCGCAGAGGCCACGGTCTACTGGGCCGGTGCGCGGCTCGGAGAGCGCGCCTGCGCGCTCAGTGGAGCGCGAGCCCGCGCGAGAGAGTGCGTAGTCGCGCTGGAGCATTCCGCGCTATGGTGACAACATGAGTGCGAAAGCAAGCATCGATGGCATCATTCGAGAGGATGAGATCAATCGTTGTTGGTGGTGTGGGGCTCACGCAGACTACCGCCGTTACCATGACGAAGAGTGGGGTTTTCCCGTCGACGACGACCACCGCTTGTTCGAAAAGCTATGCCTGGAGGGCTTTCAGTCGGGTCTGAGCTGGCTGACCATCCTCCGCAAGCGCGACAATTTTCGCCGCGCCTTCGCCAACTTCGACTACGAGGCCATCGCGCGCTGGCGCGTGAACAGCCGGGTCGAGAAGCTGCTCGGGGATCCCGGGATCGTGCGCCATCGCGGGAAAATTGAAGCGACGCTCAACAATGCCCGACGTGCGACCGAGCTCGCGGACGAGTTCGGCTCGCTCGCGGCCTACTTTTGGCGCTGGGAGCCGGAGCCGGCCACGCGTCCGGCCCGCCTGGACAAGAGCGCGCTCATGCAACTCAACCACACGCCAGCGTCGACGGCGATGGCCAAAGACCTCAAATCTCGCGGTTTTCGGTTCTTTGGGCCGACTACGGCGTATGCATTCATGCAGGCGATGGGCATGGTCAACGACCACGTCGAGGGCTGCTCGACGCGGGGGGCCGTCGAGGCCGCGCGGGCGCGCTTTCGTCGTCCGAGCTGAGCGCCCCTGCACCCAAGCGCGCTGCGCTCGGCTCCCTGCGCGGCCCCAAAGCCGCCCGTCGAGAGCGCTACCGAGAAAGGCAGCCGCCCACGGGTTCAGCGCCAGCTGAGTCCGTGGACGATGCTTTCGTGGATCATGGGTCCCGGCGCGGCCGGGGTGGGCGACTGCTAGCATCGCCCCATGGCTGCTGACCCCCAAGCCCGCTGGTCTCGCTGGCTCCCGACCCTGCTCGGCGGCGCGCTGGCCCTGGGCACCGTCGCGTTCTACGAGCTGGGCGGCAGCTCCGCTCCCAACCCCGACGCGTGCCCGCCGACGGCACGAGAGCCCGATGAACGCGACGAAACAGCCCGCGACGGGGTGCCATCGAAGATCCGAAGTCCAGGTGCGCGCACGCACCCCGCGACGGCACGCGAGGCCCAGAACGCGGAGGAGCGAGTCGTCTCCCTCGAGGCGCAAAACCAGCTCCTCGCCGAGCGCAGCGTGACGGGCGAGCTCGGCTACTACGGACACAGCCAGAGCGAGCTCGAGGCCATGGCGCGCCACTGCGACGTGCGCATGGACTACCCCACGCGGCTGAACCCCGAGCAGGCCGAGGACCTGGGCATGAGCCCCGACGAGCAAGAGGCCTACCTCGCGGCCCTGACCAAGTTCGCCGAGGCCGACAACGCCCTGTACCGCTCGCTCTACACCGAGCTCTACCCCGAGGCTGCGGAGGTCGAGGCGATGTCGATGCGAGACGTCCGCAAGGGGATCACCCGCCAGCTCGGGCGCACGCCCAAGCAAGACCACGTCGAGCTGCGCCGAAGCATCGCCGAAGAGCGCGCGGGCCTGCGCGAGCCTCCGCCCGAAGACGAGCTCGGCACCTTCGAGCGTTACAACCGCGCGCGCTTCGCCTCGGGAGATCGCTTCGCCTCCTTCCTCGAGGCCGAGCTCGGGCCCGAGCGCGTCGACGAGCTGCGCCGCGCCTTCGAGGGCTGGCCTGGGGCGCGGACGCGAGAGTGGGGCTGCGACGACAACGAGGGCGGCAGCCCCACCCGCTGAGGTGCTGCTTTGCCCCCGCGGGCGTCGGGGGACCGGGGGCGCTTCGTCGCTGCCGCTCCTCCGCTGTGGTCGTGGGGCAATGGGGTTCGTGCCTTGGAGGGGGCGTGTGGTCGCCCCCGCAAGCGGGGGCGTGGGCTGGTTCGCGGTCGCCGAGTCGTGAACGTGCAGCTGGCTCGTCCGCGATGACCCTGAGCGCTCGACGTCGCGAAAATGAAACCTCGAGCGTGGCCCTGTGCGGCTGGGGGAGCTCTCGTATGTGGGCGAGATCGGGGAAGCTCCGGCTGTGCTCCCCTCTTCGTTCTCGATCCCCACGAACGCGCTGGCGGGCCTCGCTCTGGGCGCCCTGGTCTCGCTGGGCCCGGCCTGCGACTCCCCCGATGCGGAGCCTGACGCCAAGCCTGTCGCCAAGACAGAGGTCGAGCCCGACGCCAAGCCTGCCGCCAAGCCCAACTCCGCGGAGTCGACCCCCGCCCAAGCCAAGCCCGAGCCCATGGCCCAACGACACACGCCCCTGTTCCCGGAGCTGCAGACCTACCTCAGCGGACTCGAGGGGGAACTCGACGGCCTCCCCGCCGAGCGCCGCGAGCTCCTCGACCTCCTCGCCAAGCACGTCGTCGCGCGGCGCGGCGCGGACCAACCCGCGCGCTTGCTGTTCATCTGCACCCACAACTCGCGGCGCAGCCACATGGGTCAGCTGTGGGCCGCGACCGCGGCCGCGTTCTACGGCGTCGACGGCATCGAGACCTTCTCCGGCGGGACCGAGGCGACGGCCTTCAACCCCCGGGCCGTGGCCGCGATGACCCGGGCCGGGTTCACCATCGACAGCGACAACGACGGGGCCGAGCAAAACCCGCGCTACAGCGTGCGCATGGGCGAGGGCGTCGAGCCCATGCTCGCCTTCTCGAAGACCTGGGAAGACGAGAGCAACCCCAAGGAGGGCTTCGCCGCGGTCATGACCTGCTCGCAGGCCGACGCCGCCTGCCCCTTCGTGCGCGGCGCAGCGCTCCGCGTGGCCCTGCCCTACGACGACCCCAAGGCCGCCGACGACACCCCCGAGGAGGCGGGCCGCTACGACGAGCGGGCCCGCCAGATCGCCACGGAGATGCTCTACCTGTTCCGCGCGGTCAGCCGGGCGCAGGCGAGCTAGCCAGCGAGACGATCTGACCCGTGGCCGGCGAGACCCGCCCGGCCAGGGTGTCCTGCCACACCCGCTCCATCGCGGCTGGACCCTGGCTGCGCTCGAGCTCGAGCCACCCGGCGCTGTGCTCGACGAAGGCCGCCAGCCCGGCGCGCATCCTGGCCATGAAGGCTTCGGGGCCGAGGGCCGCGAGCATCGCCTGGCTCTGCGTCGGCGCGAAGAAGAGCTCGGGCGCGGGGCCGGCCGAGGGCGGCTGCGCCGACTGGGCGCCGAAGTGGCTCGCGCCCACGCGCATCGAGTGGGCGATGTGATCGCCCAGGTGCCCGTGGACCCGATCGAGCAAGGCAGCGTTGCCCGCCATGTCGACGATCACGGACGACTGCGCGGCCAAGCTCTCGATGGCCTCGTAGGTCGAGACCTCGGCGTAGCAGCCCAGCCCGCGCACGAACTCGAGGTTGCGCGCGGAGGTCAGGCCAACGAGGGTCGCCGCGGAGCGCCGCGCGGCTTCGTGGGCGAAGGCGATGGCGGTCTTGCTCGAGGCTGAGAGCACGACGATCTGCCGCGCGCCGCAGTCACTGCGCCCGGCGAAGAAGGCGTCGATGAGCATGCCCGTCGTGAACGCCGCGCGCAGCAGCGCGTGGCGGTCCTCGGCGTCGGCCCCGGGTTGGTAGACGGGGTCGCGCTCGCTCAGGGTGAAGCTGCGGTAGATGGGCGCGTGCTCCGAGCGGTGGGCGCCCGTGTCGATCAGGCCCTGGGGCGCTGGCGCGACCTGCAGGTCGATGGCGCTCGCCATGGGGAACCAGCCGAAGTAGAGGCCCCCCGCGGCCACCTCGGGGGCCGCCGACTCGACGACCCGGGCCCAGCCGATCGCGGGCACCCGGCCCCAGGGCGCCGGGCAGGGGTAGAAGTCCCAGTAGCCCAGGCGATCGCCGAGCAGGGCGTAGGTGGCCGTGTTGGCCGTGAGTGCCACGCGCTCGATCTCGAGGCGGGCGTGGCCGGCGGCCAGGGCTGCGTCGGGCTCCTCCACCACGCGGGTGCGGCGAGGGTCCTTGCGATCGACTTCGAGGTACAGCTTGGGGCGAGACACGAACTCCCCAAGCTACACGGCTTGGGTAGCGCTCGCACGTCTCGCCCCGCAAAAGGCCGCTGAGCCAGGCTCAGCCCCGCAGGCGACGGCGCAGGCCGACCAGCCCGATGAGCCCGATGAGACCGAGCCAGCCGCCCGAGCCCGAGCCCGTCGGCTCGCTCGAGCACGCGCAGCCGACCTCGACCGGGTCGCCGAAGTTGAAGCCGCCGCCGGTCGAGTCGGCGCCGACCTCATCGCCGCCGTCGTCGTCCTCCTCGTTCCCGTCGTCGCCGCTGTCCTCGCCCTCTTCGCCGCCGCTCTCCTCGGGCGCCGAGTCGCCGACCCCGATGCCGATGGTGTTCGAGAAGGCCTCGTTGCCCGAGAAGTCGAGGGCGACGGCCTGGACCGTGTAGGCCCCCTCGGTCATGGTCAGGTCCCACTGGAAGGGCGCCGCGGTGTCCTCGTTGTTGGGGAACTCGTTGCCGTTGATGAGCAGGCGGACCTCGGCGACGCCGTAGCCCTCGCCGTCGTCAGCGGCCACGCCGATGGTCACGACCGTCGAGCTGCCGCCGTCGAGGGGGAACTCGTCGCCGTCGTTGGGCGTGACGATCTGGACGTAGGGCGGCTCCGTGTCGTCCTCGGCCCCGAAGGGCTCGCCGCACAGACCACCGAAGCCGCTGACCGCCCCCGCGGAGCAGCCGTTGGCCCAGGTGCCGTTGCCCGAGCCGCCAGGATCGTAGGGCATGCCCCCGCACTCCGGCGTGGGCAGCCAGTTGCCCTGGACGTCCTGGCAAGGCGTGATGTCGACGCCCGAGTGCTGCTCGATCCACGGGATGGCCTCGTGCATCAGGGCGTAGATGCCACCGGTGCCACAGGCTCCGCCGCCCGAGGTGATGCCGAACACGCGCCAGGTGTCGTCGCCCCCGAAGGCGCTGTCGAGCTTGACGTAGACCGGGCCGCCGGAGTCGCCCTGGCACGAGTCGAGGCCGTTGCCGCCGATCTGCGCCTGGTCGCCGATCGCCGTGATCGTCGTGGTGACCTGGCGCTTGGTCCCGCTGCCGCCGTTGTTGGACTGGCCAAAGCCGACGATGGTCACCTCGCGCCCGGGGGTGAGCGCGGTGACGTCGCAGCCGTAGGCGGGCGGGACGATGGGGATGTCGGTGACGGGCTGGTTGAGGCGGCAGTAGCCGTAGTCCGCGGGCCCGACCGCGCCGTTCCAGGCGGGGTTGGAGTAGCAGGTCGCCTGCACGGCCCGCTCGCCGCCGGCCTGGCCCTCGCCGAAGCGGATCGTCGTCGCCAGGCCCGAGGTCGAGCTCGGGCAGTGGGCCGCGGTGATCACGATGTCCGGGTGGACCAGCGTGCCCGTGCAGGCGGTGAAGCCCATGTCGAGGTAGACCGCCGTGGGCCAGCCGCAGTAGTTGGCCGAGGTGCCGCCGTAGATCGCGGGGTCCTGCTCGACGCCGGGATCGATGTCGCCGGCGTCCGTCCATGCGTTCGCGTCGACGGGGGCGAGCCGCATGCCCTCGGGGCCGCCCGCGTGCGCCGTGTCAGCCACGAGCGCCGCCGCGGCGATCGCCAGACTCACACAACCCAGGTTCGAGAAGAAGCTTCGACGCGCCATGACCAATGCCATTGCTCGTACATCGCACTAGAGCCCACAAAACTCAAGTGCTTACAGATGTATTGCAGCAATTCTGGCCTCGACCACTTGACACTCTGAAATGACCGTCAGCGGGTCGACCTTGGCTGCAACCACCAATAGACGCCGTTTGAGGCTGCGCAGGCCGCCCTGTACGCAAGTCTCGTAGTCCACCCGACGTTCCATTCCATGGACGAAGGTTCGAATCACGCGCGCGCTGGCGCTCATCTATGACGAAAGTTCACTGGAGACGGTTCTACGTCATGCCGTCAATAACCAGCTGGCGCCGCAAAAGATCGCGAACAGAGCCCAGCGCAGCGCCGGTCCCCGGTCGATGCGTCCGTCGGGGCTCCAGGCCCGGGTCACCAAGCCGACACAGGCGACCATCCACCCGACGAAGGCGAGGCCAGACAGGTGCACCCAGCCGATCGCGGGACCCAGCGGATCGCTCGCTAGCTCGGCCTGCGCGCGCGCGCGGTCGAAGTCTGGGGCGTAGGGGTCGGCCTCGGCCTGCGCCTCGAGCTGCGCGAGGATGCCCGCGTTGGCCTCGGCGAGCCCCTCGGGATCTTGGACACCTTGGACACCCGTCCAGCCCCGCGTGGCCAGCGAGGCCCGCCGGAGCTCTCGCCAGGCCGCCAGGGCCTCCGCGGAGGGCTCGCCCGGGCTGGCCGCGGCGGCCTCGATGGCCAGCTCGCGCAAACGCGCCCGGGCGCGTTCGTCGTGGCGCGAGACGGGCACGGACCAACGGGCGGCTCGACCCAAGAGCTCGATCTCGCGCTCGGGATCGTCCTCGGCCCGCGCGAGCTCGGCGGCCTCGAGCGCGGCCCGACCGTCGATGGCCGCCCGCGCGCACACCGGCACGGCCAGGGCCGCGACGACCACGCCCACGATCGCTATCTTGCGCGTCCAGCTCGGCGAAGCGCCGGTCCCTGCGTCGAGCTCGTCCGTCACGCCGGGCTCAGGTGAAGTCGCGCGGCGAAGGCGAAGATCGCCACCGCCAGGCAAAAGCCGCGTAGGCCAGGCAGTAGGCCCCCGCGCTGGCCACGTAGCCCCAGCTCACGAAGCTCTCGTGGACGCTGACCACCGCCTCGTCGAAGTTGGCGCCGGACACGTAGAACATCCGAAAGTCTGGGACGACCTCGAGGATGAAGCCGAGCAGGTCGCCCCCGAAGCTGTCCTCCAGCTTCGGGCTGCCCGCGAAGGCCTCGAGCTCCGCGCTGTTGCGGCCGATGACCCACAAGCCCGCGGCCATCATCGCCGACAGCCAGGGCGAGCTGAAGCTCGAGAACAGCATGGCCACGGCCATGAGCAAGAGCAGCTCGAGCCAGATGAGGATCTCGGCGCGGACCATGGTCACGCCGTGGCGGCCCCCCTGAACCGCCAGGAAGGCCATCAACACCAGGCTCATCAGCGCGACCAGGGCGGTCATGGTCACGACCATGCCCAGGTACTTGCCGAGCAGGAACTCCCACCTGTGCAGGGGCTTGGGGATGATCGCGTAGACCGTCTTGCGGTCGAGCTCCTTGCTCAGCAGGTTCACCCCCAAGAACAGCGCGATGATCACCCCGAAGATGCTGATCCCCGCGAGGCCCAGATCCTTGATGATGCGGATCTCCTCGTGGAGGGAGAGCTGGCCGAGGACCAGGGAGAAGGCCATCAGCGCCACGGCGAAGAGCACGAGGATGGCCAGGACCTTGTTGCGCACCGCCTCCCGGAAGGTGTTCAGGGCGATGGCCCACATGCGCTCGACGCTGCCCACGATGACCTCCATCAGCTGCGTTGCTCCTCGGCCTTGACGCCCGCGTCGCGGACGAACAGCTCCTCGAGGGTCTCGCGCTGGGGCGTGACCTGCACGACCGCGCCGCCCCCGGCGACCACGGCCGCGAGGAAGCGATCGACCTCGCCCTGGCTGTGGGCGACGAAGTGCTCGCCCTCGGAGCGCGAGCGGTGCCGCTCGGCCTCGGCGTCTTCTGCCGCTTCGGCCGCGCCTTCGTCGAGGCCCCCGGCGAAGTCCTTGCGCAGCTGCTCGCGCAGGGACTCGGGGCCCGTCCACAGCACGTCGACGCGGTGGACCTTGGGGCTGAGCAGCTCCCCGAGCTGGCCCACGTCGCGCAGGGTGCCCTTGACGATGATCCCGACCCGGTCGCAGAGCATGTTCGCGTCGGCGAGGATGTGGGTCGAGAAGAACACGGTCTTGCCGCGCTCGCGCAGCTCGAGCATGAGCTCGCGGACCTCTCGGCGGCCGATGGGGTCGAGGCCGCTCATCGGCTCGTCGAGGACCACCAGCTCCGGATCGCCCATCAACGCCTGGGCCAGGCCCACGCGCTGGAGCATGCCCTTGGAGTAGCTGCGCATCGACCGGTTCTTGGCCATGGACAGGCCCACGCGCTCGAGCAGCTCGCCCGCTCGACGCGCGCGCAGGCTGCGATCGAGGCCGTAGAGGCTCCCGACCATGTGCAGGAATTCCGTGGCCGTGAGGTAGTCGTAGAAGTAGGGGTTCTCGGGCAGGTAGCCGATGCGCCGCTTGGCGGCCAGGTCGCCCACGGGCGCCCCGAGGATGCTGACCGCGCCGCTGGTGGGCAGGATGAGGCCCATGAGCATCTTCATGGTCGTCGTCTTGCCGGCGCCGTTGGGGCCGAGGAAGCCGAACACCTCGCCGGCCTCGACCTCGAAGCTGATGCCGTCGACGGCGACCGTGCGCTTGCGCAGCAGTCCGCGGACAAACTCCTTGCGCAGGTTCTCGATGGTCAGGACGGAGGAGGCCATCTGGGGGCGGTCGGCGCGGGGCACAGCCCCGCCATCTGGGTGGACGCCTGGGGCGGGGACGCGAGGCAGGATACAGTGAAGGTCGCCCAGGATGCGAGGACCCGTCCAAGACCCCGACGCCCGCCCCGACGGCGAGGCGTCCACGCCTCGCTCTGCGCCCTCGCGCCGCGCGGCCCTGCGCCTGCTCGGCGGAGCACTGGGTGGGGCCTTGACCTGCTCGGGGCGGGCCCTCGCCGCGCCGCCCGAGTCCCTGCCCCCGGAGCTCGAAGGCCTCGTCGACCCCGAGGCCTTCGACATCTTCGGCCGCGGCCCGGGTCGCGGGGGCGGTCCGGGCCAACAGCTCGAGATCGACCTGCCCCAGCTGCGCTACGCGGGCGACTGGGAGCCCCGGCCCGGGGCCCTGCGCGAGCTCGGCCAGGAGCTGCGCCTGCGCACCCGCCTGGTCCCCCTGCGCGAGCCGACCAGCGTCGCCCTCGGGGCGCCCGAGCTGTTCGCCACGCCCTTCCTCTACATCGCCGGCCGCGGCTCCCTGCCCAACATCGGCGAGGGCGAGGGCGGGGACGCAGACACGGCCGAGCCCGAGGCCGTGCTGCGCCGCTTCGTCGATCTGGGCGGGATGATCGTGTTCGACGACGCCGACGGCGGGGCCGACCGCGGCTTCGCCCGCGACGTCGAGGCCCTCGTCGAACGGACCCTGCCCGGGAGCAAGCTCGTCCCCATCCCCGCCGGCCACGTCCTCTACCGCAGCTTCTACATCATCGACGCGCCCATGGGCCGGACCCGCGCCAAGGACCACCTGCTCGGGGTCCTCGACGAGGGCCGCATCAAGATCCTGGTCATCCCCAACGATCTGGGCGGCGCCCTGGCCCGGGACCAAAACGCCCGCTACCGCTGGCCGTGCTCCCCCGGGGGCGAGGTCCAGCGCGAGTGGGCCATGCGCCTGGGCGTCAACATCCTGCTCTACGCGACCTGCACGGACTACAAGGCCGACCGCGCCCACGTCGAGACGCTGCTGCGCAGCCGTCGGTGGAAGTGAGCGAGGCATGGATCGCAGCTGGTCGCTGATCGCCGGGCACGAGCCCAGCACGCTCGGGTGGATCCTGCTCGTCGCCTGCGTGGGCGCGGCGGTGGTCGAGATGGTCTGGACCCTCCGCCAGCGCCTGCGCGCCGGGACCTCGCCGGGCCTCGGCGCCCTCGCGGCCCTGGTCGGCCTGCGCCTGCTCGGGCTCCTCGCCCTCGTGGCCATCGTGCTCGAGCTGGGCGTGCGCGTGGAGACCTGGACCGGGGACGCCCGCCGCCTGGTCGTGCTCGTCGATCAGTCGGCGAGCCTCGACCTGGCCGACTCGCCCGCGCGCGCGGACCCGGGCGAGGACAGCGAGCGCCGCTGGTCCCGGCTCGAGCGCGCGTGGTCCGAGGGCGCCGACGCGCGGGCGGCCTGGCGCCAGGGCTCCGACGGCGAGGCCCGCAGCGGGAGCCTCGACGTCGAGGTCCGAGCCTTCGCCAGCGACACCCTGCCCCTGACCCACGCCGACGCCGACGCCCTCGCGCTCGCGCCCTCGGGCTCGGCCTCGGCCCTCGGCGCCGCCCTGGCCGAGCTCGCCGAGGCCACGGCTGGAGGCCAGAGCGAGGGCGCGCCCCTGGCCGGCGTGCTGGTGATCTCCGACGGCCTCGTGATCCCGCCCATGCCCGCCGGTCGTGCCGAGCGCGAGCACCTCGACGCCCTCGTCGACGCCCTCGGGGTCCCGGTCAGCGCCGTCGCCGTGGGCGCCCCGACCCTGCGCGACCTGGCCATCGCCGAGCTCCACGTCGGCGAGTTCGCCTTCGTCGAGAACGTCACCGAGTTCGCCGCCGACTACGTCGCCCACGGCCTCGTCGACCAGGTCGCCGTGTTCGAGCTGGTCCGCGACGGCGAGGTCGTCGACAGCCAGCGCGTGCGCCTCGAGTCCGACGGCGCCCCCGCGACGATCCGCTTCGAGGTCGCCCCCGACCGCACCGGGCAGTTCGTCTACGCCATCCGAGCCCGGCTCGAGTCCAAGCTCGAGGAGGCGACCCTGGCCAACAACGAGCGCAGCTTCGTGATCAAGATCCTGCGCGACAAGGTCCGGGTGCTGCACGTCGCTGGCCGCCCCGACTGGGACGTGCGCGCGCTGAGGACCCTGCTCAAGCGCGACCCCAACGTCGAGCTGCTCAGCTACTACATCCTCCGCGACTGGGAGGACACCGTGCGCGACGACGGGACCGCGCCCCTGAGCCTGATCGCCTTCCCCACCGAGGAGCTGTTCCGCGAGCAGCTGGGCAGCTTCGACCTCATCATCCTGCACAACTTCGACGCCGTCTCCCACGACACCTACCTGAGCAACGTCGCCGACTACGTGCGCGAGGGCGGCTCGCTGGTGATCATCGGCGGCGACATGGGCATGGCCACGGGCGACTACACCGAGCCCGCGCTGCGCGAGCTGCTGCCCGTCGACCTCAGCCGCCCCACCGGCCTCGAGCGCGAGCCCTTCTCGCCCGCGCTGACCGAGGCCGGGCGCCGCCACCCGATCACCGCGTGGCTGGCCGAGAGCGGCCGGACCGACTGGCGCGAGCTCCCGGCCCTCGACAGCTTCAACCCCGCCGACTACCCGCGCAACGCCGCCGAGGTCGGGGCCACGGCCCTGCTCGTCCACCCCGAGCGCCAGACCGCCGACGGCCGGCCGACCCCGCTGCTCGCCGTGTCCGAGCCCGAGCGCGGCCGCGTGGTGACCCTCGCCACCGGGGCGACCTGGCGCCTGGGCTTCGCCCCCGAGCTCCCGCTCATCGACGGCGCGCGCCCCTACGACCTGCTGTGGCTCGGGGCCGTGCGCTGGCTGCTGCGCGACGCCTCGGCCGAGCGGCTGATCCTCGAGCTCGACGGGGTCGAGCACGCCGTCGGCGAGACCGTGGACATGTCGGTGCGCACCCTCTCGGCCAGCTACGCCGCCGAGCCCGGGGTCGAGGTCGAGTACCGGGTCACCCGCCTCGACGGCGGCGCGCCGGGCCCCGACTCGGAGCCAGGCGCCAAGCCGGCTCCGGTCGCCGAGGGGCGCGTGACCACCGACGGCATCGGCCGCGCCCACGTCCCCGTCGAAGACCTGCCCGCCGGCGCCTACCAAGCCAAGGCCTGGCGCGCGGAGTCCCTCCAGGCCGAAGCCGAAGCCGAAGCCGAAGCAGGCGAAGCAGGCGAAGCAGCCGAAGCAGCCGAAGCAGCCGAGCTCGCCGAGGAAGACCCCGAACACGCCGCCCCCGAGCTCGGCCAGGCCGCGCGCCGGGTCTTCCTCGTCGGCGGCAGCGGGCCCGAGCTCGCCCACGTCGACGCCGACCGCGGCACGGCGCTGCTCGAGGCCCTCGCCGATCGCAGCGGCGGCGAGTTCATCGAGCTCGTGGCCGGCGACGCCCTCCCCGACCGGCTCCCGCTCACGGCCCTCGACGCCCTCGACCGCCCCGCCGACGGCCGCCGCGACATCCCGCTGTGGGACGGCTGGGCGGCGCTGCTGCTGGCCATCGCGGCCCTGGGCGGCGAGTGGATCCTCCGCCGCCGCGTCGGGCTGCGCTAGCCGGCCGCGCTAGACGGACAGCTTGCGCCGCGCCATCGACAGCGCGGCCATGTCGGTGATGCCCAGGTTCGCGCGGACCTGCTCGAGCATCGCCTGCTCGGAGTCCGCGACCTCGCCGTCGGACGCGGCGATCTCGGCGAGGTACTGGTAGACCAGCGCCTTCTCGTTTTGCTCGAGGATCTCCGCCAACAAGTAGGCGAGCTCGGCCACGCCCGGGAGGTCCTTGTGGGACTTGAGCACCTTGAAGAACTCCTCGTCCTTGAAGTCCGTGAACAGCTGCCGGCCGATCTCGAGGGCGACGGAGACCTCCTCATCCTCGACCTTGCCGTCGGCGGTGATCATCGCCGCGCACAGGCCGTAGGCGACGCGCAGGGGGTCGACCTGCACGCCCTCGTCGGGGATGCCGGCCTGCTCGAGGGAGCGACGCACGGCCTGGGGGTTGGCGCGCACGAGCGCGCCTCGGACCGCGCTGTAGGTGATCATCACCGGGTTCAGCAGGGCCGCGCGCGGGGAGAACCACCCGGCCACGGTCGAGCGGCCGACCTCGCGGTAGATGTTCCGCCGCACGCAGCGGCGGCAACCCATGAACTTTTTGACGCCGACGCTGTGGGTGACGACGAGGCCGCGGACGTAGGGGATGGTCGCGACCGTCTCGAGGTCGCGCTCCTGGCAGTAGGGACAGATCAGACTCATGGCGGCGTCCGGCCGAGCGCTAGGAGGAGTGTAGGTCGACTCGCCCCCAGGCCAAGGCTTCAATGGCCGGCGAGGAGCCCCCCCATCCGGAAAAAATGAGCGCCATGCTGTACACCCGTACGGGCTCGGGTGGGGCTTCGCGCCGACCCAAACCGCTGGTCGGCCCCCATGAAGGGCTCACGCACCGCGTCGCCCGCGACGTTGGCTGGCCTACATCCACCGCGGCAAATGCGTGCAACTGTCGCGACATGACTCGGCTCGCCCGACTGACTTGGCTCTCCCCCACCCTCGTGGCCCTCGCGCTGGCGCTCCCCACCGGCTGCGGTGACGACTCGTCCGGCGACGACGAGCTCGGCGACACCGGAGACGACGCCGACGGGGACAGCTCGGGCTCGACGGGCGAGGGATCCTCGGACGGGTCCACCGACGACGCCGACGGCTCCACCGACGACGCCGACTCGAGCACCGACGACGCCGACGACACCACCGACGGCTCCACCGACGACGCTGACTCGAGCACCGACGACGCCGACGACACCACCGAGGGCACCAGCTCCGAGACCGGCAGCACGGCGACGACCGGCCTCGCCCTCCTGCCGAGCTCCACGGTCGTCCTCGAGGCCAACAACGGCGGCCTGCTGACCAGCGACTGCGTGCTCTTCGAGGACGGCCTCCCGGCCCTCGACCAGCCCGATGTCAGCCTCGAGATCACGCCCTTGGAGGGCGCCACCGTCGAGGCCGAGGGCTGGAGCTTCGCCGAGTTCGGGACCTGGACCCTGAGCTGCTCGGCCACCGTCGACGGCGAGCTGCTCTCGGCCGAGCAGGAGATCGCCGTGCTCAACGACGCCCTCGACCCGCGCATCGCCGCCGCCGGCAGCGGCCTGGGCGCGAGCGCTGCGGCCCTGACCGCCGTGCTCGCGGCCAACGACCAGGACGACCAGCTGCTCGTCGACGCCATCGCCGAGCTCGAGGCCGTCGGCCCGCAGCTCGAGCCCGCCGCCGCCCCCGACTTCGCCGACCTGCTCCAGCCCGTGCCCAACGGCTACCCCACGGCCGGCGCGCTCATGGGCCTGGGCATCGACCCCGTCGCCGACGACGACGCCCTCGGCGACGCGATCGCGGCCGTCAACCTCGCCCTCGACGACTTCGCGGCCACCTACGCCGGCTTCGACCCCGACCAAGAGCCCACCCAGGCCGACCTCGACCAGCTCACCGCCTCCGGCGAGGCCCTCAGCGTCGCCCTCGACGACATGGCCGCCCTCGATCCCTCGGCCCACGGCTGGCTGGCCCAGCGCCAGAGCTTCGCCGCGCTGATCCGCGACCACCTCGTCCCCGCCGTCGACGCGGCCAACGGCTACGTCGTCGCCCGCACCCAGGTCGAGGGCGCCGAGATCTTCGCCGCCGCGCCCCTCCCGGGCGGCCAGCAGCTCCAGGCCCCCGGCCAGCCCGGCGAAGACCAGCCCGAGTTCGGCCTGCTCAGCCTGAGCATCGGCATGTTCGGCCAGAGCAACCTGCGCGTCCAGCTGATCAACAAGTGGTACGGCGACGTCATCGCCGACCTCGACAAGAGCATCAACAACCTGATCCTCGCCGAGGCCATCGACTACTTTTGGCCGCCCAACGCCAACGGCCCCATCGTCGACCTGTTCCAGGCCAGCTCGAGCGTCTCCTTCGCCGTGCCCGGCTACGACACCTGGGCCTACGGCTCCGGCTTCAACTCCGACCCGGCCTACAACCTGTTCCTGATCTTCGGCGACCAGTGGCAGGGCGTCGTCGACAACGTGCTCGACTCCTGCGGCGTGTCCCAGGACAAGTCGGTGTTCGAGAACGTCGACGCCATGGAGAGCTGCGTCGAGGATGCCGAGGGCGCCATCGACTCGACCATCAACTACTCGATGAGCGTGATCGAGCCCGGCCTGCTCGGCGGCCAGGACGTCCACCTCGGGCCCTTCCCCGAGGCGTGCAGCGGCTTCTTGCCGGTGGCGACGGTGATCGTGCCGATCAACCTGGCGACCGGGCGCGGGGAGTCGATCCTCGTCAACTGTTTGCCCTGAGTCGTGGACGTGGGGCAGGGAGGGCGTGGCGTCGTCCACGACGGCTCAAGTAGACAGAGGGTTGGCCAAACTCGTTTTGGCCGACCCCCTGAGGCTGCCCTGAGCTCGGGCCCCCAGGGCTCGCTCGGCCTACCGAGAAAGGCAGCCGCCCACGGGTTCAACGCCAGCTGAGTCCGTGGACGACGCTTTCCTGGATCATGGGTCCCGGCGTGGCCGGGGTGGGCGACTGCTAGAACCCCGCCGCTGCACGCTCGGCCTCGATGACCTGGACGACCGCCACGGCCCCGTGCGCGGTGTAGCTGGCCACCGCGGCGTCGAAGGCTGCCCGTGCGGTGAGCGATTGTCCGCAACGCAGCGCATTGCGGGCGTGGCGATGCGCCGCCAGACCGGCGACAAAGTGCATCTCCTCGGCGGCGCTGCCCTCACGCGCGCGCTCGTAGAGCTGATTGGCCTGCTGATGGCGCCCGCGGGCCGCGGCGATCTCGGCCTCGACGAGCATGTGACAAAAGCCCCCGTTGGCCGTGGGGCAGAGCCTCCCGTAGCCCCGCGAGGCTCTCCGATAGCGCCGCAGCACGGCGCTCCCGCCCGCCCCCAGCCGCCCACCCGACGCTTCGATCTCCGCGATGACGCCGGCCAACGCACACAGCGGCGTCATCGCGCTGATGATCAGGACGCGATGAAAACGACGCGGGAGGCGGTCCAGCACCCGCCGCGCGTCGGCGTACTGGGCGAAGGCCACATGAAAGACGAGCGCCCGCGCGGTGACGCCGATGCGGACCATCTGTGGCAGCCCGGTCAGCTCCTCTCCCGTACGGATCGGCGCCCCGTCCTCGAGCACGCGCTCGCCCGCCTCCCACATCGACTCGAGGATGCGAGAGCGCTCGACGACCCACTGCCCCGTAGGCGGGCGCGCGCGCTCCATGATCGCGCGCAGCTGCGCTGGAGTGATGAACAGCTCGAGGGGCGCCGCGATCGCCCCCAAGGTCCCGACCTCGACGACGGGCTGCGGCGCGACCCGAATCAGCTTCGCGTGCTCCTCGAGCACCTCGGGCAGAACCCGGGACAGGGGACTGAGGCCCAAGCGGTGGCTGTAGCGAAACACCAGACTCAGCTGCGCGACGAGGCTCGAAGGCTGCAGCGCGTCCGTCAGCCGCAGGAGCCGCGCAGACCACAGCGGCGTGCGCCGAGAATCGCTCGCGGCGGTGATGTACATGCCCATCGCGCATAACAGCGCACGGTTGTCGGCGGTGCAATGCTTGGCCGCCGCCCGGGCCAGGCGGCCCAGCGACCAGGCCTGCAGCGCCGGCGCCGACGCGAACGCGGAGATGGCCAGGAGCGCCCCGAGCACGTCGGCCTGGGCCCGGGCCTGCGGGTCCTCGGACTGCGGCAAGACCTCGACCTCCCACATGCGGCTCCGGAGCACCGCCACCCCGCCGAGGGCGAGGCTGGCCATGGCCCGCACGAACGAGGGCTCGGCAGGCACCCGTAGGCCCACTCGCCGGGCTCCGCGGAACACCCGCGGGAGTCCCCGCTCTCCCGACAGATCGAACACCGTCGCCGCGGCGGCCCACTTGATCACCCGCGCCAGATCCCCGGGCGCGAGCTCCCAGCCCAACATGGCGTCGGCGATGGCGATCCCGGCCTCGGCGTCCTGGGCGTACTCCGCCCGCGCCAGCGCCAGACACACGGCGACGCTGCGCTCGTCGGCCGCTGCCCCGGCCTCGGCCTCGGCGATCTTTGGGCTCAGCAAGCGACGCGCGCACCGCAAAAAGCGTCGAGCAGACGACCAGGCCCCCGACGCGAGGCTCTGCTCCCCTGCTCGATGTTGGAGGCTGGCGAGCTCGCTGCGCTCCGCGTCCGTCATCCGATCGAGCACGGAGTCGAGGCCAGCCTCGAGCTGATCCGCCACGGCGAACAGCTCGGTCCCGGTCAACGCCTCGGCTCTCCGCTCGGCGCGCATCGTCTGGCCAACGCGCCAGTGCAAGCTCGCACGATCGTCCAGACCCTCGAGCACGACCTCGCGCACTCGATCATGCGCGGTCTCCAACAGCAACTCACCGCCGGCTCGCGCCCGCACGACCATCTGCGCGGCAGACAGAGCCTCGATGAGCCCGCGCAGCCTCCCTCCCCAACTCTCCGCTCCCAGCGTCCGCGCCAGCGACAACGGCAACGGCGCGCCAAAGACCGCGACCAGGGTGAGCAGCTCGAGGCTCTCGGGCTCGAGGCGGGCCAGGCGACGCGCGACCAAGACGTCCGGATCGACGCCCGAGAGCTCCTCGTCGGAGTCCTCCGCGACGAGCTGGGTGACGAGGAAGGGGTTGCCTTGCGAGCGCACGGCGATGGTCTGCGCGCGCCCGTCCGCCGCGCTCGACTGGCCCGCGCCGAGCAGACTCCGGGCCATGCTGAGGGTCTCCTCGAAGGATAGCGGCGAGAGATCGATGGCGAGCGTGAGGGCCCGGCTCAGGCCCTCGGAGGCGAACAGGCCGCGAAGCGCCTCCGAGCGCGCGAGCTCGTCCGCTCCGCTGCGATGGGAGATCAACAGCATCAAGTTGGGCTGCGCGTCTGCGACACACAACCCCTCGAGCACCTCCACCGTGTCGCGGTCGGCCCACTGGAAGTCGTCGATGTGCACCACGAGCTGCGCCCGACGGCTCAGCCCCAGCAAGAGCTCGCGCAAGCCCGCGAAGCCCAAACGTCTGCGCACGACCGGCTCGAGCCGCGACGGCTCCTCGCCCCTCGCCCACAGCTCGTCGAGCACGGGGAACAGCCCGACGAGCGCGACGTGTTCACGGGGGCACAAGCGGTCGCGCTCGAAGGTGTCGAGGCGGCGAAGGTAGACCGAGAGCGCGTCGACGATGGCGTCGAGCCCCTTGTAGGGGACGGTCTCTTGCTGGCGACACCTGCCGTGAAACACGAGCACCCCGGACGCGCGCTGGCGCCTGCGAAACTCCCGACACAGGTGAGACTTGCCCCCGCCGCTAGGGCCCGCCACGCGCACGATCGCAACGCCCGGCTCGGCGGCCCGGCGCTCGGCAACCACCGCGCCGATGCGCGACAGCTCCTGCCCCCGGCCCACAAACACGCTCTTGGGTACGGCGTGGCTCCTCGAACCCCCGCGCAGCCCATCCAGGGCCTCGCGCGCGCTCGGTCGTTCGGCGGGGTCCCGCGCCAACATTCGCTGACACAGCGCGCGGAGGGCCCGCGGCGCGAGGGGAGCGCAATCCTCGAGCTCCGGCGGGGGCTCGAACTGCTTGTCGAGCATCACCGCCATCCCGGTCCCCTCGTAGGGCAGGCGCCCCGTGAGGCACTGAAACAGCATGACGCCCACGGCGTAGATATCCGCGGCTGGCCCCACGCTCAGGCCCTTGGCCTGCTCGGGCGACATGTAGCGCGGCGTACCGATGGGCTGCCCCTCTCGGGTCAGCCCGCCTCCGTCTTCGACCTGCTCGGCGACGAGGCCAAAGTCGAGGATCACCACGCGCGCTGCCTCCGTCACCAGCACGTTCGCCGGCTTGAGGTCGCGGTGCACCACCGCGTTGGCGTGGAGGTAGGCCACCCCCTCCAGGAGCTGGCCGAGCGCCCGCTCGAGGCGAGCCCGCTCGCTCGGTCTATGGAGCCGAGCGCCCCGTCGAACCCAAGCGACGAAGGGCTCCCCGTCGACGAGCTCCATCGTGAAGTAGTGATGCCCGTCCTGACCGATGACCAGCTCCCCGAGCTCGACCAGGTTCGGGTGCGAGAGCGCCTCGAGGGCCCGATACTCGCGCTTGAAACGGACCAGCCGAGGGGCCGCTACGACCGACAGGGTCTTGAGCGCGACCCTCGCCCCGGTCTTCAGATGCCGCGCCCCGAACACCTCCCCCATGCCACCCTCGCCGATGCGCTCGCACAGCTCATAGGCGCCCGAGCGCATCCCGACCTTCAGCCTCGTCGTCCGCGGCACCCGTGCGCGCACCGTCTGGCCCCTGGATGCATCGTCCAGGGTCGTCAGCGGTAGCTCGAGTTCAGTCGTCGTCGGCGTGGACACCTGCGCCCTCGCCAGCAATGGTACAGCCCAGAGTGCCAGTTCCCGCTCGTGACCCGCGAGCAGCTCGTCGACGCGATCGACGGCCACGCCCAGCTCGCGGTCGGTGTTCCACCGCAGCAGCGAGGGCCGCGTCTTCCAGGCAGCACCCGACAATCGCTGTCAAAGGGCCAAGCAAGCCGTCATCAGCGTGAGTTAACACTCGATCCAAACGGTCGTTTCCGAGCTTTCGGAGAGCTGGAGCTCGCGGATGTTGCGCTCTGGAACAGCCTGTCCCAGTTCACCCCAGCCCTTGAGCCGGTGGGCCCAATTACCCCTTCTATTGTTGGTGTACTCAACACTCTCCGGCCACTGGGAATTTCGATCTGGCTGAAACTGATGATGTACGCTGAAATTCAGCCCTCCCTAGAAAAGCAGGACATCTGAACTAGACAGGCGAGCAGTTTAATTTTCGAGATATTCGAGGACCAACGCTCAAATCCCAAACATACGGGCTCCCTCATCCAAAAAACGAGGTGCAGAAGAGCTTGACACCAATCTGTAACAGTCCTTGAATTTCACTGATACTGGAAGCGCGCTTGCGTTGTTCGTCCCATTCTGCCACAAAGATTCCAGTGAGGCTGAAACGCCTCTGTGTGAAGCCGATGGAGATGGCAGGAGACAAGACCACATGGGAGGGCCCGACTGCCGATGAACTGGCCGGCTCGATTGCCCTTTTTTGCCCCTTCGAGAGCGCGATCAACCCCCACGTCGATGAGGTCCAGCGCACATCGCTCGAGTGGTGCCTCCGTTTCGGGTTGATCCAAGGGCCGAAGCAGCTGGCCGGCGTCGCCCGCTCGAAGATCGGCTACCTCGAGGCGCGCGCGTTCCACCAAGCCGATCAGCACTCTCTCCAGATCGCCTCCGACTGGACCCATCTGTTCTGCTTGCTCGACGATCGCACCGACAACATCCTGTGCCCGGTCGAGGTCGGCGCGCTGACGAACGGCCTGCTCGAGGCCTTCGAGAGCGGCCATCTCCCCGAGGGCCTCGAGCGCGAGCCCCTCGCCCACGGGCTCATCGACTTGCGCAACCGCATGCTCGACGCGAGCTCACCCGCCTGGCTCGCCCGCTTTGCCAACCACCTGCGGACCCTGTGCATTGGCTACTGCTGGGAGACCACCAACGAGGCCATGCACCTCTCGCCGGATCTCCACACCTACGTGAAGATGCGCGAGCGGACCATCGGGCTGTACCCGCAGTTTCACCTCGCCGTGCTCACCGACGGCATCCAGCTGCCCGAGTCGGTCTACAAGCACGACACGATTCGCCGGCTGATGACCGCGACCAGCAACTGCGTCGGATGGGCCAACGACCTGTGCACCTACGAGAAGGAGGTCGCTAGCGGCGAGCGCCACAACCTCGTGGTCGTGCTGATGGAACACGAATGCCTCTCGATCCAGGGCGCGGCTCGTCGCGCGGCGCAGATGCACGACGACGAGATCGACGTGTTCCTCGAGCTCGCCGAGCACCTGCCCGACTTCGGCGAGTGGGACGAGGACGTCCAGCGCTTCGTCGACGTGCTCCGCTCGTGGATTCGCGGACACCTCGATTGGGCCCAAGAGACCGGCCGCTATCGACCCCTAGACGCCGTCCAACCCCAGCCCAAGGTTCAGTCGAGCGGAACCTGGGCCCGCGCGTCGTTGATGCGCATGGTCAACTGAGGCCCGCACAGGGCCACGCGCTCGAGGACGCCGAGGTGGGCGACCGCGAGTTGGTCTAGCAGGGCATCGGAGAAGTCATCGCGGCTCCTCGCGCCGTGGATTTTCGTCGAGATCGCGGAGCCAAAACGCCGCTGTGGTGGATCCCACCGCAAGTTTTGACGACAAAGAGCTCGGCGAAAAGACCAAGCGAGGTGTCGTGAGGACTTCTCCGATGTCCTACCGAGAAAGACAGCCGCCCACGGGTTCAACGCCAGCTGAGTCCGTGGACGATGCTTTCGTGGATCATGGGTCCCGGAGCGGCCGGGGTGGGCGACTGCTAGGCCTTCCACTCGTAGTGGTACTCGGCGCGGAGCCAGCGGTAGCCCGCCTGGTCTTCGTCGCCGCGGTCGATGATCTTGGAGCGCGCGTTGGTGCCCCCGGCGAGCTCGATGGCCGCAGGCAAGAAGCCATGCCAGCAGCCCATGGCCCAGTCAAAGACATCCGCGGGGATCATGCGGCACTCGGCGACGAGGTGGCCGGGCACGTTCGTGATCTTCTTGGCCTCAGCGAAGGCGACGTAGTTGCGCCACAAGTGCGGCGTCGCCTGGAGCAGCGCCCGAGGCCCCGCGGCCCGCATGAAGGCGCGGTAGATCGTGGTCAGATCTTTCTCGGCGTTGCGACGGGCGATTACGGTGACCGCGGACGTGACCGTCACGCCAACCTCTTTGGTCGCAAGGTCCAAGATGGCGTTGAGGGGGTAGATGTCATAGGCGGTGCTCGGCAAGAGCGGAAACGTCCACCCGGCTTCGACTTGCTCCGCCAAGGCCTTGAACTTTCCCGCGCCGAGCTTCTCTTCGATCCAATCAGAGGTCATCATGACGTGGGTCCCCTTGACCGTCGTTCTCCGCGAGCTCACTCGGCAAGTCTAGTACACGTGCCGGCCCCTTCGCCCAATCATCGCAGTGCTTCGGTCACGCAACGGCCGCAGAAGTCCAACCGGCTCCACAGCGACACCCATACGGAGATAGCCGGGAAAGAGAGCGTACCCACGGCGGCGGGTCAGTCCACGCTGGCGCGGTAAGTGCGTACAGTTGTAGCGAAATGACTCGGCTCGCCTGACGGACAGGATCTCCTCGACGAGCCCGCCCGTGGCGACGCGGTCACATCCATCAGCGGGGGTCGCTCGGAGCGGCCCCGTTCAGATCGGGATGAAGATCTTCACCCCAGGCTCGGCGAACACGGCCTTCTCACCGCCCGCCGCCGTGCCCACCAGCGCCAGCCCGGGCATCTTGAGCTTCAGCTCGACCTGGCCGTTCTCGGGCACCTCGACCTCGTGGACCTGGCGCGGACCCTTGACCGAGACCTTGGTCGCCGGCGAGTCGACGCGGGTCAGCACGATGACCGCCTCGCCCGGCGTGCCGAGCTGGGCCTCGAAGGGGTAGAAGGCCTTGATGCGCTCGTCGAGGGCCTGGATCCGGCTGGCGACCTGGGGCCCGCGCAGGTAGTCCCGCGCGGCCTCTTGGGTGTACAGCGACTGCACCACCCGCAGCTCGGCCAGGGCGTGGCCGTAGTGGTTGATGCGCGCCTTGGGGTAGTTGAACTGGTCCATCTCCCGGAAGGTCTCGGCCCAGCTCTTGCGCAGGCCCTCGAAGCGGGTCTCGGCCTGGAGCTCGGCGCGGGCGAGGTGGGTCTCGAGCAGCTCGGGGGCGTAGCGCTCGGCCTTCTCGGTCGCGGCGCGGGCCGAGGCGAACTGGCCGATGCCCATCATCTTGAGGGCGTAGGCCGTCTCGACCAGGGCGCGCATGCGGTTGTACTCGGGGTCGGCCTCCCAGTCGGCGAGCAGCTTGCGGCCGCTGCCGCTGTTGCGCATGGCCGTGGCGATGACGTGCTGGAGGTTGAGGGTGCGATCGGTGGGGTCGAGCTCGAGGGCCTGCTCGCTCATGGCGATGGCCTGCTTGGTGTCGCCGTCGGCGACGTGCGCCGCGATGCGCTGCATGTACAGGCCCAACAGGGTCTTGCGCAGGGCCTCGAGGGGCTCGCCGGACAGCTGCCCCTCGGCGTCCTTGAAGGTCTGCATGCCCCGCGCCGTGCCCAGGTCGTAGGCCTTGACGTAGATCTGCAGCGAGGCCGCGTACATGCGCAGGTTGAGGATGTCGATCTTCTTTTGACCGTCCTCGACGCGCGCGCGCGGGTCGGGGAGCTCGAGGATGCCGGTGAGCTTGTCGTGCTCGCCGCGCAGCGCCGCCGCGTAGATGACCTGCTGCCGCTTGTCCCACCACACCTGCTGGACGCCGATCTGGTCCGCCGGCATCAGGCGCAGGGCCTGGTCGAGGAAGTTGTAGGCGTCGGTCGCCGTGCCGTACTCGCCGACGGTGTAGGTGTCGACCTTGGCGAGCACGGTCAGCGGATCGCGGTTGACCGAGAGCGCCAGATCGTAATCCTCGAGGGCCTCGGAGTAGTTGCCGTCGCGGACGTTGGTGTTGCCGCTCTCGATGTAGATGACCGAGATCAGGCTCTTGCAGCCGCGGCAGCCCTTGTCCTCCATGAGCACGTCGACGGCCTCGGTGTAGCGCTCGACCTTCATCAGGGCGCGGGCGTAGGCGATGCGCGCCTCGTCGGAGTCGGGCTTGAGCGAGATGACGTCGCGGTAGATCGGCATGGCCGAGTCGGAGTCGGTCTCCATCATCCGAGCCGCGCGCTGGAGCAACAACGAGACCAGCGCCCGGCGAGCGTCCTCGCTGTCGCGGCTCTTTTTGTTGCGCATGACCTCGCGGTAGAGCTGCTCGGCCCGGGACTCGTCACCCTCAGCCAGCGCCGTCTCGGCCTCCTCCATCTGACTCTGCGTGTCTTGGAAGTAGGCGCAGCCACCGACGAGCAGCAGGGCCGCGAGGCTCGTGGCTGCGACTCGAGCGCGGCGCGGGGCGATCGCTTTCGGGGGGCGCGAAGCAGTCATGGCGCCGATATACATCGGCCCTTTTTGTATTTCAAATCACGCATATCTCACTAAACCAGAGTCCAGACCCCAAGACTGGCGACGCCTGCTCACGCTATAAAATCTTCTCAAACGTGATTTAGTTGGCATCTCAGAGCTTTTTCGGGCTCTGGCGGAGCTGGCGTCACTCCATGAACATCCTTTCACAATCGCAATGTTAGTTTCTCGCGCCAAAGATCCCCCGACTGCCCTCCCGCAAAGGCCCGTCTCGCGGCGAGGTTCGGCCTCTCGCTAGCGCTCCCTGCCCCACATCCACGACTCAGTTCGGGTACACATCGGCGATGCAGCGCGTCGTCTCGGGACGCCTCGGCGGCCGCAAGCTCCTGCCCTTACCCCGGTCCGTGACCGGGGTACGGCCGAGCTCGGGGCGCGTCCGCGGAGCGATCTTCGACCGTCTCCAGCATGAGGTCGTCGGCGCCCACGTCCTCGACCTGTTCGCCGGCTCCGGGGCCCTGGCCATCGAGGCCCTCAGCCGGGGGGCCAGCCACGCCACCTTGGTCGAGCAGCAAAGCGGCCTCGCGCGCTTCCTCGACCGCCAACTCGAAGCCCTCGATCTAAAGTCCGCCACCCGGGTCGTGCGTGACGACGCCCGCCGCTTCCTCGACCGCCAAGGCCCGTCCGCGACGCCCTTCGATCTGGTATTGGTCGACCCGCCCTACGCCGAGCTCAACCTCTACGGCGAGGTCCTCGACCGCCTGCTCGCGGGCGCCTGGCTCGCCCCCTCGGCCACCGTGGTCATCGAGTATCAAAAGCGCCGCGGCCAGCGACCCGAGCTGGCCATCCCGCGCCGCCTCGTCAGCGAGGCCGTCCGCGACCACGGGCAGACCGCCCTCGAATTCTTCTCATTGCGAGAGCCATCATGACTCACCCCCTCACCGTCAACGCCCGCGCCCGCGCCATCAAGCCGTCCGCCACCCTGTCCATCTCTGCCCGCGCCGGTGAGCTCCGAGCCGAGGGCCGCAAGGTGTTCAACTTCAGCGCCGGGCAGCCCGACTTCGCCCCGCCGGCGGCCATCGCCAAGGCCGTGACCGAGCGCTTCGCCGACGCCCCCGTGGGCTACGCCCCCGTCCCCGGCATCCCCGGCCTGCGCGAGGCCGTGGCCAGGGAGCTCAGCGAGTACCACGGGACCTCCTACGACAAGGCCCAGGTCATCGTCTCGTGCGGGGCCAAGCACAGCCTCGCCAACCTCTTCCTCGTCACCCTCGAGGCCGGGGACGAGGTCGTGATCCCCACGCCCTACTGGGTCTCCTACCCGGAGATGGTCGGCCTCGGCGGCGGCACCCCCAAGATCGTCTCGTGCCCGCGCAGCCAGGGCTTCAAGCTGCTCCCCGAGCAGCTCGCCGAGGCCGTCGGGCCCAAGACCAAGTTCCTGGTCCTCAACAGCCCCAGCAACCCCGCGGGCGTGATGTACTCCGAGGCCGAGCTGCGCGCCCTGGGTCAGGTCCTGGCCGAGCGCGCCCCGCAAGCGTGGATCCTCGCCGACGACATCTACCGCAAGCTCGTCTACGTCGACAGCGGCCACGCCTCGGTGGTCCGGGCCTGCAAGGGCATCCCCAACATCGAGGACCAGATCGTGCTCGTCGACGGCGTGTCCAAGAGCCACGCCATGACCGGCTGGCGGATCGGCTTTTTGATCGCCCCGCTGCCCGTCGCCAAGGCCGTGACCGCCGTCCAGGGTCAGAGCACCTCGGGCGCGAGCACGCCGGCGCAGTGGGCCGCGCTCACGGCCCTGACCGAGCCCAGCTCCGTCGCCGCCGTGGCCGACATGCGCGAGATCTTCCGCGAGCGCCGGGCCGCGATGATCGAGGGTCTGCGCGCCGCCGGGGCCGAGCTCGTCGAGCCCGAGGGCGCCTTCTACGTGTTCCCCGACTTCTCCAAGTTCATCGGCGAGGGCGAGCGCTTCGCCGACGACTTCGAGCTGGCCCGGGTGCTGCTCGACGACAAGGGCCTGGCCACCGTTCCGGGCACGGCCTTCGGGGCGCCCGGGCACCTGCGCCTGAGCTTCGCGTGCAGCCTCGAGGACATCCGCGAGGGCACCCGCCTGCTCGGCGAAGTCCTCGCGGGCTAGGAACCCCTCGCCAAGAGCGATGTCAGCGGTCTCGATGAAGCTCGGACACGCTGCCGTCGCCCTCGCGGTCTCCCTCTCGTGCGCCGCTGAGCCCGGCCCAGAGCCGGTCGAGGCTCGAGCCAAGCCGGCCGAGCCCCGAGAGCCCGAGCCTCTCGTCGAGGACGCACCCGCGCCCGAGGAGGCGCCCTCCCCCACCCCGGAGCCTCCCCCGCCGGCGCCCTTCGACGCCTCGACCCTCGAGCGCTTCGACGCGCGCATCGTCGACCTCCACGACCGCGCGGGCTGGGCCGCGTGCGGGGTGATCCACTCCGTCGGGGCCGTGGAGGTCGAGCTCCTCGACCACTTCGACCCGAGCAGCCCCGCGCCGCACCTGGTGCTGTTCGTGTCCTGCCCCGCGGACGTGCCCAACCGCGCGCAGCTCTACGACGGCGCGAAGGTCCAGGTGACCCTCCACGCCCGAGCGCAGCGGTGGCCCAAGCCCATCGGGGACTACCGCGAGGACCTGCCCCGTCGCTACGTGAAGACCGTCGCGGTCATCGACGCTGGTTGATCAGCTTCGGGACCTCGGCGTAGAGCGGGAAGCGCCCCTCGCGGAGCTTGCTGTACACGAGCTCCCCGTTGAAGGTGACTTCGAAGGCGCCGCGGTCTCCCTCGACCAGCTCGGCTTGGACCTCGGCGCCGTACTTTGCTTGCAGCTCGGCCACCAGACCGGTGGCTTGGGGCAAGTAGTTTCAGCGCACGCAGTAGAGAATCTGAACCTTCATGGCTCCCCCACCATAGCAAGGCTCAGCCCCCGGTGAACCTCCCTGATCGGCGCCCGAGCTGCGCCTCGGAAGCCCGCGGCGCTCGTTTTCAGCGACCCGAGTACTTGCCCGCGCGGCGCTCCTCGAAGGAGCGCACGCCCTCGGCGAAGTCCTCGCTCGCGGCCAGGCGCGCGAGCTGCTCGGGGAAAGCAGCGACGGCCGCCTCGTGGCCCTGCTCGGCGGCGATCTGTGCCGAGCGTCGCGACGCCCGAACGGCCAGTGGCGCCTGGGCGCAGATGCGCTCGGCGAGGGCCAGGCCCCGGGCTCGGGCCGCTGCCCCGAGCTCGGCGTCCGGCTGGGGGTCGACGAGCTCTTGCACGAAGCCAAGGCGCAGCGCCGTGTCGCCGTCGAACTCGTCGCCGGTGAGCAGGTAGCGCATGGCGTTGCCCCAGCCCGCGCGCTCGACCATGCGGATCGTCGCGCCGCCGAAGGCCATCAGCCCGCGCTGGACCTCGAGCTGGCCAAAGCGAACGCCGCGCTCGGCCACGACCACGTCGGCGGCGAGCATCAGCTCGATGCCGATGGTGAAGCAGATGCCGTGGACGGCCGCGACCACCGGCTTGGTCCGCCGGGGCACGTTGAGATCGAGGGGGTCGATGAGCCCGGCCTGCTCGCTGCCCGGGCCCGCGAGGGGCTCGGTGATGTCGAAGGCCGAGAGCTGCAGCCCGGCCGTGAAGTGCTTGCCCGCGGCGACCAAGAGCCCGCACCACAGCTCGGGCTCGCGCTCGAGGCGGGTGTAGGCCTCGGTCAACTCCGAGAGCATCTTGGGTGTGAAGCCGTTGTATTTCGCGGGGCGGTCGATGGTGATGCGGAGGATCCGGTCGTGGACCTCGGTGGTGATCCGACCCTCGGTCGGCGCGGCTTCGGAGGACATGGCGAGGATGCTACCCCAGGCACGCAGGCGCGACTTTGGCCGTGATCGAAACGCCCGCGCGTGGCACCCCTTGGGCATGCGACTTCCCCTGACGCTGATCCTGAGCACCTCCATCCTGCTGGCGAGCGCCGCGTGCACCGACGACGGCGGGGCGGAGGAGGCCGCCGGCACCGAAGACACCGGCACCGAGGACACCACCACGGACACTGGCACGGACACTGGCACCGACACCGGCACCGAGGACACGACCACGGACACCGGCACCGACACCACCGAGACCGACACCGGCACCAGCACCACCGCGGCCGAGACCGAGACCGAGACCGAGACCGAGACCACCTCCGGGGCCGAGTGCCACGAGTTCGTGAGCTGGTGCTACGACAACCCCTTCGAGCCCTTCACCTGCGACTCGCCCACGCCCTGCGACGGCCTCGAGGTCGACGACCCCTCGCTCAACGACTTTGGCGAGGAGGGCGTGGAGGAGATCAGCTTCGTCAACCCCGACGCCGCGACCTGCATCATGGAGGCCCTGCGCGACGCCGAGGTCGGCTTCTACACCGTCCGCATCGAGCCCGGCCAGCAGTACAGCCGCCGCCACAACCTCGAGGTCCTGAGCAACGGCACGGTCATCCGCAGCACCGTCATCTTCGATGACAAGTGCGCCGACGAGAGCGAGCGCTGGGAGGTCCTGCGCGACGCCGACTACTTCCAAGGCTGCCTCGACGAGCCCACGCCCGAGGCCCAGCTCGACTGCATGGTCGACGCGGGCACCGGCGAGTGCGTCGCCGAGGGCCCCTGCCCCGGCTGAGCGCTCCCAAGCTTCCAAAGGGCTCGCCCCCTTGGGACTGCACGCGCGGTCCCGAGCGGGGCGAGAAGCCTTTTATGGGCCGGCGTGAAGTGTCCGCTCTGCGGCGCGACCTGTCCGTGTCCCCGTGGCCCTCGCGGATCAGACTCTTTTCCAACGAGGACCAACCATCATGAGCAGCATCGACTACAGCGTTCAAGACCTTCTCATCCGCCCCGCCGACCACGAGGAGACCTCCGCCGACATGAAGATCATCGCGCGCACGGCCAGGCTCTCCGGCCACTTCTCGGTGATGCTCGGCGAGGTTCGCCCGGGCGAGATCCTCGGCTTCCACAGCCACCAAAACGAGGATCAGCACATGTACATCATCGACGGCGAGCTGCACTTCGAAGTCGGCGGCGCCGGGGGCCTGCGCTTTACCGCCGGCGCGGGCGACAACGTGCTCAAGCCCCGGAGCAGCAGCCACGGCTTTTGGAACCTCACCGACAAGACCGTCCACTACATCGAGACCTCGACCCAGGACGGCTTCGAGACCTTCGTCGACAGCCGCTCCGACGGCCTGATGGCGATGCTCGGCGGCGCGACGGAGGAGCTCGGCATGAGCTTCGAGACCGACCGCACCCTCGAGGTCATGAAGGAGTTCGGACTCACCGGCATCGCCGGCGCCAACGCGAACCCCGAGGAGCTGATCCGCGACCCCCAGTTCCACGAGGCGATGCGCACCAACGAGACCCTGCGCGAGATGGTGTTCTACCTCGGCGGCGCGGCCCTCAAAGACAAGTTCCAGGGCCTGATCGGTAAGCTCCCCCCCCTGCCCGGCCGCGGCCGCTAAGCCCTACCCAAACTCCCCAATCGAGCCGACGGTGCCCCGCGCCCCGTGTCGGCTCCGTCACGTGCCCGGGCGCGCGCTGTCGTCGAGCAGCTCGTCAAAGCGCTCGGCCATGAACTCGATGAAGGCCCGGACCGCCGGCTCGAGTAGCTTGCGGTCCGGGAAGACCAGCGCGATCTTGGCCTGTCCGCCGACGAGCTCGGGGAGCACGGGCACGAGGCGGCCGTCGTCGAGGGCCTGTTGAATCGTCAGCGCGGGGAGCATCGCGATGCCCAGGCCTCGGAGGACGGCGTCGCGGACCAGCATGAGCTCGTTGGTCACCAGGCGCCCGCGCACCCGGACCCGGCCGCCATCGCGCAGCGGCCAGTGGGTCTCGGGGCGCTCGCCGCCCTCGAAGCCGAGCAAGCACGCGTGCGCGTCGAGCTCGTCGACGGTGCGCGGGCAGCCGTGGGCTTCGAGGTAAGCCGGGGAGGCCACCGCGATCAGCTCGAGGGTCCGCATGCCGCGGGCGATGAGACCCGGGTCGAGGTCCGCCGCGGCCCGCCAGGCCACGTCGATGCCCCGGGCGATCAGGTCTTCGTGGCGCGTGGAGACGATCAGCTCGATCTCGACCTCGGGGTAGCGCTCGGCGAAGGCGCACAGCACCTCTCGAAAGCGTACGTCCGTCGGCGGCACGGACACGCGCAGCAGGCCTCGGGGCTCCCCGTCTCCCTGGCGCACGGCCGCTCGGGCGGCGTCGACGGCCAGCACGATCTCGCGGGCGTGCCGGTAGAACTCCACGCCCGCGTCGGTCAGTCGCATCTTGCGGGTCGTTCGGTGAAGCAAGCGAACGCCCAGGCGCTCCTCGAGCAGGGCGAGGCGACGACTCACCGTCGCCCGAGGCACGCTCAGCTCCCGCGAGGCCCCCGAGATCGAGCCGCCCTCGACGACCGCGACGAAGGCCTGGAGCTCGCTGGTTTCGGGGGCGCCCATCTGATCCATTTATTGGCAGGTGTATCTCATTTTCCCGCATTTACGACAGGTGGTTTCGCGCCCATGCTGTCTTCGAACCACCAGGGACCACCAGGAGCAGAGAGTCATGAACTGGAAAAAACTCGGATACTGGGCCTCCACGGGCCTCCTCGCGTTCTTCCTCCTCGCCAACGCCGCCATGAAGCTCAGCGGCGCCGAGCCCCTCGTCGAGAGCATGAAAGCCCTCGGCTACCCGACCTACCTGCTGACCATCCTCGGCAGCTGGTACCTCGCAGGCGCGATCGCGCTGCTCGCGCCAGGGTTCGCCAAGGTCAAGGAGTGGGCCTACGCCGGGATCACCTTCGCGTTCACCGGCGCCTTCGCGTCCCACGTGCTCGCCGGTGAGCCCATCGGCACGGCCGTCCCCGCGGTCGCAGCCCTGGGACTGGCCGCGGCCTCCTACCTGCTCTTGCCCGCGCGCACCGAGGCCAGCGAGGCCTCCACCAGCGCGACCCAGCCCGTCAGCGCGGCCGCCTGAGCCCCTCGACGACCGCCGCCAAACGAAAAAAATCGCCCCCGCGATGGGGGCGATTTTCCGTTGGTGGATGGCCGCGATCAGTGCACCGAGCGGGGCCGGCCCGCGATGGTCTTCTGCGCCAGCCCGGCCTCGAAGGCCTGCTCCCACTCGAGCAGCTCGGCCATGGGCGTGAACGCGTCGGGTAGGCCCTGGGTCGCGGGGCCCTCGAACAGCGCGTCAATGGCCTCGGGGTTGGACTGCTCGCAGACCGCCTCGCACGCGAACTGGGCCATGAAGTCCTGGAACACCTCCTGGCGGTCGGGCAGGAAGTCGTCGCGCAGGGCCTGGGAGATGGCGAAGCAAGGCCCGCCGTCGCACTCCTCGAGGAAGCTCTCCTCGACGTGGACGAAGCCCATGCTGAACGGCGCCTGGACGCCGTGGCCGAGGTCGAGGCCGGTCGCGGACTCGTGGCAGCCCATGCAGTTGCTGGCGAAGGCCGCCCGGTTGGCGATGTCGACGGGGCTCAGGTCGCTGCCGAGCTCGGCGAGCTTGTCGGCGATGTCGGCCTCGAAGGCGCCGCTGCCCGACAGCAGCGCGCTCGCGTAGCTGGCCCCGCCGTCGTCGGCGCTCTCCGCCGTCCCGCAGATCGGCGCCAGGCTCAGGCCCATGCGCGCGGTGTTGTCGGTCACCAGGCCGTCGAGGTTGGCGAGGATGCTCGCCCGGCAGGCCAGGCCCGCGGGGTGCCCCGACTGGTCGTTCCACACCGGCGCGAAGGAGTTGTCCGAGACCGGCACCTGGACCACGCCGAGGCGATCGCCCTCGGTCACGAACTCGAACTGGCGCAGGGTCCAGGGGAGATCGTCGAAGCTGTTGGTCCGGATCTGACCCGAGCCGAAGGTCATGTTGGCGCCGGAGATGAAGGGCTCGAAGCCCGCGGCGGTCAGCTCGGGGTGGCCCGAGGCGAAGGCCTGGCGCAGCTGCTCACCGCGCTCGACGGGGTCGTCGATGGTGCTCTGGTTGGCCCAGAACTCAGCCACCGGGGCGCAGGCCGCGATGCCGCACTCCGGGTCCGGGTTGGGGATCCTCGCCTCGAAGATGACGAAGGCCCGGCCCAGGTTGTTGTTGGCCATGATCACCCGCTGCTCGCCGCAGTCGCTGCCGTCGGCCGCCGCGAGGTCGAAGCGGTTGACGAAGGCGATGGGGAACCAGCCGCTGAAGTCCGGCGCGTGGGCGCCCTCGATGCGCGGGCACTGCATGGGGTAGCCGTTGAGCCCCGGCTGCCCGTCGACGAGCTCGTCGTCGCAGTGCGAGCCGCCCTCGAGGAAGGCGCCCTCTTGGGTGTTGAAGCTGTCCATCAGCCGGGCGTGGGTGAAACCAGGATCGGCGACCAGGTCCACCGTCGACGCGGCGAAGCTGAGCAGCATGCCCATGGACACGCCCTCCATGGCTTCCGGCGAGGTCTCGATCAGGCTGCGGCGCGTGTCGACGATGAAGTCGGGATCGCACTGGCCGCCCGTGTCGGTGTCCGTGTCCGTCTCGCCGAAGGTCTCGCCAAAGGTGTCCCCGTAGGTGTCTCCGAAGGTCTCCCCGAACGTGTCCCCGAAGGTCGTCTCGCCGAAGGTGTCCCCGAAGGTCTCACCAAAGGTGTCCCCGAAGGTCTCGCCCCAGGTATCACCGAAGGTCTCCCCGAACGTGTCCCCGAAGGTCGTCTCTCCGAAGGTGTCTCCGAAGGTCTCTCCGAAGGTGTCCCCGTAGGTCTCTCCGAAGGTCTCGCCAAAGGTGTCCCCGAAGGTCTCGCCCCAGGTTCCCGCGTCCTCCGTCTCGCCGAAGGTCTCGCCCCAAGTGTCGCCAAAGGTGTCGACGTCCCCGACGGTGTCGACGTCGCCCCAGGTGTCCACGTCTCCGAAGGTCGTCACCTCGGTACCGTCGTCGGTCTCCCAGGGACCCTCCGTGCCGCTGTCGGAGGTCGCCGTGGCCGACTCCGAGCCAAAGTCACCGAACTCGTCGCCGAACTCGTCGTCCGGCCCCGGCTCGCCGCCAACGACGATGACACAACCCGACATCAAGGTCGGCACGAGGGCACACAGGCCCAGACTCACTCCACTACGCATCCACTTGCGGTTCACGATGATTCTCCTCGAGGCTTCAGGGCCGGCGAGCCCCCCAGCCCGCCGCTTCGCGCATGCAGGGAGCCCGAACCCCCCAACAATCCATGAATGTCCGCGACGCCCGGATTCCGTGGGCACCTGCGGATTCTTTTTTGACTCGTCGACAAACGAAGCCCGGACCTGGGTCGACACGATCGCTTTCCTCCCCCCGAAGCTCCAGCGACCCGTACACGCGCCGCTCCCTCGCCCTGCCGATGGTCAGAGACGAAGAGCGGGCGCGCGAGGTCGACCCAGGACCGAGCTGGCAACTCGCATGAATCACCAATTCTCTAGTGTCCCGAAGGCAGGCGAACGATCAGAACTTTTTTGATTTTGTGCCGTCGCCGCCGGGTGTCGACCGGCTCGTCAAGACAACGGACGCCCGAAGGCTAGCGAATCCACTACACGCAAATCGCCACACCACCACGCCGGGAGTCGCCGGCGCCGTGGAAACTGCCGTCGGCTCGAAGCTCCGCCACGTGGACCCCACCAAAGAAGAAGTCGCGCACGTCGAAGGCGTGGACCCGCTCGAAGCGACCCTCGAGCTGGCGACGCACCCTCGCGCCGTCGCGGCGGGACTCGAGCTCGACCCACACGTCGTGGGCCTCGGCGTGGACCCGCGGCGCGTTCACGGCCGCGTCGATGGCCATGCCCTCGGTCGCCACGCGGTGCAGGACCAGGCCGACGGCGCTGCGGATGCGGTTGGATCCGCCGCTGCCGAGGGCCAGCACCCGGCCGCTGGGGTCGATGGCCAGGGTCGGGGCGATCATCGTGGGCAGGGCGTCCCCCGGCGCGTGGCGATGGAAGCCGCCCGGGTTGAGGTCTTCCTCGCCGAGGAAGTTGTTGAGGTGGACCCCCGTGCCGGTGACGACGTGGCCGCAGCCCTCGCCGGAGGTCAGGGTGATCGAGGCCGCGGAGCCGTGGGCATCGACGACGGACACGTGGGTGGTGCTGCCCGGCGCGTCCAGGGGACCGACGGCCAGGTGGCCGGCCTGCGACGCGAGGGCCTGGAGCAAGACCCGGCCCGGCTCGTCGAGCTGGCGGTCTTCGGCGAGCAGTCCGCTGGCGATGACCTCGAGGCGCCGGCCGCCAAAGCGAGGGGAGGTCCACACCCGCCACGGGCCCAGGGAAAACTCGTGGGCCGCCGTGATCGCGGCGCCCTCGCCGTCGAGGTCGGCCGGGGTGATCAGCCCGCCGCGCTCGGGACCAAACTCGTCGAGCAGACCCTGGCGCAGCCGCTCGGGTACCCGACCGCTGACCCCGAAGTCCTCGAGGGTCCGGGCCAGGGCCCGGTTGAACACGCGCTCTCCCGGACGCGGCGGCCGATCGGTGGGCAGGCCCTCGGCGATCTCGCGCAGGCACCCGGGATCGCGGGACAGGATCGGCCACAGCAGCGAGAAGGTCCGGGCCGTGAGGGGGTCGAGGACGATGCCCTCGGCCGCGAAGCCGACGGCGGGCGCGACGATCTGCGCGAGGCTCAGCGAGCCGAAGCGCTCGGCCGCCAGGGCCACGCCCTCGAACATGCGCGGGACCGTGGCCGCCCCACGCCCGACGTGGAAGCTCTGCACCGCCGCGCCGAAGTCGACCTCGATGCCCTGGAAGTCGAGCGCGGGCTGCTGCTCGCCCAGACCCAGACCCGGTACAGCCGAGAAGAAGTCGATGGCCACGGGCTCGCCTCCGGCCGGGCGCACCACCATGATGCCCGCGCCGCCGGCCGAAGCGAGCAGCGGCTCCGTGGCGAAGCACGCGATGGCGCCAGCCAGGGCCGCGTCGACGGCGTTGCCCCCTTCGGCCAGGATGGAGGCGCCCGCCTGGGCCGTGTGGATGTTCCCCGCTGCGACGACGCCTCGCACCGGCTGCACTCTACTGCGTACTCCGGGCGTCGAGCCACGCGAGCAGCTCGGACCACACCACCCGCGGCGCCCGCTCGCCGAGCACGATGTCCAGGTGACCTGCGGAAAAGCCGTGAGATTCGGCGGAGAACAGCACGTAGCGGCGATCTTGGCTGCGCGAAGCTCGGTAGCAGGCGAGGCCGTCCTCGGGCGTGGCGAGGCGGTCGGACTCGCCGGAGAAGACCAGCAGCGGGAGGGCCTCGAGGGCCGCGAAGGAGCCGTCGTCGATGGGCTCGCCCAGGGCCCAGCGGCTCATCTCGCTCATCACCGGCCAGCCCGTGACGTCGAAGCCCCGGCTGACCCGCTCGCGCAGCAGCGGCACCTCGAAGGAGCGGCGGCCCCAGCCCTGGATGGGCGCCACGGCGTTGACGGCGTCGGACACCGGGCCCAGGCGCGCGATGAGCTTGCCCGCGTGGCGCCAGTTCACGGCCACGCTGTCCGGGACGCCGCGATCGAGGACCAGGCCGACCCGCGCCGCGGCGCGCAGCGTCGGGTTGTCCCGGGCGAAGGTGTAGAGCCCGGCCCAGTGGACGAAGCCGGCGAGCTCGACTCGGGGGGCCGAGCGCAGGCCGACCACGGCCCCGAGGGAGTGGCCGGCGACGAAGGGCGGGCGCGGCAGGGCCCCGACCAGGCGGCACAGATCGTCGACGTAGTCGTCGACGCGCCGGGCCGGCGGGGCGCCCAGGCGCCGCGACAGGCCGTGGCCGCGCATGTCGAGGTTGAGCACCTCGTAGCCGTGGTCCGCCAGATGCGCTGGGAGCGAGCGCGCCGAGCTGTGCCAGGTGCGGTGGTTTTGGGCCAGGCCGTGGATCAGCACGACGGTCCCGCGGAAGGCCGGAGAGCCCAGGGGCTGCTCGGCCATGGACGCCGCGATCACCCGCTGCACGGCCAGCTTGGCGGCCTGCCTCGCGGCCTGGCTCGCACCGTCGATCTCGAGCCCGAGCAGCTCCCAGCGCACCCGGACCACCCGGCCGAGCTCGGCCTGCTCGTTGCGCTCGCGGGCTTCGAGCCGCTCGAGGGTCGGGGCCATGGCCACGCAGTGTCGGCGATGGCGGGGCCCAGGTCCAGCTCAGGTCCAGCTGCCGAGCATGTACTCGGCGCGCTCGATCCGAGCGGCGCGCTCGGCCTCTTCCTCGGCCTCCATGCGGGCCCAGGCCGCGGCCAGCTGACGCTTGCGGCGGACCCAGGCGAAGCCGACGACGGGGCCGACGAGCAGGAAGGGCAGGCTCCCCGAGCCCAGCAGCGGGAACCACACGAAGCGACCGAACAGCCCCGAGCGCCACTGCGCGTCGAGCTCCTCGAGGGGCACCTCGTAGGCGTCCATGAAGGACTGCTCGAAGCTCCGGCCGTTGCGCAGCTGGCTCAGCAGCTGGCGGAACTGCGCGCCCTCGACGTCGTGGTAGCGCAGCCAGGTCGTGAAGTCGCGGGCCGCCGCGTAGGCCACCGCGGCCTGGGCGTGGTCGCCGTGGAAGGCGGCCTCCATGCGCGACAGCGGCGGCACGCCGGGGCCAAACACCGCGCCCGCGAGGGCCTCGGCGCGCATCAGGCTGACCTCGTTGGCGACGCTCTCGGCCACGCCCTCGTGGAACCAGCGCGGCAGCTCGGCGCCGCCCGTCGCCCGGTAGAGCGCGACGTGGACGAGCTCGTGGCGCAGCAGGGTGCCCAGATCGCTCGGCGAGCCGTCGGGGTTGTGGAGGGCGATGGCGATCTCGCCGCGCGGAGGATGGGCGACGCCCGAGACCCAGTTGGGCATGCCCGTGGCCCGGGCGACCTGGCCCGCGTGGCTGACGAGGTGGATGGTCATGCCGTCGTCGAGGTCGCGGCCGAGCTCGCGCTCGATCTCCGCCCACCAGCCCGGCAGCTCGTCCGCGAGCTCGTGGGCCTCCTCGGCGGCCCACGGCTCGAAGCGGATCACCGCGCGACCCACGACGATCTGCGAGGTCGCGTCCTGGAGCGCCCAGCCCTGCATCGTGCCCTGCTCGGCCCGGGCCTGACCCGGCGCCCCCAGCAAGACCGCGAGGCTCACGGCGAGCGCGGCGACGAAGCCCAGCAGTCGCACCGAGAGCCACGACCGCGAGGACCCGCGGCGAGGTCCACCGCGCGCCTCGGGGCGCAGCGCAGTCGAACTCGCGGGGGTCGTCGAAAGAGGGCTCATGACGGCGCAGCTTGGCCACGGCGCCCCCCATGGCAAGGCGCCAGACCCCCGGATCCTAGCACCGGAGCCGCTCCCCGATCAGGCAGCCGATGCCGTAACCTTCCCCGCTCGATCGCGTCTGGCGCCCACCTCGTACTCCCTCGGAGGCCCAACTGCGCTGGATCCGCGGCACACCGGCGCCGCTCACTCGCCGCGAATTGCATCTCGGCGCCGTAATCGGTGTCATGCGGGTGGTGGCGGAGTTCGTCGAGACACTCAAACAGCTGTTTGAGAACCCCTACCTCCTCGCGGTCGGCCTGCTCGCAGGCTCCATCCTCGCGGCGTGGTTGGTCGAGCTCGTCATCGCGCGGACCCTCGTCGCCGCCGCCGCTCGGACCAAGACCGACGTCGACGACGCGATCGTCGAAATCCTGCGCCGCCCGGTGTTCTTGAGCATCGTCTTCTTCGGCCTGGATCAAGCGGCCAAGAAGCTCCCGCTGGCCGAGAACTTCGCCCACCCCATCGACGCGGCCCTCGAGACCATCGTGATCATCATCTGGTCCATGGCCGTGGTCCGCGTGGGCAACGTCCTACTCCAGAGCCTCAGCGCCCGGTCCCGGCCGCGCTCGGTGCTCCAGCCGACGACCCTCCCCGTCTTCGACATCTTCCTCAAGACGATGGTCACCGGGGCGGCGCTCTACTTCGTGTTCCTGGCCTGGAAGATCGATCTGACCGCGTGGCTAGCCTCGGCCGGCATCATCGGCGTCGCGGTCGGCTTCGCGGCCAAGGACACCCTCGCCAACCTCTTCTCCGGCATCTTCATCATCGCCGACGGCAGCTACAAGGTGAAGGACTGGATCGTCCTCGACAACGAGCTGCGCGGCGAGGTCACGCGCATCGGCATCCGCAGCACGCGGATCCTGACCCCCGACGACGTCGAGATCAACGTGCCCAACGCGGTCATCGGCAACGCCCAGCTCATCAACGAGAGCGGCGGCCCCTACCCGCGCCAGCGCGTCCGCATCCTCGCCTCCGTCGCCTACGGCAGCGACGTCGACAAGGCCCGCGAGGTCCTCCTCAGCGTGACCGAGGACGCCCCCCACATCCTCGCCCACCCGGCCCCCGCCGCCCGCTTCATGGCCATGGGCGACTCGGGCCTGCACTTCGAGCTGTGGGTGTGGATCAACGAGCCGGCGATGCGCGAGCAGGTCATCGACGACCTGACCACGCGGGTCTACAAGGCCCTCAACGCCGCGCGCATCGAGATTCCCTTCCCCAAGCACGACGTCTACATCCGCCAGATGCCCGGCGCGATGCCCGTGCCTCGGCAGCCGCCGCCGGGCTGAAGGGAGCGCCGGGGCCCTCGCCCCTCACTCGGGCGAGACGCGGATCAGCACCGAGTCCGAGCTGGCCACGCCCGCGATCAGCAGGCCCACGGCCGCCCCGACCACGACCACGGCCGCGCCGGCGATCAGCCCGGTCCGCACCTTCGGCGACATCGGCACGCGCCGCCGCGGCTTGGCCCCCGCCGCGATCGCGTCGAGGTGCTCGGCCCACAGCACGCCGAGGAGGTCCGGGTCGCTCGCGGCCGCCATCGCCCGCACGCCTAGCTCGCGGTCGAGCAGGCAATCACGGGTGAACAGCACGGGCTCGGCCCGGTTGGGCAAGCTGCCGATGGTGATCACCAGGTCGTCCCGGCCCTCGCCGCACACGACCTTGGCCGGGGACGAGCCCACCCGAAGCCGGCGGAGGTCGGCCCGCGGCGCGGGCGAGGCCCGGACGCCGGCCTCGAGGGTGTCGAGGAGCGCGAGGTCTTCCTGGGTCCCGTAGAGCTCGGGGGCCAGCCCCACGGACACGTAGACGGTCTCGGCCGAAGACGCGGACAGCTGCGCGGTCGCGAGGGAGGGAGCCGGCGGCTCGGGGACCGCTTCGGGGCTCGTCGCGGCTTCCGGCGAGGGGACTGCTTCTGCTTCTGCTACGGGCTCGGCTTCGGCTTCGGGAGACGGCGGCGCATCGGGGGCCTGCACGTCGACGAATTGCCCCTCCCGCCAGTGCTGCCCGGCCGGGGTCGGCCCGACTTCGGGGTTGGCTTCAAAGTGGACCCAAGCCGTCGGCGAGGGGCCGACGCAAAGCCCAAAGGCGAGCGCCGCGCTGAGCACCGGGGAGCTCACCGACGAGTGTGCAGGCGGTTGATCGCCCAGACCTCGCGGGCGCGCAGGCCCGTCGTGAACTGAATCCCGCACACGTTCGGCGAGCCTCGATCCACCCAGCGGACCTCGCCCTCGGCCTTGACCGGCTCGGCCAGCAGCGGAAGCTTGAAGCTCAGCGGAAAGCGCTCACCGATCTTCGGGAGGGCGCTGTCATCATCGATGCGCAGGCGCATCCCCCCGGCGCTGACGTCTTCGCTCGGCCAGACCGAGACGGTCCCGTCACGATCGACTTGCACCACGACCTCGAGGTCGAAGCGCTGGTTGTCACGGCGTTCGCTCGGATCGCCGGCGCCCTGGATCGACATGACTGCAGTCTACACTACAAAGCCCCAGATGCGCCCCGGCATCGCGACCCAAAGCGAAGCGAGGGCGCGCGATCCCGCAGGGCCGCGGACATGCGCGGACGCGCACGAGAGTCCGTGGACGAACGACCAGGACGAATCCATGGCAGCGGGGACAACGAGCGCATCGGCGGAGGGTCCGTGGGACCGCGGGCCGGCCTCGCCCTGCCTCCCCCAAGCATCCGGGTGTCGCCCAGGTGGGCCCGAGCGCGATCGAGTCCGATCGGTCTACGACGCGTTTTGGGGCCGCGCGCTCACTTTTTGGCCTCGCGCCAGGCCGCCTGCTCCTCGGCGAGCTCGGGGATGTCCGGCCCCTCGTCGCCCCGGGCCGGACGTCGCCGATCGGTGAACCAGGTCCGGTAGTAGCGCATCTTGATCGCCTGGCCGTCCGGCGCCCGGCGGTCGCAGGTCTGGGCCTCCTCGCTGTCCGCCGGCGCACCCCAGCGCACCTCGGGACAGTCGTTGGGGTTGTAGGCCTGCTCGAAGGCTCCCGCCCGGGCCACGACCTCGTCGAGGCCGAGGGTCCACTCGCTGCCGTCGGAGCGGACGTAGGTGATGTCGTACTTTGGATCGGCGAGGAGATCCGCGCGCTGCTCCTCGAGGTAGCGCAGAGCCTGCGCGAAGCGCTCGGGGTCGCCCTCGGGGTCGAGCCCGAACGCGGCCGGGTTGCGCTCGACCTTGTCCTTGAAGCCGAGCACCACGTCCATGGCGATGAGCAAGCGCAGGTCCCGGGCCGGGGTCGAGTAGTTTTCCCACGGCCCCGAGGTCTCGAACACCGCGTGGCCCCAGGGCATCTCGACCAGGTCCTCGGGGTTGTCCTCGTGCCAGGCCACGCCGTTGGCGACCGAGGTCACCCGGACCCGCACGGCCTCGGCCAGGGCCGCGACCAGCTCGGCCTGGGCCTCGAAGGGGCTGCGCTCGCCCGGGGTGATCAGCCGCTCCATGAGGTCGTAAAACTCGAGCGGGCTGAGCTCGCGCTGCATGTCCGAGACGTCGCCGTAGCTGCGCATCTGCGCGATGGTCTCGTCGGTGATCTGGACCAGGGTCTCGCTGCCCGGCTCGCCGACCACGGTCAGCGGACGGAAGGCCTTGAAGCCGCTCCCGCCCAGGCTCTCGTCGTCCTGGTTCCACAGGAAGTTGCCCTCCCAAAAGCGCTTGCGGGTGATCGAGCCGTCGGGCTGGCCGTCGACGGCGAACAGGATGCCCGGGCGGCTACCCCGGGGCGCGACGAGCTCGGCGAGCACCAGGATGTGGCCATAAGGATCGGCGTAGACCGTGCCCGGCCGCAGCCCCCGGGCGTCGAGCTTCACCGGGTACAGATCCGAGCTCGAGTCGCCGTAGGCGCAGCGGCCGTTGCCGGTGTGCACCCCCCAGCCGATGCTGCGCCGGAAGAAGTACTCGACGATCTCGTTGGTCTCCGGGACCGTCGCCTTGTCGTGGAGGGGATCGACGACCTCGCCCGCGGCCTCGGCCTCGGCGTGGGCGCTGAGCTCGTCCTCCGTGTACCAGTAGACCCGGCGATCGGCGGGGTCGAGGTTGGTGCGCAGGTCAAAGCAGACCGGCGGCTTGCCCCGGCCGCGCGAGCACTTGCGAAAGCCGAAGGGCAGCCCGCGCTTGTAGGCGTAGTAGGCCCGCAGAAAATAGGGCGTGTCGGCGCAGTCCGGGACCAGCTCCATGCCCACCTTGGGGTCGTCCTCGCCCCGGCCAAAGAAGTCGTGGAGCACGTTGCGCTGGGGATCGGAGGTGACCTCGCTCAGCGCCTTCCAGGCCAGGTCCTGGTCCGGATCGCCGTGAAAGAGCTCGCGCACCCAGGCGCTGTAGAGCGCCTCCTCCGAGGCCGTCCACGCCCGATCGTTGCCCCACACCTGGGAAAAATCGAAGTCTTCCTTGTCCTCGTAGGGCGAGCTGCGCACGTTGTAGCTCAGGCAGCGCAGGCCCTCGCCGTCCCGACCGACGATGACCTGCACCCGGCCCGTGCTCGGCGGGACGAAGCGCACCCGCGTCGACACGGGCATGCCGAGGCGGTGCACGGCCTCGGTCTCGAGCTCGACGGGCTGGCCGTCCACCTCGACGCGCACGGCCAGGGCCGAGCCGCCGTCGAGGGTCGCCGTCAACACCTCGGAGGGCCGGCCGACCGCGGGCCGACGCGGAGACATCAAGATGCCCACGTCGCGGTCGAGCTTGCCGCGCGCGGGGCAGGTGCCGGCGTCCTCGGCCGTCGGCGGCGCGGGGGGAGGCTCGGCCTCGCGCTCGAAGCTCGCCATGAACGCGGCCAGGCCTGGGCCCGCGTCCTCCAGTGCAGCACCCTCCCCTGCTCCGGCGGCGGCCGCTTCGGGAGCGCGCGCCGAGCCGTTCTCGTCGAGGGTCGACGCGGCCGGCGCTTCGCGGGTCGACGAGCACCCGCTCGCCAACACGGCCAAGCCCAACACCAATCCCAACCGCGCCGAGGTCCGCCCGCCCATCCCATGAGGCATACCGGGCCTGACCCCGCCTTGCCAAGGGGTCGCCCTGCCGAGCTCGGTGAGCCCGGTGAGCCCAGTGAGTCCGTAACCTCCGCGACGCAAGTCGAGCACCACCTGCGCGACGCGAGAGCCCGCGCACTCATTCCCGCCCGAGCCGAGAGCCATCGCCGCCGCCACGGGCCCCCTGCCCGTGTTACCCCTCGGGCGATGCGTATTTTGATCGCCGACAAGTTCCACCCCCGCGGCATCGAGCGGCTCAGCGAGCTCGGCCACGAGGTCCTGTCCGAGCCCAGCCTCAGCGCCGGCGATCTCCCCGAGACCCTGGCCGCCAAGCGCCCCGAGATCCTGATCGTGCGCTCGACCAAGGTCACGGCCACCTCCTTCGAGGCCGCCGAGGGCCTGGCCCTCGTCATCCGCGCGGGCGCGGGCGTCAACACCATCGACCTCGAGGCCGCCAGCCGCCTGGGCATCTTCGTGGCCAACTGCCCGGGCAAGAACGCCATCGCCGTCGCCGAGCTGACCATGGGCCTGATGCTCGCCCTCGACCGGCGCATCCCCGACGCCAACGCCGACCTGCGCGCGGGCGTGTGGAACAAAAAGAAGTACGGCACCGGCCGCGGCCTCTACGGTCGCCGCCTGGGCCTGGTCGGCTTCGGGTCCATCGCCCGCGAGGTCGCCACCCGGGCCCTCGCCTTCGGCATGCAGGTCCGGGCCTACTCGCCCACGCTCACGGCCGAGCGCGCCGACGCCTACGACGTCGAGGTCGCGCCCAGCCTCGACGCCCTGCTCGGCGACAGCGACGTGGTCAGCGTGCACGTGCCCTACCGCGAGAGCACCCGCCACCTCATCGGCGCGCCTCAGCTCGCGCTCATGCCCGAGGGCGCCGTGCTCGTCCACACCGCGCGCGGGGGCGTCGTCGACGACCGGGCCCTCAGCGAAGCCGTGGCCGCTGGCCGCATCCGCGCCGGCCTCGACGTCTACGAGGACGAGCCCAGCGGCGGCAAGGCCGAGTTCAACCTCGAGCTGCGCAAGCTCGAGGGCGTCTACGGCACCCCGCACATCGGCGCCTCGACCCAGCAAGCCGCCGAGGCCATCGCCGCCGAGGCCATCCGCATCGTGACTAGCTTCGCCGATCGCGGCGTCGTGCCCAACACCGTCAACCTCGACGACCACGGCCCCGCCCGCCACACCCTCGTCGTCCGCCACCACGACCGCGTGGGCGTGCTGGCCAGCATCCTCGACGCCCTGCGCAAGCACCAGCTCAACGTCCAGGACATGCACAACGTGGTGTTCAAGGGGGCCGAGGGCGCCGCGTCGGCGACCATCGCCGTCGAGAACGAGCCCAGCGCCGACCTGCTCGACGACATCCGGGCCCACGCGGACGTGCTCGGCGTGGACCTGCGGACCGCTCGCTGAGCCCTGCTCTGCCCCCACGGCTAAAACAGACAGAGGGTTGGCCAAATTCGTTTTGGCCGACCCTCTGACCGCTCAACGCCAGGGCTCGGCGCCGATGTCTGGTGGCCGCATCGACGCGCGGAAGGTCCCGAGCTCCGTGGCGATCTTCTCGCCGACCTCCCAGCCCCACAGGCCCCAGTGCAGGCCGCCCAGCAGCCCGAGCTCCCAGCCCGCGAACCACAGATCCGAGTGGATCGTCGAGCGGCAGCGGTGGTCGGTGGCGGGCATGGGCTCGGGCCACTCCAGCCGGGGCTCGAGGAGGGCGTCGACCTCGGGGAGGAAGGCTCCGAGCCCGTGGCGAAAGCCCGTGGCGAGCACGGCGAGGTCCGCCGGGAGCTCGCCGCCGCTGTCCAGGCCGACGCCGTCTGCGGTGAAGCCCGCGACGTGGCCGCGCCGGACCTCGATCGCGCCGCTGCGGATCGCCGCGATCGCCCCGACGTCCATGACCCCGATGCGCCCCGCGACCATCCCCTCTTCGCTCGGCCCGCGCTCGGGCGGGTGGATCCCGAAGGCGCGCAGATCCTGACTGAACAGGCGCGTCATCTTGTCGAAGGCGCGCAACTTGTCCCAGTACGCGTCCGAGCCCCAGGTGATCGGGTGGGCGCGGCGGACCTGCTTGGGGCCCGCCATGCCGAACAGCTTGGCGAACTGGATCATCCGCGTCATCGCGCCGAGCTTCATGAAGTGACGCGGGCCCTTGACCAGCAAGGTCACCGAGCTCGCGCCTCCTTGGGCGAGGTCCAGGGCGATCTCGGCCGCCGAGTTCCCGCTGCCCACGACCACCGCCCGCTTGCCCGCGTAGGGCTTGGCGTTGCGGTAGGCCCGGCTGTGGGTCACGACGCCGGTGAAGTCTTTGCGACCGGCGAGCTCGGGCTCCCAGGGCACGCGCAGCGCACCCGTGGCGACGACGAGGTGGCGCGCGAGGTGCTCGCCCTTGGCGCTGACGATCCGCCAGGGGTGGCGCTCGCTTCCGTCTCGACTCAGCTGCGTGACGGGGGTCTGGGTCCAGATGTGGGGCGTCAGCGCGTGGTGCTCGGCGTAGGCCCCGAGGTAGCGCAGGACCTCCGCGCGCGCCTTGAACATCGGAAAGCTGGCGCCCAAACCTCCGTCTGCGGGCAGGTCGTGCCAGGGAGAGTGCAGGTGAATCCGGTCGTAGTTGCCGGTCCAAAAGTGGCCTGGGCCTCCGCCGGCCTCGAACACGGCGAAGCTTGGGGTGGCGTAGGTCTTCAGGGCCGCGGCGGTGGCGAGGCCGCAAAAGCCAGCGCCCACGACCGCGACATCGAGCGGCTCGTTCACGCGGGCCAGGGTAGTCGGGTTTCCATTCTCGCGGCATTCGAAGGTGCGAACGGAGCTCGAGGCACGCCCCGCCCCCTCGACACGGGGCGCTGTGTGGCCTCCCAACGCTGATTTCTGCCGTCTCTCTGCCAATCTGCTAGAGCGTCTCGGTGACCGACCCCGCCGACGCCCCCGCCGGACTGGCCCTCGTCGCCCACGGCTCTCCAGACCCAGACTGGCGCCGCCCCCTCGAGGCCCTGGCCACGCAGCTCGCCGAGCGCCTGGGCTGCGAGCGCGTGGCCCTGGCCTATCTCGCCCACGAGCCGCACCTCGACGACGCCATCGCCACCCTGGCCGAGGCCGGCTCGACCCGGGTGCGGGTGATCGCGGCCCTGCTCTCGCCCGGAGGCAAGCACGTCAAGCGCGACATCCCGGCGACCGTCGAGGCCGCCCAGGCCCGCTTCCCCGCGCTGCGCATCGAGCTCGCGCCGGGGGCCCTGGGCGACGACCCGCGGGTCATCGAAGCCCTCGCCGCCGCGGCCCTCGACCGACTCTAGCAGTCGCCCACCCCGGCCGCGCCGGGACCCATGATCCACGAAAGCGTCGTCCACGGACTCAGCTGGCGTTGAACCCGTGGGCGGCTGCCTTTCTCGGTAGGGCATCGGAGAAGTCATCGCGGCTCCTCGCGCCGTGGATTTTCGTCGAGATCGCGGAGCCAAAGCGCCGCTGTGGTGGATCCCACCGCAAGTTTTGGCGACAAAGAGCTCGGCGAAAAGACCAAGCGAGGTGTCGTGAGGACTTCTCCGATGTCCTGCTAGCCTTTAGTCCTCGACCGGCTCGGACCCGTCCACCGCGTAGTCGGGCCGGGGCGAGTCGACCTTGCCGCGCTGCCACAGCCGCTCTTCGATGGCGAGCATCAAGCCGCGGGTGCTCCGGCGGTCCTGGGCGCTGATCTGGAAGCTGCCCTGCTTTTGCTCCTCCGGCGGCAAGATCAGCTCCGGCGGCAGCAGGTCGCACTTGTTGTAGACCATGAAGCGCTCGACCCCGCCGGCCCCGAGGTCCCCGAGGATCTTCTCCACGGTGCGGATCTGCTGGGTGTTGTCCGGGTCCGTGGCGTCGACGACGTGCAGCAGCAGGTCGGCCTCGGCGACCTCCTCGAGGGTGGCCGAGAAGGCCTGCATCAGCGCGGGCGGCAGCTCGCGGATGAAGCCCACGGTGTCGAGCATGACGACCTCGCGCTCGTCGGGGAAGCGGACCCGGCGGACGGTGGGGTCCAGCGTTGCGAACAGCTTGTTCTCGGCGATGACCTCGGACTCGGTCACGGTGTTGAGCAGCGTGCTCTTCCCGGCGTTGGTGTAGCCGACGATCGCGACCACGGGCACGTCGCTGCGCCGCCGCCTGGCGCGTCGCTGGTCGCGTTGGCGCTGGAGCTTCTGGAGCCGCTTCTCGAGCTCGTTGATGCGCTTTTGAGCCCGGCGGCGATCGACCTCGAGCTTGCTCTCACCCGGGCCGCGCCCGCCGATGCCGCCGCCGAGGCGCGACATCATCGTGCCCTTGCCGATCATCCGCGGCAGGCGGTAGCGAAGCTGCGCGAGCTCGACCTGCAGCTTGCCGTCGCTGCTGCGCGCGTGCTGGGCGAAGATATCGAGGATCAGCATGGTCCGATCGATGACGCCCAGGTCCGTCGAGTCGGCGATCACCCGGGCCTGCGAGGCGCTCAGCTCCGGGTCGCAGATCAACAGCTCGACGTCCTGCTCGAGGGCGCTGATCAACACCTCGCGCAGCTTGCCCGAGCCCAGGAAGGTGCGCGGGTCGGGGTAGCGGCGGCGCTGGCAGACCAGCTCGACCAGGTCGACCCCGGCGGTCCGACACAGCTCGCGCAGCTCGGCCTGGCGGGCCTCGATGCCGCCCTCGCGGTTCATCTGATCGGTGTGCACCTGGAGGACCATGGCCCGGGTCCCGGTGCCCGCGGCCTTGGTCTGGGCCGTCGCCGCGACCAGCAGGCCCTCGAGCTCGCGGATGAAGGCGGTGAAGTCCGAGGGCAGGTCCGGGCGCGGGTGCGCCTCGCGGTTGCGGCCGCCTGCGTCCGGGGACAAGAGCGCGACCGGGGCCCGGTCGATGCGGCGGATCGCAAAGCCCTTGCCCTTTTCGCGCGCGGGCTCGAGGCAAGCGATGTCGACGTGCATCCCGCCCGGGCTGTCGTGCAGCGCCGCGACCATGTCGAGGCGCAGCTTGGCGAGGTCGGCGAGCTCCTCGCGATCGAGGGGGTCGGGGACGAGGTGGGTGAGCACCAGGCGGATGCCCCGAAGGCGGCCGTCCGCGCCGCGCACACGCTCGAACTCGGGGAGCTCGAGGCTGTGCGCGTCGCCGAGGATCACCCGGTTGACCCGGCCTCGGCGATCGAGGAACAGACCGATGCGCCGGTTGAGCTCGTGGGACAGGGCGAGCAGGTCGCGGGCCAGCGGCGCGCTGACGACCGCGTCGGCAGACACCCGCCGCTCACCCAGGCGCGCGAGGGTGCGGGCCTGGCTCGGCTTGAGGTTGGAGGTTTCGCCGAAAACGACGTCGCTCATGGGACACGCGAAACTGACCCCTACACCTCGCGTCCAGCCACGAGCTCCGGTCAGCGGCCGGAGTTGTGCGATCACTTGGGGCGAGGCGCAAGCTCAGCGCGCCAAAAGGCCCCCAAGCCCGCTGTGCGCGGTTCAGGGGCCTCTCGAGCGCAGCGTGAGCCGGCCCTCGCTGGCCGCGGGGAGCGGCCAGGAGCAGCACATCCGACTAATCGAGGACCTTGAGCGCGACCGCGAGGGCCTGCTGGGCCCGCCGCGCCGCGTCCGCCCGAGCCGACAGCTGCGACTCGAGCTCGCCCTGCTTGGTCTCGAGCTCGGCGAGGCGCTCCTCGGTCTCGGTGCGGAAGGCGTCCGCCTTGCCCGTGACCTCGGCCAGCTCGCCCTCGAGCGCTTGGATCTTCTCGCCCTTCGCCGCGACCTCACCCTCGAGCGTCTCGATGGTCTCGCCCTTCGACGCGACCGCGCCCTCGAGCGCTTCGATCGTCTCGCCCTTCGCCGCGATCTCGCCCTCGAGCGCTTCGATCGTCTCGCCCTTCGCCGCGACCTCGCCCTCGAGCGTCTCGATGGCCTCGCCCTTCGCCGCGATCTCGCCCTCGAGCTTCTCGCGCTCGGCCTTGGCCTCCTCGCCGGTCTTGTCGGCCTCGGTCTTGGCGGCCTCGAGCTGCGAGCGCATCCCGTCGGCGCGCTGCTCGTAAAAGGCAATCTCGTCGGTGTGCTCTTCGGCCTGCTCGCTGAGCTTGGTCTCGAGCTCCGCCACCTTGGCCTCCGCCGCCTCGAGCTTCTCCCCGAGCTCGCCCTCGGCCTTGGTCTTGGCCTCCTCGGACTCGGCGATCTTGGCCTCGAGCTCTGCGGCCTTGGCCTCGAGCTCTGCGGCCTTGGCCTCGAGCTCTGCAGCCTTGGCCTCCGCCGCCTCGAGCTTCTCGCCAAGCTCGGCGCCGCCGCTGTTGGCCTCGGCCAGCTCGGCAGCCAGGGCTTCGCGCGCTCCTTCGGCGCTCTCGGCCGCGCCCTTGGCCGCGCTCAGCTCGCCCTCGAGCTCGCCAATCCGGGCCTCGAGGCCCTCGATCTGGGTCGCCTGCTCGCCGCTGCTGGCCAACTTCTCGTCGGCCTCGTCGAGCTTGGCCTCGAGCTCCTTGGACTTTTTGAGCGCGGCGTCGAGGCGACCTTTGAGGCCCTCTTCCCGCTTGCGCGCGCTCTCGGCGTTGCGCGAGGCGGCCTCGGCCTCCTCCTGGGCGACGATGACTTGCTCTTCGAGCTCGAGGGTCTTGGCCTCGGCCTCGCCGACCTCGGCCTGGAGCGCGCGCGCGCGGTGCTTGGCGTCGAGGATGGCCCGCTCCTTGGACTCCAGCTCGTCGCGCAGCGCCAGCAGCTCGCGCTCTTTCTTGTTCAGCTCCGACTTGAGACGCAGGACCTCGCGTCGGGCCGAGCGCTTGGCCCCCGAGCTCTCGCGCTCGACGGGCTCCGGCGCGTCGGCGACCTCGGACACGGACACCTCCGCCACGGGCTCGAGATCGACGGAAATCTCGGGTTCTGGCTCGGGCTCGGGTTCCAGCTCGGGCTCGGGTCCCAGCTCCGGCTCGGGTTCCAGCTCCGGCTCCGGCTCCTCGACCTCCAGCGCGAGCTCGGGCTCCGGCTCCTCGACCTCCAGCTCGGGCTCCGGCTCCGGCTCCTCGACCTCCATGGCGGCCTCGGGCTCCGGCTCCTCGACCTCCATGGCGACCTCGGGCTCGTCCTCGTCGATGTCGAACTCGTCGTCGAGGTCGAACTCCGACACGAGCTCCTCGGCGTGATCTTCAGCGGGGGCGGGAGCAGCCTCGGCGGCCTCCGCCGCGACGGCGGCGTCGTCCTCGGCTGCGGCCTCTGCCTCGGCCTCCGCCGGCACCACCTCGTCCTCCGGCTCGATCTGGAAGTCGTCGTCGTCGTCGTCCTCGAAGGTCAACGCGTCGAAGGCCGCGTCGATGTCCGCGAGGGGCTCGGCGCCCGGCTCCGGCTCTTCTTCCGCCATCTCGATCTCGCCAAAGTCCCCGTCGAAGTCGGCCTCCTCGGCCGCCTCTTCGGCTGCCTCGGCCGCCCAGTCGACGGCGCCCTCGGACGCAGCCCCAGCCCCGCCCCCGTTGATGGGCTCGGACGGCAGGGGCAAGAGGGTGCGCACGGTCTCGAGCAGCGCGCTCGCGTTGACCGGCAGGCGCATGTACTCGTCCGCGCGAGTCTTGAGCTTCCCGTGCTGCGCGAACACGTCCTCGGTGACCTCCGAGGCGTACATGATCAGCGGGATGTCCTTGGTCTCGGCGTTGCGACGCAGCTTGTTGCACACCGAAAAGCCCGAGGCGCCGGGCAGCTCGACCCGCAGGAAGATGATGTCCGGCGTGGCGGCGCGGGCCATGTTCATGGCCTCGCTGGGCTCTTGCGAGTTCGTGAACTCCACACCAAAGGGAGTCAGCGAACCCTCGATCACACTTCGGGCGTCGGCGTCGGCGTCAATAATCAGCGCTGCGAACACGGGAGCCGAGATTATCCGCTCGCCGTGCAGTTCTCCAGTAGGATCTCGCGTCCCCGACTGATCGTGGGCCGATCATGGACCGATCGTGACGGGGCTGTGCCTGCGTCCACCAGGCTCGAAAGTTCAGGCCCCCGAGCGGGGCCTGGAAGGCTCAGCCTCCCAGACCCTCGCGCAGCGCAACGCCGAGGCTCAGCAGGCTCTCCGCGTCTGGGTCGTCCGCGCTCACTGGCGCCCCAGGGCGCAGCTCCCCAGCCTCGAAGGTCAGGCTGTGGAGGACGGCACCGTGCACGAACTCGACGCGCGCACGACCCTCGGCGTCGCGGCCGAGGTAGTAGGCCTCGCCCCTAAACACCTGTCGCGTGCCCCGAGCTTGAACGGAGCGCGCGAGGCTCTGGCTGTCGGCGACGATCCGCTCACCGGCCCGGTACCGAACCAAGGCCGTGGTCCCCGAGGGGTCGTCGCTGACCAGGGCGGTCCCGGGCGGCAGCGAGGACGAGCGCGCGACCTGAATGGCGAAGCCCTGCTCCTCGACCTCGGCCAGTCCGCGCTCGTCGGGCTCTGGCGCTTCTTTCTCGGGCTCGGCCGCTTCGGGTGAGGGAGCCGGCTGGGCCTCGCCCGCCTTCGTCGGCGCCGGCTCGTCGTCCGACTTGGCGCGGTGCGTCGGGACGCGCAGCGAGTTGGCCATGCCGCCGTCGACGTGGGCTTCGTCCCCGCCCACAACCATGAGCTCGTCGAGGGCGCCCGAGCGGACGCCGAAGAACAGGGCGACGGCAGCCGCCGCGGCCGGGACCATCAACATGGTGCCACGACCGAAGGCCTTGATGCGACCCACGATCGGCGCGAGCGCGCCACCTTCGCGGCTGCGCTCGGCGTCGACCGTGTCGAGGCCGGCCTGAACCCGGGCCGCGAGCCCCTCGGGCACGGGCTCGCGGTCGAGGCTGCGCAAGAGCGCGCGGACCTCCTGCTGCTCCTTCACGAAGGCCTGGTACTCGGGGTTGGCCGCGATCTCGGCCGCGACCCGCTCGTGCTCCCGCTCGTCGAGCTCACCGTCGACGAAGGGCTGCAGCGAGGGGATGAACTCTGCGCGCTCGGGGGCGCCTGGCTCGAGGGTCATCGCTCACACCTTCCCGTGCCTGTAGCCACGTCCGTGGCCGTGCCTTCGACGGTCTTCAATCCATTCATGCTTGTTTCCTCCGCTCGCGCCAACTCGCGAGCTCGACGGCGCCCCCCTTGGATTTGGGCGACTTGGTGTCGTCTTTTGGTGCTTCGACCATGCCGATCTCGACCGCGTGGTCGTAGAGCAGCTTGTGCAAGAGCTTTCGGCCGCGGTAGATGCGGCTCATGACCGTGCCGATGGGGCAGTCCATGACCTCGGCGATCTCCTTGTAGGAGAGGCCCTCGAGGTCGGCGAGGGTCACCGCGAGGCGGTAGTCCGGAGGCAGGGAGTCGAGCGCCTCGCGGATTCTCGCGGAGGTCACCCGGCTCGCCACGGCCTCTTCCGGCCCGGGAGGCTGGCTGGTCGAGTGGGCCACGGCGACCCCCGGGCCGAGGCTCCGCACCTGGGCGGAGACATCGTTTTGGAAGCTCCGCTTGCGGCCTCGGCGGTGGTAGCCGTTGATGAAGGTGTTGCGCAGGATGGTGAACATCCACGCTTTGATGTTCGTGCCCTGTTTGAAGGTGTCCCAGAAGCGGTAGGCCCGGACCATCGAGTCTTGAACGAGGTCCTCGGCCTCGGCGGGGTCACGGGTGAGGCGCATCGCGGCGCCGTACAGACTGTCGAGCAAGGGAAGAGCGGTTTGCTCGAACTCCCTCCGGGCGGTGGTTTCCATGTGGTGGTTCATTACCGGGGATCCCCGCGGCTCATTCCGAAGATTTTGGAGAAGATTCCCCCGCCAGGGCGGCGAGGCTCTCGCGTGTATAGCGCACTGCTGTCTCGACGCTCCGCCGGGACGCCTCGACATCCAGAGACAGCCCCGGAGCGAGCTCGACCAGATCCGCGCCGATCACGTCAAAGCTCGCGCCTACCCCGCGAATCACCGCTTCGACCTGCTCGGGGCGGAGCCCGCCGGGCTCTGGGGTGCCACAGGCCGCGGCCCAGTGCGCGTCGGTCCCGTCGATGTCATTGGACAGGTAGACTCGCGTGACACCGCGCGCGCGCAGGTGCTCGACGACGCGCGCGGCGAGCTCCCCCCCCGGGACGCCCTCGCACTCGTCGCCCCACAGCTGGCGGACGTCGAGATCGGCCTCCCAGTGCGAGCGGCCCCGGCCCGATGCGCGGATCCCGAGCTGGATCATCCGCTCGCCCCCACCCAGCGCGACGTTGGCGTGGTAGGCCCAGGTGGCGAAACACAGATCGATGCCCAGGCGGCTGGGCAGCAGGTCGGTGTGCGCGTCGAAGTGGACGATGCCGAGATCGAGGCGGCTCTCGGCGCTCTCGGCTTCCAACAGCGGCGCGAGCACCGGGCCGCTGACGGTGTGATCGCCGCCCAGGGTCATCAAGCGCAGACCCGGGACGGCCTCGAGCAGCAGCGCCCGCGCCCGCGCGGCCATGCCCATGGGCGAGACCATGAGCTGGCGCCGCCTCGCCTCGGGCAAGTCGGGCCACAGGGCGTCCTGGCAGCGGTGACGCTGGGACTCGGCGAGCATGGCCTCGTCGAGGAGCTGGGGGATGGAGAAGACGTCGCCGAGATCGACGACGGGCGCCTGGCCCAGGCCAGCCCGGATCGCCTCGGGGCCGCGCGCCGCCCCGCGCACGATCCCCGCCCCGGTGTCGCTGGGGATCGCCCACATCGCCACGGGGGTCGACTCCGCCCCCAGGCTGTCGAGGGCGCGGGCCAGGTGCGCTCGCCAGGGCTCCTCGGGGTTCCAGGACGGCCCGAGGTAGGCCGCCGTCTGGCGCGCGAGCTCGGCCCGGCCCGTGGACACGGCGTGGATGCCCTGGCCCGGCGGGCGCAGGTAGCGACTGAGCTCGTCGACGAGGGCGTCGCGGCCGAGGGAGCGGGGCGCCGGAGCGAAGGGTTGGCTCATCGCGCCCAGCATACGTGCTCTCGCGGCCCGCGATCCGCACGGACTTGTGGTCGATGCAGGCGTCGATATCCTCCGCGCTCATGAGCGCCACGCCCAAGTACGAGAGCCCGCTGTCGAGCCGCTACGCGACCAAGGCCATGCTGGCCAACTTCTCGGACCGCCGCCGGGCCCTGCTGTGGCGCGACCTGTGGATCGCCCTGGCCCGGGCCGAGTCCGCCCTGGGCCTGCCCGTGAGCCAGGCCCAGATCGAGGCCCTCGTCGCCGCCCGCGAGACCATCGACTTCGAGCGCGTCGCCGAGATCGAGGCCAGCTTGCGCCACGATGTCATGGCCCACGTCCACCACTTCGGCGACGTCGCCGGGCCCGAGGCCGCGAAGATCATCCACCTCGGCGCGACCAGCTGCTTCGTGACCGACAACGCCGAGCTGGTGATGATCCGCGAGGGCCTCGAGCTGCTCATGGACCGGCTCTACACCTGCCTGACCCAGCTGCGCAGCTTCGCCCAGACCTGGCGGGCCGAGCCCATCCAGGCCTACACCCACTTCCAGCCCGCGCAGCTGACCACCGTGGGCAAGCGCGCCTGCCTGTGGGCCCAGGACCTCGCCTTCGACCTCGAGACCCTCGAGCAGCTCGTCGCCCGACTGCCGATGCGCGGGGTCAAGGGCACCACGGGCACCCAGGCCTCCTTCCTGCAGCTGTTCACCAGCCACGACGACCCCAACGCGGCCATCCGCGAGCTCGACCGCCGGGTCTGCGAGGCCATGGGCTTCGACCGCTCGATCGCCGTCTCGGGCCAGACCTACACCCGCAAGATCGACACCTGGGTGGTCTCGGCCCTCGCCGACGTCGCCGGCTCGGCGGCCAAGTTCGCCAGCGACATGCGCCTGCTCGCCCACGAGCGCGAGCTCGAGGAGCCCTTCGGCAAAAAGCAGATCGGCTCCTCGGCCATGGCCTACAAGCGCAACCCCATGCGGAGCGAGCGAATCAACGCCCTCGCCCGCTTCGTCCACTCCCTCGCGACCAGCCCCCGGGAGACCCACGGCAACCAGTGGCTCGAGCGGACCCTCGACGACAGCGCCAACCGGCGCCTGGTCATCACCGAGGCCTTCCTGGCCACCGACGCCATCTTGAACCTGGTCGTCGACGTGACCGCGGGCATCGTCGTCAACCCGGCGATGCTGGCCAAGAACATGGCCGACGAGCTGCCCTTCATGGCCACGGAGAACGTGCTGATGCGCGCCGTCGAGGCCGGGGGCGACCGCCAGGCCCTGCACGAGACCATCCGCCAGCTGAGCATCGCCGCCGCCGGCGAGCTCAAGGCCGGGCGCGGCAACGACCTGATGGCGCGGATGCAAGAGGACCCCGAGCTGGGCCCCCACGTCGACGCCGGAGCCCTCGACGCCAGCCGCTACGTCGGCCGCTCCCCCGCTCAAGTCGACGACTACCTCGCCGAGCTCGACGGCCTGCTCGAACGTCACGCCCACCGCGAGGGTCGCTTCCAGGCCCGCGTGCGCGTGTGATCCCGGCCCCGCAGCCCGCCCAAACTGTCCCATGGCTGCTGCTTTGGGGAGCCCCGACGTGGCGCGGGGGCTGGCCTCTTGGTAGAAAGAGGGGAAGGTGTCTGACCTTCCCCTTTCTTTTTTCGAGCGTCTGCCCAAGACCGATCTGCACGTCCACCTCGACGGCTCCCTGCGCACCGAGACCATCCTCGAGCTCGCCGAGAGCCAGGGCATCGAGCTGCCAGCCACCGACGTGCCTGGGCTGCGCAAGGCCATCCACGCCGGCGAGAACACCGGCAGCCTGGTCAAGTACCTCGAGGCCTTCGCCGTGACCTTGAAGGTCATGCAGACCCGCGAGGCCCTCCAGCGCGTCGCCTACGAGCTCGCCGAGGACGCGGCCGCCGAGGGCGTGCGCTACATGGAGGTCCGCTACGCGCCGCTGCTGCACACCGAGCAGGGCCTGCGCCTGACCGAGGTGGTCGAGACCGTGCTCCGCGGGCTGCACGACGCCGAGACCGACCACGGCATCGAGTCCAAGCTGATCCTGTGCGGCATCCGCAACATCTCGCCGCAGAGCAGCCTGGAGATGGCCGAGCTCGTCGTCGCCTACAAGGGCCGCGGCGTCGTCGGCTTTGACCTGGCGGGGGCCGAGTACGACTACCCGGCCAAGGACCACCACGAGGCCTTCTCGCTGGTCCGGCGCAACAACATCAACGTGACCATCCACGCCGGCGAGGCCTACGGGCCCGCGTCCATCGCCCAGGCCCTGCACGACTGCGGGGCGCACCGCATCGGCCACGGCTGCCGCCTGCGCGAGGACGGCGACCTGCTGCACTACGTCGTCGATCACCGCATCCCGCTCGAGTGCTGCCCCTCGTCCAACGTGCAGACCAACGCCATCGAGGCCCTCGACACCCACCCCATGCGCCTGTACCTGAACCTCGGCGCCCGGGTCACGGTCAACACCGACAACCGGCTGATCACCGACACGACCGTGTCCAAGGAGCTGTGGCTGGCGCACACCCAGGTCGGGCTGACCCTCGGGGACATCAAGCAGTGCATCCTCAACGGGTTCAAGAGCGCCTTCTTGCCCTTCCACGAAAAGCGCAACTACCTGCGGGCGATCAGCGACCAGCTCGAGGCCTTCCACGCCGACGGCAGCATCGACGAGGACGCGCTGCGGACCGCCCGGCAGCAGGCCGCCGAAGCCCGCTGAGCCTCTGCTTTGCCCCCGCAGAGGTCTCGAAACCGGGGACGCTTCGTCGCTCCCCGCTCCTCCGCTGTGTTCGTGGGGCAATGGGCTTCGTGCCTGGGAGAGGGCATCGGGTCGCCCCCGCAAGCGGGGGCGTCGGCTTTGCCCCCGCAGAGGTCTCCGAACCGGGGACGCTTCGTCGCTGACCGCTCCTCCGCTGTGTTCGTGGGGCAATGGGGTTCGTGCCTGGGAGAGGGCATCGGGTCGCCCCCGCAAGCGGGGGCATCGGCTTTGCCCCCGCAGAGGTCTCGAAACCGGGGACGCTTCGTCGCTGCCCGCTCCTCCGCTGTGTTCGTGGGGCAATGGGGTTCGTGCCTTGGAGAGGGCATGGGGTCGCCCCCGCAAGCGGGGGCGTCGACTTTGCCCCCGCAGAGGTCTCCGAACCGGGGACGCTTCGTCGCTGACCGCTCCTCCGCTGTGTTCGTGGGGCAATGGGGTTCGTGCCTGGGAGAGGGCATCGGGTCGCCCCCGCAAGCGGGGGCGTCGGCTTTGCCCCCGCAGAGGTCTCCGAACCGGGGACGCTTCGTCGCTGCCCGCTCCTCCGCTGTGTTCGTGGGGCAATGGGGTTCGTGCCTTGGAGAGGGCATGGGGTCGCCCCCGCAAGCGGGGGCATCGATTCGTTTACAGCCCCTGAGCCCTCCACGCTCGCGCGGCGCGGGTGTCAGCTGCGATCTGCGTTACCGTTGACCCTCGGATGACTGCCGTGCTCGCCCGCCCTCGCCTCGCCTGCCTCGCGCTCGTGCTCGGCGGGCTCGTGGCCTGCGTGGCGGTACCCGCCGCCGAGCCCCTGCAGTTCGCCGTCGACGCGGACGCGTTGCCCGAGGCCCGCGGCCTCGAGCGCGAGCTCGAAGCCAGCGCCGAGGCCCTGCGCCAGGACCCCGAGCTGCACCTGCTGATCATCGGCCACGCCGACGAGGACAACACCGACGAGTACAACCGCGCGCTGTCCCAGCGCCGGGCCGAGCACGTCCGCGAGCGCCTCGCCGCCCGCTTGCCCAGCGAGGCCCGCGAGCGCCTGCACCTCGAGGCCCGGGGCGAGTGGGACGCGAGCGACCGCGCCGAGCCCAGCTCGGACGAGGACGCCAAGGCCCGCAACCGCCGGGTCGAGCTGCGCTTTTTCTACCCGCGCCAGTGCGAGCCCAGCTTCGACGCGGCCTTCCTCGCGTGCGAGTGGGCCCGGCTCCCCGCCCCTGCCGAGCCCGAGCCCCTCGCCGCGCAGCCCGAGCCCGACCCCGACCCCGACATCGAACCCGAGCCCGACCCCCGCCCCGCGCCCGCGCCCCCCCCGAAGTTCCGCGGACCCTTCGTATTCGGCCAGGTCGGCTACGCCATCGGCTCGGCCGAGTTCCTGCGCCAGCAAGTGCGCTACGGCGGCGGCGCGGGCTACATCTGGGGCTTCGGCTCGGACTTTCGCGTGGCCGCGGGGCTGAGCATCGACCACCTCGTCGACCTCGGCTTCGTCTTCCCTCAGCCCGACAGCTGCGCGCCCTTTTGCAGCCGCATCGATCGCAGCCGCGTCCGCGTGGTGCCCGAGCTGCGCCTGGGCGGGGCCCGGGGCAACGTGTGGGGGTGGCTGCGGCTGTCCGCCGGCTTGCTCCTCCAGCACCGCGAGAGCGAGCAGCAGCTCGACGTCGACGCGTTCACTGGCGAGCAGACCATCACCACGCTCAGCCCCGAGACCTGGCAACCGGCCGCCGTGTTTGGCATCGGCCCCGGCGTCGCGGTGGCGCTGACCCAGCACCTGCTGCTGACCTTCGACGCGACCGTGGCCTACTCCGCGGGTCAGGGCAGCTTCGGCGGCACGGGCATCTACGACGCGGGCGTCGGCCTGGGCTGGATGTTCTGATCCCGACCTCGGATCGGAGCCAACCTCCGAACCGGCGATCCGCAGGCGCGAATCACAGCTCGATACGCACGCCGACGCAGCGTCTTCGCGGGCGTGAGTAAGTCGCTTACCCGGCGGCCGCCGCCCCGAGTTCGTGTCATCGTCTCGACGTCCCATGAACGTCTACGCGCGCTTTCCTTTCGCCCTCCCCGTGCTCACCGTCGCCGGTGTCCTGTCCCTCGCGGGCTGCCCTGCGGACGACACGGATGACGAGGCCGGCGACGACGTCGGCGACACCGACTCCGAGGCCCTGACCTGCCCCAACGCGCGGGTCGTCGCGCTCCTCGACGACCCCGCCGACGACTGCGAGATCGACGGGCTGCCGGCCAACTGGACCGCCCTGCGCCTGTTCGAGGAGGGCTCCCCCGGGCTGATGACCATCCCCGGTGACGCCCCCGGTGAGCTCGGCCGCTACTGCAGCTACGCGTTCGACGGCGCGTCCGAGGACGCCGACTACGAGGAGCTGCTCGCGGCCCTCGACGCGTCCGCGAGCGTCACCGAGGACACCGCGGCCATCGACTGCGTCGCGCGCCTGGCCCAGGCCAACACCACCGAGAGCGAGGCGGTCCACCTGGCCCTGCGCGACGCCTTTCGCCTGAACATCGACAGCGTCGGCTCCGACGAGCTCGGCGCGACCCTGGCCGCGATCCAGCCCGTCGACGTCGGCCTCGTCGACACGGTCTCCCACTCCTTCAACGGCAACCCCGCGCTGACCCCCGTGAACTCCCACGGCATCCAGATGGGCGAGCTCATCGAGGGCATCCGCTGCCCCGGCTCGGCGCCCGAGTGCGTGATCACGCCGCTGCAGTTTCACCTCGCCATGACCCGCGAGAGCTGGGACTCGGCGCCCAACTGGGACAACGGCGGGCACTTCGGCAGCCAGGCGGACATCGCCATGGGCATCTACGACGCCCTCGCCAACTGGAAGCGGCGCCAGCAGATGGCCCCCCAGCCGCCGGTGCGCCTGGTCATCAACCTGAGCCTGGGCTGGGAGCCCATCGCCGGCGACGCGGACAGCCTGCTCGCCGACGCGGCCGACTTCGAGCGCGGGCCCTCGCGGGCGGTCTACGACGCCCTGCGCTACGCAGCCTGCGAAGGCGCGCTGGTGTTCGCGGCCGCGGGCAACAACCCCGAGCCCGGCTGCGACGGTCACGAGGGCGTGCTGATCCCCGCGACCTTCCAGGGCGAAGCCGCGCCGACGGCCAGCGAGTGCGCGGCCCTGGGCTTCGAGGCCCCCGACGACCCCGAGCTGCCGATCTTCGCCGACGCCGCCACGCGGCCCCTGGTCTACGCCGTCGGCGGCCTCGACAGCCGCGACGCGCCCCTGCCCAACGCCCGCGCTGACGCCCAGGTCGCGCTCGCGGCCCTCGGCGCCAACTCGGCCTCTGGCAAGGTCCCCGGCGTCACCAGCCTCGCGTTGACCGGGACCTCCGTGTCGACGGCCGTGGCCTCGGGCACCGCCGCATTGGTCTGGTCTTACCGCCCCGAGCTGCGCCCCGACGAGGTCGCCGATCTGATCTACGCGAGCGCCTGGCCCACGGGCGCGAGCGTCGACGCGGTCGGCGTCGACGGCCACGCCGAGGTCCGGCGCATCTGCGTATGCGCGGCGCTGAGCAGCGCGTGCGCGGACCAGGATCCGGCCGAGTGCCCGCAGCTCGACTGCACGGCCGTCGCCCCGGCGGCCGACGCCAACCTCGGGGACTTCTTCGAGGAGTTCGACGCGGTGATCGGCGCGGGCACCTCGGAGTCCTTCACCGAAGGGCTGAGCGCCGAGGGGGATCCGGTGTGCGAGGAGAACGCGAGCGCGAGCCCCTTCCTCGCCTCGCCCCAGCCCGAGCTGCCGATCTGCCCGCACTGCAACATCGACACCGGCCCCGGCACCTCCATGGCCACGCTGCACATGGCCATCGACCCGAGCTACGCCGGCACGATCACCGCCGCGAGCCTGACGAGCTTCGACGAGGTCGGCACGCCCACGACCCATCGCTTTGACGCGACGATCCTCGCTAGCCTCAACGACCTCGCCATCGAGAGCACTCAGGTGCTCGTCGACGCCACCGGTTGGGACTCGGCAGTCCTCGACTTCACCATCGAGGACCTCGCTGGCGCGAGCACCCAGAGCGGACCCGTGACGATCCGCTGACGGGTCTGCAGCTCAACGCCCCTGGGCCGCCTCGCAGTAGGCCCAGGTGGCCTCGGCCTCGGCCGCGTTCTCGCCGAGCTCGCGCATGCGCCAGTCCACGGACAGACAGCTCGTGGTCGCGGCGTGGAGGGCCTCGAGCAACTCGGGCGGTTCGAAGCTCAGGCGCTCCAGATCCCACACGCGCGCCGTACCGTCCAGAGCGCCCGATACGGCCCAACGCCCCTCAGCCGTGACCGCCACCTCGAGCACCGCTCCGCCGTGGCCGTCGAGAACGATCACGGCAGGCTCCTCGCCGGGCTCTCCGAGCAGCCACAGACGCACCTGGGCGTCGTCGCCGTGGCTGAGGAGCCGTTGCTCATCGACGAACACGACGCCCAGCACCGACCCTTCATGGCCGCGCAGCAGGTGCAGGAGTTCGCCCGTCCGCGTCGACCACACCCGCGCGTCGTGGTCCGCCGAGGCCGTCGCCAGCCGGGCGCCCGAAGGATCGAAGGCGAGCGCGGTCAGGCCCTGGGAGTGCCCCTCGAGGATCACGCTGGCGCCGGCCTTGTCGAGGGACCAGAGCCTGGCCTCGCGATCGTCCGAGGCCGTCGCCAACCTTCGACGGTCCGGGCTGAGGGCGAGGGCGCGGACCGCCGCTCGATGGCCTTCAAAGACCTGCGCCTGCGCCCCCGTGCGCGCCTCCCATGCGCGCACGCTGTTGTCGCTGCCCGCCGTGTAGACGCGCTGGGCCCCGAACGCCACCTGCTCCACCCGGCCCTCGTGACCTTCGAGGACCACGCTTGGCGTCACGGACTCGCCGGAGTCCAGCGCCCAAATCCGCCCCGAGCCGTCGCCCGAGACCGTCGCCAGGCGCGACCCGTCGGGGCTGAAGGCGAGGTCCCAGACCGCTCGACGGTGCCGTCCGATGACCACGCCTTCGTCCTCGCCGGGGGTCCACGCGCGCACCTGCCCGGAGCGATCGCCCATCGCTACCCGTCGCCCGTCGGGGCTGAACGCCGCCACGTTCAAGGCCTCTCCCCCCGCGCTGCTCCCGAGCGCCGCTCCGCTCCCCGCGTCCCACAGCCGGACCCGGCCGTCGCGCGCGGCGGTCAACACCCGCGGCGAAGCGAGGGCTTCCCCCTCGGCCGCGACGGCCTGCACCGGCGCGCCGGTGCCCGACAGCTCGCGCGACAGGGGCTCGCGCGCCAAGTCCCACACGCGCACGTCCGTGTCCCACGAGCCCGTCGCCAGCCAGCGCCCCGAGGCGTCGAGGCTCGCGGTCACGATGCCCTCGCGGTGCCCCCGGAGCACCCGCGCGCTCCCGCCTTCGTCGAGGGTCTGGACCTTCGCCACCCCGTCGAAGCCCGCCGAGACCACCGTGCGCCCGTCGACGCCGAGGCCCAGGCTCCACACGCCCTGCGCGTGACCCTCGAGGCTCACGGAGGAGACCGCCCCCGTCGCCAGATCCAGGCGCCCGCCGAGCAGCTGACCCGAGGCGTCCGCGCCCGCGAAGCTGGTCCCGCGCACGGCCATCGCCGAGATCGGCTGCGACAGCGCGGCGCTCCAGCGCGGCGCGCTCGCGTCCTCGGCCCCCGGACGCACCGACCACAGCCGCAAGGAGCGATCGTCGGCCCCCGTCAGCGCCCAGTCCCCGTCGAGGAAGCGGGCGTGGAAGACCTCGTCCTCGTGGCCGTCGAGGCGGGCAATCAGGGCGTGGTTGTCGACCTCCCACAGCCACGCGGCCGCGCCCGAGGCGACGAGCATCCGCCCGGCCCCGTCGAAGTCGATGGCCCGCGGGCTCTCGTTTTGGTGGTCGAACACCTCGGCGCCAGGCTCCAGCCCCGTCGCCGTGTCGAACAAGCGCAGCGCTCCACGGCGACGACCCACGGCGAGGGTCCGGCCCGACGCGTCGAAGCCCAGGGCCGTGGCGACCATGGCGTCCTCGGACACCAGGCGCGCCTCCCCGTCCTCGACCGCGACCAACCACACGCTGCCGTCGGAGTAGGCCACGGCCAGGCTGCGCCCGTCGGGGCTCCGCGCCAGGGCGACCCCGCCGGCCCCCTCGGTCGGCGGCGCCCGCAGCAGCTCCCCCGCGCCCCGAGCCCAGTCCCAGGCCCGCAGCTCGCCGTCTTTGGCCAGGGAGTAGAGGCCCTGGCCCTGGCCCGCGAACACCAGACCGAGCACCGGAGCGGCGTGCCCCTGGAGCCGCGCGTGGCTCATCGACAGGCCCAAGGTCGCGTTCGCGGCCGACAGCCACGCGCTCGAGCTGCGCCCGCGCGCCCCGACCTCGCGCAGCAACACGGCCGCCATCGCCGGGTCCCGCGGCGTCGCGGCCTTGGCGGTCGGCTCGGCCCCGTAGCGCTGATGCACGCTCATCTTGGTCGCGTCGCGGGCCCGCTCGGCGTCGTCGTTGGCCTGTCGCAGGCTGCGCTCGCGCTCGAGGGCGAGCAGCTCCCCCGTCAGCTCGTTCCAGTAGCGCTGCTCGGCGTTGGTCCGCAGCTGCCGCGCCCCCCACACGCTCCCGCCCGCGAGCGTCCCGGCGATCGCCACGGCCGCGGCTCCGCGCTGCAGCCAGCGACGCCGGCGGACCCGAGGATCGTCGGCGAGCGCCTCGAGCAGGGCGTGCATGTCGGGCCAGCGCGCCTCGGGCTCCTTGGCCATGCCGCGCACCAGCACGGCCTCGAGCCACTCCGGCACGAGCGCGGGGCCCTCGCGGCGCGGTCGCTTGGGCGGGTCGCAGGCGATGGCCCGGGCGAGCTTGAACACGTTGGTCCCCGAGAAGGGTCGGCTCCCGTACAGGCCCTCCCACAGCGCCACGCAGAAGCTGAACTGATCGCTGCGCGCGTCGCCGGTGCGCCCGGCGAACTGCTCGGGCGACATGTAGGCCGGCGAGCCCAAGAGCGCGCCGTCGCGGGTCAGCGTGGCCTCGAGCACCGAGGGCCGGAGGAAGTGCTCGAGCTCCGGCGCCTGGGCGAGGCCCTTGACCGCGAGCTCGCTGGTCTGCGTGGCGTCGAGGGAGGCCGACAGGCTCGCCTGCGTGCCCGCGTAGCCTTCGCTCTCTTCGCCCGATCTTGAAGCTGACCCCGAGTCAGGCCCCGACCCGCTGCCGAGCTCCTCCAGGGCCTCGATCCGCTGCGATCGGCTCACCGGCGTCAGCCCGGACTCCTCCCCGCGCAGCCGCGCGTGGGCCAGGCCAAAGTCGGCCACCCGCACCCGCCCGTCCTCGCCCACGAGCACGTTGTCGGGCTTGAAGTCGCGGTGGACCAGGCCCGCGTCGTGGGCCGCGGCCAGGCCCTCGCCCGCGGCCGAGAACAGCGCGAGGGTCTCCGCGATGCCGCGGTCCGCCGCCCGCTGCCAGCGACGCAGGTCCGAGCCCTGGACGTACTCCATGACCACGTAGAGCTCCTCCCCCTGACGTCCGACCTCGTAGACCGTGACGACGTTGGGATGGGAGAGCTGCGCCATGGCCTGGGCCTCGCGCTGGAGCCGACGACCCGCGCGCTGGTTGGCCTTGCGATCGTGGAGCAGCTTGATCGCCACCCGACGATCGAGCTCGGCGTCGTAGGCCAAAAAGACCTTGCCCATCGCCCCCGCCCCGAGCTCGCGGATGATCAGGTAGCGATCGATGCGGCGCGGCGATCCTTCGGGTGCGGCTTCGTCGCGTTCGAAAGCGGCCCCAGGCGCGAGGTCGCCCGGCAGGGTGTCGACCCCGGGCTCCGTCGCCGCGCCGGCTTCGACGGCCCTGGCCTCGCCGGCAGCGATCGACGACCCCTCCAGGGTCGGCACCGCCCACTCGTCGACGCCCTCGCTCACGCGCAGAGCCTACCCCTGGATCTCTCGCATCCCGAGCTGCGACCCGAGGAGACAGGTCTCACCTCGCCCCCCGCCGAGAGGCCGCCCCGCGGCCCTCCCCGCGCTGTCCCAGACCCCCGAAGTCCGCTCCGTGGCCTCGCCTGGGCCTTCAGACCCCCACCCGCGGCCTCGCTCGCATGTCCCGCCCCCCCTCTGGTCAGGGGACCGATTCTTGGGGTACGCTGCGCGCCGAGCCATGTTCGAATTTCCCATCGCAGAGCTCATCACTCCCGAGGAACAGGTCGCCGTCGCCCGCTGCGTGGCAGTGATGGCCGCCAAAGACGACGACGTCGCCGACAGCGAGCGCCACTTCGTCGAGGAGCTCATGGGCCAGATGATGCTCCTCCCCGAGGAGCGCGACCGCGTCCGCCGCGAGTTCGACTCGCCCAGCGACATCGTCGACGTCGCGCGCGACGTCAAGCACCGCGAGGCCCGGGTCTTCTTGTTCTACCAGGCCATCTGCGCCGCCATGGCCGACAACGTCCTCGTCGACGACGAGCGGACCGCGCTCATCGCCCTCGCCGAGGCCTTCGAGTTCGATGCGGAGATCGCCGCGTTGTTCATCAAGTGGGTCCAGGACAGCCTCGAGCTCCGCGAGCGCGGGCAGCAGCTGCTCATGGAGCTCTGAGCTCCCAGCCTCCACCCCACACGAGCCGAGACCCTCGCCCTCCACACGGAGGCGAGGGTCTCTCGCGTTCAACGGCATTCAACGAGGCCCGTGCATCGAGCGCAGCCGCCTGGCGTTCTTCTCGTCCTCGGACAGGCCGAAGTCGTGGCCGTAGGTCACCGAGTCCCACCCGCCGTAGAGCGGGTTGGGGAGCACGAACCACTGGCTCCCCCAGCGCTGCGCGTGGGCGTCGACGACCGCGTCGCGCTCACTGGGATTCGTCGTCGCTTCGTCCTCGCCGGTGAAGTCCCCGAGCTGGTCCCCGAACAGCATGACGATCCGGTAGTCCTCGGCCACGAAGGCGCGGCGCGTCGTCTTGTCTCCGGTCCACTCGGGGCGCTCGTTCTTGGTCAGGACCACGTCGACGCCCTCGGCCATGGGGAAGCCCGCGGCCACCAAGTTGGCGTGGGTGCAGGACTCGAGCGAGCTGTCGCGGTTCGTGACGTAAAAGACCGTCACCCCCTGGCTCGCCGCGAAGCGCGTGAACTCGACGGCGCCCGCGACGGGCTCGGCCGACTCCATCTTGCACCACGCGTCCCAGCCATCGGGGTACTCGGGACCGCCCTGGACCCCCTGAACCTGGTAGGGCGAGTTGTCCAGCACGGTCTCGTCGACGTCGAGGATGATGGCCGCGGGCTTGTCCCCGGCGCCCTCGCCCTGCTCGAGCGCCGCCGTCCAGGTGGTGTCCGCGAGCGCCGCCGGCAGCTGCGCCTTGGCGGCCATGTAGATCGCCCGGGTCGACGCGTGGTGCTCCGCCGCGGTGTTGCCGTAGAGCGTCGCGGTGAGCTTGGGATGGGCGTGGGTGCAGGCCGGGAGCCACGCCAGAGCCACCAGGGTGAAGGAGACACGTCGAGAGCGAACCATCCGCGGACTGTGCGTACATTCATGGCCGTGAATCCGCAAGCGGGCGCCGCGAAGGTCACGCTCCGTCCACGAAATAGTTGACCATTTGTTCGAGCGAGTTCCGGTTGGTCTATTGACGCCCCTCCCCCTGGACGCGCCATGCAACTGACCACGCCCCCCGAACGCCTCCCCGTCACCGTGCTGTCCGGATTCCTCGGCGCCGGCAAGACCACCCTCCTCAACCAGGTGCTCAACAACCGCGAGGGCCGACGCGTCGCCGTGATCGTCAACGACATGAGCGAGGTCAACATCGACGCCGCCCTGGTCGAGCGCGGCGGGGCCGAGCTCTCGCGGACCGAGGAGCGCCTGGTCGAGATGTCCAACGGCTGCATCTGCTGCACCCTGCGCGACGACCTGCTCGCCGAGGTCTCGCGCCTGGCCCAGGAGGGGCGCTTCGACTACCTGCTGATCGAGTCGACCGGCATCTCCGAGCCCATCCCCGTCGCCCAGACCTTCACCTTCGAGGACGAGGAGGGGGTCAGCCTCGCTCAGGTCGCGCGCCTCGACACCATGGTCACGGTCGTCGACGCGGCCAACTTCCTGCGCGACTACGCCACCGCCGACGGCCTCCAAGAGCGCGGCGAGTCCCTCGGCGAGGACGACCACCGCACGGTCACCGACCTGCTCATCGAGCAGATCGAGTTCGCCAACGTCATCGTGCTCAACAAGCTCGACCTGGTCACCGAGGACCAGGCCCGCGAGGTCGCGAGCATCCTCCGGGCCCTCAACCCGGGCGCGAAGATCACCGCGACCAGCTTCGGCCACGTGCCCCTCGAGGCCGTGCTCGACACCGGCAGCTTCGACTACGACGAGGCCGCCGCCTCGGCCGGGTGGATCCGCGAGCTCCAGGGCGAGCACACCCCCGAGACCGAGGAGTACGGGATCTCGAGCTTCACCTACCGCACCGCTCGGCCCTTCGACGCCGAGAAGCTGTGGGCTTACCTGCACGACGACGACAGCTGGCGCGGCGTGCTGCGCTCGAAGGGCTTCTTTTGGGTCGCGGCGGACCACCGGGTCGCCTACGAGTGGGGCCAGGCCGGCGGCGTCAGCAACGTGCGCCCCATGGGGATGTGGTGGGCCGCCGTCCCCCGCGATCGCTGGCAGCACCCCGAGGGTCACCGCCCCGATCAGCAAGACGACTGGCACCCCCGCTACGGCGACCGCTCCCAGCAGCTGGTGTTCATCGGCCAGGACCTCGACGAGCCGACGATGCGGGCTCGGCTCGACGCCTGCCTGCTCGACGAGGCCCTCGCCGCCGCCGACAGCAAGACCTGGGCGGGGATGGCCAACCCCTTCCCCGAGCTCGAGATGGGCTAGGGCAGCTCATCGACGACCGTGACGCAGCGAGAGTCTTCGCCCATCCAGGCGTCGGCGCTCGCCGTCACGAGCAGGCAGACCTCGGCGCCCACGACCTCCTCGGGGCCCGCGATGTCGAACACCACGCGGCCGCCGGGGCGCAGCCAGTCGCCCTCGACCCACAGCACGTTGTCCTCGTTGAGCAGCGCCTCGGTCACGAAGCTCATCGAGGCCTCGGACCCCGGCGCGCGGGCCTCGTAGCGGAGCGCCACGCCGCTCGGCTCGAGGCCTCGCCCGCGCACGGCCACGTCGACGTGCCACCCGCCCTGCAGGCCCGCCACGAGCTCGACGGGGTCGCCCTCGGCCAGCGGCCGCCACTCGACGCCCGCGGCCCCGAGCTCGACCCGCGCGTCCTCGCTCACGACGCTCGGCGGCTCGGGGTCGCAGCCGGCGAACAAAACCACGAGGGCGAGCACGCTGAGCCCACGCGTGAACGGTGCGATTGACACCCGCGAGACTCTAATGCAAGTCACTTGCATGACAAAAGCCCCCGCGCTCCTCGCCCTCACCCTGGTCAGCAGCGCCCTCGCGTGCAGCCCAGATCCGGCAGATCCGGCAGATCCGGCAGATCCGGCGGGGGACGGCGAGGCCGGCACCGGCACCGACACCAACGAAGCGGGCGCCGAGCCGCAGCCGCCGAGCGGGCGCCTCGTCGTCGACGAGGTCTACTTCACGGGCAGCCCGCCCCTGGGCGGCACGGACCACTACTTCTCCGACCAGTTCATCGCCGTGCGCAACATCAGCGACGAGCCCGTCGCCGCGGGCGGCCTGCTGCTCGGCGACGTGTTCGGCCTCGCCGGCGTGATCAACCCGGGCGACGAGCCCAACGCCCTCGCCGAGGACGGCGAGCACGTCTACATGCACAACTTGTGGTTGATCCCCGGCGAGCCGGAGGAGGTCGTGATCGAGCCGGGCGAGCGCCTGGTGATCGCCCAGGACGGGACCAACCACAGCCCCTTGTCGACCGTCGACCTCAGCGCGGCCGACTTCGAGACCTTCGTCGCCGAGAGCGGCCAGGACGAGGACTACCCGACCGTCGCCAACCTCGAGTCGCTGCACTACAACGCCGGCTTCGACTGGCTGATCACCGTGTTCGGGCCCAGCGTCGCCATCCTCTCCCTCGACGCGCTCGGCGAGGGCGAGGCGCTGGCCTACGTCGACCACCAGGGCTGGACCCTCGTCCAGGTCCCCGTGGCCGCGGTGGTCGACGCCGTCGACATCGTCAAGGACGGCGAGAGCGGGGCCTTCAAGCGGCTGCCCGCGACCGTCGACCAGGGCTTCACCTTCGCCTCGGGGACCTACACCGGCGAGGCCGTGGTCCGCCGCCGGGAAGACGGGCATTCTGTCGACACGAACGACTCGAGCGCCGACTTCGAGCTCACCGGCGCGCCCAATCCCTGGCGCTAAACCGCAGCCCGGCGCTCGCACCGACGCCCGCGCCGGACCGTCGCCACCGGCACCGAGGGGGCGAGGCGTGCCCTCGCTCAAAGCTCCCGAAGCGCCGGGAAGAGCACCTCGAGCAGGGTCTGCGCCCGGACCTGGGCCTCCAGCGTGCCCTGCATGCCGTCGTAGACCCGGTACTCCGTCCCCTCCGCCCGGAAGGTGTCGCTCGCCATCAGGGTCTCGACGACCACCACCGGCCCGCTCAGCTCGAGGGTCCCCTGGTGATCGCGGCCGAGGTAGCGCATGGCCTCCTGGGGACCGACGACCTCGTCGGCGATGGAGCGCACGAACACGGCGTGGCGGCTGTCGGGGAAGCCCTCGAGCTCGAGGAAGAGCACGTCGCCCCGGCGCTCGACGTCCTCGAGCAGCGGCCGGTAGTGCCCAGGGAACAGGCCCATGACCACGGTGCTCGGGCTGTCGCGCTCGATCGAACACACCGAGTCGCCGGGGCTCAGCAGCTGGCCCGGGCGCACGCGCACGTCGGACACCAGGCCGTCCTCCGGCGCGAGCACGGCCCGGGCCTCGAGCTCCGCGCGGGCGCGCTGCAGCTCGCTGTCGAGGGCCGCGAGGCGATCGCGGCGCGCCGAGTCCCCGGGCTCGCGCAGGAGCTCGAGCAGGCGCTGCTCGTAGTTGTTCTGGACCCGCTGGAGCTCGGCCCGCTGCGCCGCGTCGTCGAGGTGAGCGAGGACCTGGCCGGCGCGGACCCGCTGCCCGGGGCTCACGGACATCGCCTGGATGGTCCCGGACACCGGCGTGGTCACGACGATGCGACCCTCGTGGCGGACCACGGCGATGCCCGTGGCGTACTCGCCGACGCGGGCCGTGCCCGCGAACACCACCGCGAAGACCAGCACGATCACCGACACGCGCACGGCCCAGCGGGTCCAGGTGTCGACGATGTGGAGGGGCCGGCCCTCCCGACCGCCGCGCACGTGGGCCTCGATGGCCGCGCGCCGGAACACGAGGGACTGCGACGCCCGCGGCTCGGCCTGCTCGCTCCCCTCGTTCACTCGTCGGACCTCTCAGCGCTTGGTCTGCGCGATCAGAGCGTCACACAGCGGGCCGCAGATGTCGACGTTGGCCCGCCCCTCGAAGCCGCGGAACATCGCCGAGGCGTTGAGCTCGAGGACCCGGTAGTTGCCGTCGGCCCCAGCCTTGATGTCCATGCCGGTGTAGCGCAGCCCGACCAGCTTGGCCGCCCGCACGCACTGGTCCTTGACCTCGTCGCTGATCTCGATGGCCTCGATGCGCTCCTCGGCCTGCCGAAAGTCGATCTCGTCGGTCACGATGCGCAGGGCGCAGATGACCTGATCGTCGATGACGTAGACGCGGACGTCGTCGCCGGTGAGCAGCTCCTGGAAGCACACCGGCGCGGCCGAGAGCCGCTCGATGCGATCGGCCTCGAGGTCCTTGGCCTCGAGCTTGCGGGTCCGCGCCCCGCCGGCCACGGGCTTGTAGATGCAGTCGCCGACCTCGGCGTGGAAGCGGCGCACGGCCTCGGGGTCGTTGGTCCACAAGCTGCGCGGGACGGGCAGCCCGGCGTCGCGCAGCAGCGCGAGCTGGAAGGGCTTGGTGATGTTCGCGCTCGCCCGCGGCGAGTTGTAGACGGCCGTCCCGGCCTCTTCCCAGCGCAGCAAGACCGCGCTCATCAGGGTCGAGCGCTCGCGGAAGGCGAGCAGGGTCCGGCGCCAGTTGTCCTGCATGGCCTTGTCCGCGTCGACCCCGTAGGCCCCGGGGCTCTGGTAGAGGCTGCGCAGGTAGACCGCCGCGGGCCGGGCGATCTGCTGGCCATCGACGAAGATCGACGCGCCCTGCTCTCCGAGGCTCACGGTCATCTCCTCGGGGAAGCGCTGGGTATCGAAGACGTAGGGCTCGTGGCCGCGTGCGCGCAGCCCCTCGGTCACGGATTGCACGTGAAGGTCGTCCGGGCTGCCGACGACGACGATCGAAGTGTCGAGATTGGTCATGGGTGGCTCAAGCTAACAGGGCGAGCGTTTTGTCCTGCAGACGCAAAAAGGGAGCTCGCGCGCGCGAACTCCCTCTTTGGTTGGTTTGAGCTGGGCGGGAACGCCCGAGCGGATCTCAGTCCTCGGCGCTGAGGCTGAGGGTCGTGGGCTCCTCGGCCTGCAGGGACAGGGTCGTGGGCTCCTCGGCCTGAAGCGAAAGGGTCGTGGGCTCCTCTTCGCCGAGGGCGAGGGTGGTCGCGGGTCCCTCGCCGACGGGCGTGGGGTGCGGGCGACGGCAGCCGCCGGTGACCTGGCCAAGATCCTCGATGAAGAGCTCCTTCAACTCGTTGTTCTTCTTGTCGTTGCTCATCGCGCTTTTCTCTCTGAAAAATCTGTCGTCCAAAAGACGTTTGAATCGTGAACTGTTGACCCCGTGACTGCAACCCCAGAGAACAAAAAAACGCGCCAATCGTTGGTCTGGGCGCTCGGAATGCAAAATCGCGCGATCACACGATGACTTTTGTTCCTTTGGACATGATCGCAACGCAATGGGTCAGCGCGAAAACACCCAGCTTTGCGCCAAAGCGCTCGATTTGACCTGACCCTTGGTCCCAATCACGCGTGTTTCCAGGGCTGCAGGATCCGCCGCTCCCTGTCCTTGGGCCGGTGCGCATCACACGCAGGCTCGATTTCTCGCATCGAAGTCACACCTCGCCCGGCCGATCGCCTCCCTCGAGTCGGGGTCGCCCTCGGCCGCTGGGCGGGCCACCATCGCCCCGTGCCCGAGCCGCGCATCGTCCTGCACCAATGGCTGATCTCCCCCTTCTGCGCCAAGGTCCGCCTGGCGCTCGCGGTCAAGGGGCTGGCCTACGAGACCCAGGAGTACAACGGGCTGCTGGCCGCCAAGGCCAAGCGCCTGACCCCGGCGGGCAAGCTCCCGGTCCTCGACTACACCGACGCCAGCGGCGAGCGCACCCGGGTCCAGGACTCGTCGGCGATCATCGCGGCCCTCGAGCGCCTGCACCCCGAGCCCTCGCTCTACCCCGAGGGCCCGCGCGAGCGCGGCCTCGCCCACGTCATCGAGGACTGGGCCGACGAGTCGCTGTTTTGGTTCGAGGCCTACTTTCGCCTCCTCGACCCCGTGGCCAGCCGCAAGGCCGCGGCCTACCTCGGCGCCGGGCGACCGGGCTGGGAGGGGACGATCCTCCGGCGCGCGGGCGAGCTGACCTACAAGCGCCGGCTCGCCGTCCTCGGCCTCGGCAGCCGCTCGGAGCGAGAGCTCGTCGAGGGCGCGCGCGAGCACTTCGAGGCCATCGCGGGCATGCTGGCCGGGCGCGAGTGGCTCGTGGGCGATCGCCTGTCCATCGCCGACATCGCCGTCGCGGCCCAGGTCGGCGAGTTCGTCCGGACCAGCCGCTTCGCCGACGAGCTCGAGGGCCACGCCGACATCGGCCCGTGGCTGACCCGCGTCGGCGTCGAGCTCAGCTAGTCTTCGACTCGACCAGCGCGGTCACGGCCTTGGCGTCCGCGAACAAGTAGGGACACAGGCGCAGCCGCTCGTCGCCCGCGACGAGCTCGAGCACGCCGTGGCGCGGCGTCTCGACGGCCTCGACCGCGGACCACTCGAGGCGGGTCCGCCCCCGCGTCACCCCGCGCGCGTCAAAGCGAACACCCAAGGCGCCGCTCAGCTCCCGCGTCGTCGTGCGCAGCGCGATGACGCCGACCCACAGCGAGAGCGCGGCGACGACCAGGTAGACCGCCGCCTGAAGATCGAACGCGAAGGGCGACCAGCTCACGCCGCGGGCGAGCCAGTAGACCGTCAAAAAGATGCAGCCCGGCGTGAGCACCACGCCCGCGCCGACGATCATCGCCACGGCGACCCGATCCACCGGGAAGCGCTCTGCCTCGGGCGCGCCGTCCGACATGGCGAGAGGCTACCCGCTCCGGGCGCGGAGGCCGAACATGGGGCAACGCACACGTTTTCTCGACACAAAGCGCCGAACTCCGCCGGGTCCTGGGTGTTTCTGCGAATTGGCCCCCCGAGCTGGGCAGTCGTTCGCGCCGCTCAGCGCGGCGCCCTGGTGTCAGCTCTGGACGAGCCCCCCCGCGCGAGTAGGATGCCGCCCATGTCGAAGACTCGCCTGCTTCCCCTCGCCACTCTACTGGTCTGCGGCTTCAGCCTGACGGCCTGCGACAAGGACAAAGAGGCCACCGTGTCGGCCGACGCCGCGACCCCCGAGGGCGACGCGAGCACCGACGCGGCCGAGACCGCCGAGCGGCCCGAGTTCCCCGACCTCGCCAGCGCCATCGCGGGCGCCCACCGCAGCGACGACAACAAGGCCCGCGACGCCTTCCGTCACCCCGCCGAGACCCTCGCCTTCTTCGGCGTCGAGCGGAACATGACCGTGGCCGAGCTGTGGCCCGGCGGCGGCTGGTACACCGAGATCCTCGGGCCCTACCTGCGCGACGAGGGCAGCTACATCGTGACCAACTGGCCCGCCGAGCACGAGCGCTACGGCAAGTACGCGGCCAAGTTCACCGACAAGCTCGGGGCCAACCCCGAGGTCTACGGCACGCCCACCGTCGTGACCGCGCCCATCGACGCCAACGAGAGCTTCGAGCTCGCCCCCGAGGGCAGCGTCGACGTGGTGGTGACCTTCCGCAACAGCCACGGCTGGTACAACGGCGGCCAGACCCAGCAAATCTACGGCGCGGCCTTCCGCGCCCTCAAGCCCGGCGGCATCTTCGGCGTCGTCCAGCACCGCGCCGCCGAGGGGGCCAACCCCGAGGAGACCTCCGAGAAGGGCTACCTCCCCGAGGCCCAGGTCATCGAGGCCGCGCAGCAGGCCGGCTTCGAGCTCGTCGAGAAGTCCGAGATCAACGCCAACCCCAAGGACACCAAGGACTACGAGGGCGGCGTCTGGACCCTCCCGCCCAGCCTCGGCGGCGAGCAGTCCGACGAGGACAAGGCCAAGCACGCCGAGATCGGCGAGAGCGACCGCATGACGCTCAAGTTCAAGAAGCCCAGCTGAGCCCGGCCAAGCTGCCACGCTCGAGAGCGCCTCCACTCGGGGGCGCTCTTTGTTTTGCCCGCGCGCCCAGAGCCCTGCGCCTTTCGGGTGCCGCTACACTCCCGGTCATGGACGCGCGCGCGATCTTGATCATGGGCAACTCCGGCTCCGGCAAGAGCACCCTCGCGCGCGCCCTCGCCGAGCGCCGCGGCCTCGCGCACCTCGACCTCGACACCATCGCCTACGCCGAGCCCGCCGTCCGCGACACCCTCGACGCCAGCCTCGCCAAGCTCCGCGCCTTCGCCAGCGAGCACGCGTCCTCGGGCTGGGTGGCCGAGGGCTGCTACGGCGACCTGGTCGAGGCCGCCCTGGCGCGCTGCGACCTCCTGGTGTTCCTCGACCCGGGGGTCGAGCGCTGCCTCGCCCACAACCAGGCGCGGCCCTGGGAGCCCCACAAGTACGGCTCGAAGGCGGACCAGGACGCCAACCTGGCCATGCTGCAGAGCTGGGTGCGCAGCTACTACGAGCGCAGCGACGCGTGCTCCCTCGCCGTTCACCGCCGGGTCTTCGGGGCCTTCGACGGGCCCAAGCAGCGCGTCGTCGACGGGGCCGCGTGGCTCCGCGAGCAGGCGCCGTCCGATACGGCCTGAGCCCCGCGCCTGGGCTCGCGCTCGCGTTGAAACGGGACGCCTGCTATCGGGCTGGCCAGGTCCAGCGCGGCGTGGTCAGCAGGGTCTGCCCGAGCAGTACCGTCTCGCCCATGTCCTTGTCGAGGACGTGCTGCTCGATGTCCGCGTCAGCGCCCAGCGCCGCCACCAGGGCCCGCGAGTGCGTCACCACCCAGACCTGGCTGCGCGTCGCGGCCTCGAGGATCAGCCGACCCAGGGCCGGGATCAGGTCGGCGTGCAGGCTCGTCTCCGGCTCGTTGAGCACGAGCAGCTCCGGCGGCGCGACGCTCTGCAAGGCCGCGACCAGCATCAGGTAGCGCAGCGTCCCGTCCGACAGCTCCGCGGCCGCCAGCGGGCGCAGCATCCCGGGCTGCTCGACCACGACCTCCATCGCCGTCTCCCCGCGCACGCGCACCTTGGCCCCCGGAAACGCGTCGGCCACCGCCCGGTCGAACACGGCCTCGCGCCCCTCCATGGCGAAGAGCGTGGCCACGGCCGCGGCCAGGTCGCTGCCGTCGTGGGCCATGGTCGGGGTCCAGGTGCCGATCTGAGGTCGGCGCGCGGGCGCGTCTCGATCGCTGCGCAGGTGATCGTAAAAGCGCCAGCCCCGAAGGCGCTCGCGCAGCACCATGAGCTCCGGGGCCCGGCGCGGATCGGCGACGTGGGTCAGCACGCTCTCGTGCAGCGGCACCGCGCTCGCGCCCTCGCTCAGCCCGGCCTCGCCCGCGAACTGCACGATGTTGCGCCGGCGGTCGACCAGGGTCGTGCGCCGGTTGAGCTCGGGCCCGACCCACACGACCTCCCGCTTGATCTCCGGGTCCAGGGCGAAGGCGTTCGCGCTCGGAGACGGCAGGCCCAGCTCGATGGCGAAGCCGAAGTCGTCGGACTGAAAGCCCAGGCGCAGGCGCACCGGATGCTTGCGCACGGTCCCCTGGACCTGCCCGCGCTGGCGCATGCCCTTGCTGATCACCTCCGGGCCCGCCCACAGCGTCGAGCGCAGGCCGCCCTCCCGGGCGAGGCCGCCGACGAGCTGACCCCGGGCCGTGTCCGCGAGCAGTCGCAGGCAGCGGTACAAGCTCGACTTGCCGACCCCGTTGGCTCCGGACACCACCGTGAGCGCGCCGAAGGGCAGCGCGAGCTCGCGGATCGACCGGTAGTTGGAGATCGCCAGGGTGTGGAGCACCCTGGGTCTACCCGACGGGCCCGAGGAAGGCGCCCGCGTCCTCGATGCCGATGCGGAGGATCGAGCGCAGCTTCACGATGAAGGCCTGCTCGGACTCCACCACCTCGTCGTCGCAGGCGACCATCTCGGCCGCGGCCTGAAACACGCGCAGGCGCACGGGGTAGGGCCACTCGCCGATGGGGCTGCCGTCGAGCTCGACGCGGGTCTCGATCCAGCCCATGGCCGTCGCGCGCTCGTCGTCCTCGAGGGGGAAGCCCTGGATGATCCGCTTCATGGCCTCGGCCTCTTGGGGCACGATGACGCCGTCGGCCCAGGCCGCCGAGGCCCACACCCGGATCGCGTCCATGTAAGAGACGTCCGGGACCTCCTCCTCGGCCTCGTCGACCTCGGGATCATCCTCGACGATCTCGTAGCCAGACTCGAGGGGGTCTTCGTCGTGCTCGCCGGGACCGGTCACGCGCGAGAGCATCCCCCGGGACGGTGGGCCAAGGCAAGCTGGGGCCGAGCCCTCCCCCCGAACCGACCCTTCGGCCGGGGCGACGGGGGCCGACCCGTGAGCGCTCTTCCTCAGGCGGCGCCGAGGTCCGCGAGCACGGACTCGATGCACGCCACGGCGTCATCGTTTCCGCACCGCAGCCGCGACGCGTCGCGCACGGCGTAGCGATCCAGACGACTCAAGAACCCGCCGACGTCCTCGGCCGTCGGCCGCCCGTTCATCACCGCCTCGCCCAGGCCGTCCCGGACCAGGTAGATGGCGTTGAGGGTCTGCTCGAAGATGCCGCCGTTGGGCAGCACGAGCATGGGCTTGCCGAGGAACAGGGCCTCGGAGGTCAGCGTGAAGCCGGCGCTGCAGATCACCGCCTTGGCGCTGGCGAGGTGGGCGAGGAAGCCCTCGACGTTGGGCTCCTCGAGCTGCACGTTGGCCGGCGCCGTGAACCCGGGGCGCTCGGCTAGGCGGCCGAGGTTGTAGGCGATGAAGCGCTGCTCGGGGTTGCCCGCCAGCGCCGCGATCAGCCCGTCCATGCCCGTGGGGTCGTTGTGATAGACCAGCACGTGCTCGCCGAGGGTGGGCTCGACGTCTTGGACCGCGCGGCGGAGGATCGGCGCGACCAGGGTCGCCCCGCCCCGCCGATCGGCCCGCTCGGGGTGGCGCAGCGGCGGGTAGAAGAAGGAGCTGATCAGCACGCGCTCGGCGTTGTTGGGCGAGACGTTGTTGATGACCAGGCGCGCGACCCAGGCGTCCCAGGCGTAGCGCCCGGGCACCTCGAAGCGGGTGTGGGTCAGGACCTGCTGGTGGTTGAAGGTCATCAGCGGCAAGCCCATGCGCTGGGCCGCCTGGATCGAGTAGCTCTCGAAGTCGGTGATCAGCAGGTCGGGCTCGAAGGCCCGAAAGCGCTCGATGACCTCGTCGACGACCCCGCGCGTGGACCACTGCTTGCTCAGGATCATGAACAGGCTCTTCCACAGGCGGATGCGGTTGTCGTGCATCTCGTGGCGGAGCACCGGGACGTCGATGACCTCGCGGCCGGTGCTGGCGAGGAGCTTGCCCGCCCCCCCGCCGGCGCAAAACAACAGGGTGTGCCCGCGCGCCTCGAGGGCCTCGGCCATGGCGGTGACCCGCGAGCTGTGCCCGCGACCTTGGGAGGTCAGTGCGTAGACGATGCGCGCCATCGGTTGGAGTCGGTACGGAGCCAGAGCCGGGCCTGGAGGGCGCGGACCATAGCACGCAGGTCCGCGCCGTCAGCCCCTCTCGGGCCGCCCTCGCCGGCATCGGCTATGCTTGCGGCCGTGACCTCGCGGGCCATCGTCCTCGCTCCCCTGTCGACTGTGCTCGGCCTCACTCGTGGGCGCGCGCGCCCCGTAACGGTGGCTGTCGCGGCCTCGCTGCTCGCGGGCGTCGCGTGCACGAGCATCGCGGGCACCGAGGATCCCGAGAGCCTCGGCTACGGCTCGGCGCGCACGATCTCGACGCGCTACGACCCCGCGCCGATGCTGCCCCGCAAGGCGCCCCAGCCCTGGACGCCCCCGCGCCCCGGCGCCTCGATGTTCGCAGGCAACGACGCCCCCTTCAGCCCCGAGGTCATCCGCCTGTGCCAGCACATCGGGGCCGTCCAGGAGGCGAGCGCAGCGACGGTCGACGGCGACGCGGAGGGTGCAGCCGACGCCAAGCCCGAGCCCGACGCCAAGGCCGACGACGCGCTGGCACAGGACCGGCTCGAGACCGTCAGCCCGCACCGCTGCCGCGCGCGTTTGCGCGGCGCCCGGGTGTTCCGCAGCGTCCCGGCCTGGCGCGAGCTCGCCACCTGCCTCGAGGCCACCGACACGCCCGAGGCGATCGCCGCGTGCGAGGCCCAAAACCCCCCGCCCTTCGCCGTCGACGCCGAGCACCCCCTCGAGGCCGAGACCTGCCTCCACGTCCTGTCGATGACCACCGTCGAGGAGCTCGGGGCCAACCCGGAGCTGCGCGCCGAGGACATCGCCGACTTCAGCGAGCTGTTCGCCGAGTGCGTCGACACGCTGGTGCAGAACGCCGAGGAGGATCCCGACGCTTCGAGCGCGCGGCTGCGCTGCATCCTCGAGGCGACGAACTCCGACGCCGCCGGGGCTTGCTAACGCGCACCGCCAACGACGCCGCGCGCAAAGCCGCGCGCGTCCAGAGCAAAGCCGTAAAGGCTCCGCAAAGCCCCCAGGTTGCCGGCAAGGAATAGCGAATCGTCTACGTCTGTCGGGTGAACCCCGAGCCGTCTTGGCTCGACTCTTCCCCGAACAGAAAGGCCTCGCCATGACCCGCCGAAGCAGCCGATGCAGCCCCCGTCGACTCCTCGACTCGATGACCCGCCCACTCGCGGAGCTTCGGCGCCAGTACCTCGACACCCCCGACGCCCTCGCCCACCTTCGGGCCCAGGCCTGGGCGTCCTCCCCCACCCCGGCGGCTCGCCCGCTGATCCGCCCCGAGTTCTGGCTCGACTGAGCGTCTCCAGCAGCTGCAGGATTTACCGGCGCCCTCGCACCCGCGAGGGTGTTTTTTTGTTGCACAGACGCACCGTTCGGAACATACCGAACGATAGGAACGAGCCCTGAAAGCCATGCCGAGCGACGAAAGCAGCCGACAACGCCTCGAGCGCGAAGTGGGCGCGGTGTTCACCCGGCTCTGCCAGCTCTACGGCATCCCGGCCAACCTCGGCCGCCTCTACTCCACCCTCTACATGAGCCCGGAGCCCCTGAGCCTCGCCGAGCTGGCCGCGGCCGCCGGCCTGGCCAAGAGCTCGACCTCCGTGGCCATGCGCCGCCTCGAGCAGTACCGCTTCGTGCGTCGACGTCCGCGGGGCAACGACCGCAAGGACTACTACGAGGCCGTCACCGATCCCCTGGCGATGATCCAGGACTGGATCCGCCACTTCATCCGCCCCGAGCTCGAGCTCAGCGAAGAGCTGCTGCGGACCCTCGACGAGGGCCTGTTCGCGGCCGAGCGCGCCGAGGAGTACAGCGCCGACGAGGCGGCCGAACTGCGCCTGCGCGTGGAACAGATGCGCCGCGCGATCCATGGCAGCCGCGCGTTCATCGAGATGCTGAGCGCCCCCGATTTCAACCTGGCCGCGGCGATGTCGGAGCGCGCGTCAGCGGACCCCGAGTGAGTCGACACCCCCCACACACGAGAGGAGCGCCGCCATGAACCCCGCGCAGAGCGACTACCAACGCCAAGACTCGACCCTGACCCTCCGCGAGGGCCTAAAGGCCTACTTCGCCGAGAACCCCCAGCTCCTCGACCCCGACACCATCGAGGGCAAGGCCGCCGAGCTGTTTCGCTGCCACGACGCCGTGCACGTCGTGTTCGGGACCAACACCGAGATTCGCCAGGAGGCGATGACCGACACGTGGAGCATGTTCGGCACGGACATCCCGTGGCGTGAATTCATCGCCTACCTCAACGAGCCCGCGGCCATCGGCGTGGTCAACGACATCGGCTGGGGCACCGCGCTGTGGGAGTCGGTCAAGGCCGTGCCGGCGGTCATCGAGGTCGTCCGCCGCGGTCGCCGGATGACCAAGAAGTGGCCCTGGTATGGCCACGAGGCCTACCTCGACGTGCCCCTGGCGAGCATCCGCGAAGAGTTCGGCATCGAGGTGTTCCAGCCGCGCCCCGCCTCCGAGGCGGCCCCGGCCATGCCCTGAGCCGCGCCCCTCTCGAAGGCCTCGGACTCGCTTCACTCGGGGGGCAAGGGCGCTTGGCCAGCTCGCTCGAGCAAGGCGTCGAGCAGCGCGCGCACGGGTGCGATGTCGTCCGCGGGGACGCCGAGGAAGTCGACGGCGCGGCGAAACTCCGAGGGCGCGAAGGCACGCATCTGCCCCTGCATGGCCCAGCTGAAGGCCTTGACGATGCCGCGGACCATCCGCGAAGGGGTCAGGATCGCCGACACGCCGGTCCCCCCCGCGCGCACGAAGGCCTCGTTCGTGCGCCGCCGCTGAGCGACGCTCGGGCCGGCCCCGCCCGTGTACACGAGCACGCGATCGACCGCCCCCGCGAGCGAGACGAGCAGCTCCAGGTGCGCGTCCCAGTCCTCGTCAGAGGGCGGCTCGTCGGTGTGCACGATGACCACCGCGACCCCCGGGACCTGGTCCATGTACATGGTCCGCGCGCTCGGATCACTCGAAGCCACGCCCCATCTTACGGGCTCAACGAAGCCGACGCATGCGCAGCGCGCTCTCGAGACCGAGCAGCAGCAGCATCACCAGCGCGAGTTCGCGCCAGCGTGGCTCGTGGATCGTGACCCGAGTCTGCTCCCCCTCGGCGAGCGCCGGGGCCTCGGCGACCTCGACGACCGAGGTGTCGCTCTCCCGCGGATCGACGACGACCACGAAGCGCTCGACGGCCTCTCCCGTCGGCGCGGACCCTGCTGAACCAGCCGCGCCCTCGCTCGCCCGCAGCCGCGCGAGGTAGTGACCGGGCAGGTCCGTGTCCTCGAACACCGCCGGCTCGCCGGGCTTGGGCGCCACCGGGACGCTCCGGCCTTCGGGGGTCGTCACGACGTAGGGCGCGCTCTCGCCGAGGACCTTGGCTGCGCCCACGGCCACCTGCTCCGCCCCGCCCGCGCCCTGGCTCCCCGCCAGCCACTGCACCGTCCGGGTGACCAGGGGCACGAAGCCCGGGCGCAGGGGGAGGTCGCCCCAGTCGCGGTCGATGGAGGTCGTCAACAGGGCCACGCGCCCGCGCCCGTGCTCGGCGGAGATCAGCGCGGGCGCGCCGCTGCTGAAGGCGACGGCGATGTCCGCCCCGCTGTCGGCGTCGGGCTCGAGCAAGAACATGCGCCGGGTCCGGGTCGCCCCCAGGTCCAGGTCGCCCCCGGGTCCGGCCTCGCCCGCGGAGCCCTGGAAGATCGGGTGCGAGAGCTCCACGGGCGCGAGGGCCTCGCTGCGCGCTTCCGTTCGCCCTGGCGCCGTGCCGGCGTAGACCGCCTCGCGCAGCAGCAGGGGCAGCACCGGCTCGAGGCGGGCGTTGTAGTCGGCCGCGCTGACCCGGTCGCCCGCGGTGATCCACAGCCCCATGCCCGCGTCCACGGCCCCGACGAGGAGCGGCGCGAGCTCGGCCGGCGGGGCGCGGACGTTGGCGAGGATCAGCAGATCGACGGAGGCGAGCGCGGCCGCCCCCTCCTCGCGCAGGCGCCCCTCGAGCTGCTCCGGCGCGAGGGCCCGGACCTCCACGCGCTCGCCGAGCTCGCTCTGGCCCAGGGCCGTGGCCAGGAAGAAGATCTCGTCGTTGACCCGGGTCTCGCTGGGGTCGCCGTTGACGACCATCACGTCGACGACCTCGCTCGCGCTGAGCCACAGGTGGCGGCGGTCGTCGATGCGCAGCGCGTCCTCCTCGCGGTCGAGCAGGCGCACGCGAGCGCGCGCGGCCCCCTCGTCCGCGTCGGCGAGGACGTGGTTGAACTCGGCGAGGACGCGGTCGCCCGGGGGCAAGAGCACGCGGGTGGTCGCCACGACCTCACCGTCGATCTCGAGGGCCGCGCCGATCTCCAGCTCCGCGTCCGCGTCCGACCCAGACCCAGATCCAGACCCAGACCCAGACTCAGACCCAGACCCAGGCCCAGACTGATGCGACTGGATCAGCGCGCGGACCCGAACGGCGCGCGGATCGAGCTCTGGCGCCGGCTCCCAGCTCAGCTCCGCGATGCCCACGTGGGCCCCACCCGCAGACGCGTCCACGGGCACGGGGATGACCGTGATCGCCCCGCCGACCACCGGCGGCAGCGAGCCCAACCCCCGCGCCGTCTCGTCGCCGAGGGCGTAGACCACCCGGGGCAGCCCGCGGTCTTCGTCGAGCATCGCCGAGGCCCGGGCGAGGGCCTCGGCGAGCGTCCACGCCCCGCGCCGGGGGCCGCCCTCGCCCCAGGCATCGAGGGCGCCGCGGATGGCCCCGGCCCCCTCGGCCACGGGCTGGAGCTCGACCTGGGGCCCGCGCGGGTCGTTGGTGCACAGGCCCACGCGCGAGCCCGGGGGCAGCGAGTCGAGCAAGGTGTCGAGGCGCTCGAGGGCGCGCTCGCCCACGCTGACCCCGTCGGCGTCGCGCAGCTCCATGCTCGCCGACGCGTCGAGGATCACCACGGCGTCGTGGGGCTCGGCGAGCACGGCCACGGCGGTCTCCGAGCGCAGCGCCGGCCGGGCCAGGACCGCGACCACGACCGCGAGCAGCAGCAGGCGAAGGGCGAGCAGGCCCCGCTCGCGCAGGGTCCGGCGCTGGCTGACCACCGGATCGGCCGCCTCGAGGAAGCGCAGCCCGGCGAAGGTTAGTGGCTCGGGGCGCTCCTTGTCGAGCAGGTGGGGCGAGCATCGGCAGGCTCAGGCCGAGCAGGCCGAGCAGGGCCAGGGGCGCCAGGAAGCTCACCGCTCCACATGCGCCTCGAGCTCGGCGAGCACGCCCACGGGCGCCGCCGCGAAGGGCTGACCCGCGAGGCGCCCGAGCACGCCGACGATCTGATCGACCATCGACCGCTCGCGCTCGGCCGGGTCCTCGCCCAGACCCGCGACGAGGCGGACCAGGGCCAGGCCCTCTCGGTCGCAGCGCCGCCCGTGCCAGCGCAGGTGCGCCTCGAGGCGCTCGAGGTAGCGCGCGCGCAGGCTCGCCCCCGGCCCCTCGACGAGGGCTCGACGCCCGCGCAGGTCTTCGAAGCGCCGGACCCTCTGCCTGGTCCACGGAAATTCGAGCTCGTCGCGGTGCAGCACCTGGGCGAGCAGGAGGTCGTGGCCCGCGGCCCGGAGCACGCCGAGGCTCCGGAGCAGCGCCGCGTCCGGAGCCTTCGCGCTTTCGCCCTCCCCCTCCCCCTCCCCCGCTTCGGGCTCGGCTTCGGTCGCCGCCTTGGGGTCGAGGAAGTCCGACACGACCACGATCAGCGCGGGCCGGCGCGGCGACAGCACGGTCGCCAGGGTGTCGAGCATCCCGTCCCAGGGGCAATCTCCCGCAGGCGCGTGTTCGCTCTCGACGCAGCGAAGGGCGACCTCGCGCAGACGATCGCGCCGCGCCGAGGGCCGCGAGAGCCCGCCCTCGACCTCGCCCTGGCGACCGCTCACCCAGGTCACCCGATCGCCCTGCCGCGTGGCCAGGCTGGTCAGGCCCATGGCGAGCGCGCTGGCGAGCGCCCACTTGCTCCCGAGCGCGCCCTCGCCGTAGCCCATGGCCCCCGAGGCGTCGACGAGCAGGTGCAGGTCGAGCTCGCGCTCGCTCTCGGTCTGGCGGACCACCAGGCGCTGAGAACGGGCCGCCGCCCGCCAGTCGAGGCGCCGCGGGTCGTCTCCGGGGACGTAGGCCCGGTAGTCGCGGAAGTCTCGGCCCACGCCGGGACGCTGGGATCGGTGCGCTCCGTGGCGGCCGCCCACGATGGGCCGCTGCACCTCGAGCGCGCGGCGAGCCAGGGCAGCCCGGAGTCCAGGCGGCATGGCCCGGGCGATGGCGTCGTCGGAGCCCACGAGGACCGCCGGTATACCCAGGAACGCCGGTGATCTCCACGCTTGCCAGGGGGGGCACTGAGCGCCGATTCTCGGGAGGTGCGCATTTCCTGCCTCGCCCTTCCCCTCGCGGCGCTGTCCCTGGCGCTGATCAGCTCCACGGCCCACGCCGCCCCGAGCTCGACCAAAGAGGGCGCCTCGCCCAGCTCCTCGAGTCCCAGCTCCGCCTCCGACCGCAGCGCCGCCCTCCGACTTCTCGAGCAGGGCGAGGCCTTGCTCAACGACGAGAGCACCCTCGCCGACGGCATCGCCAAGATGCTCGAGGCCTACGTCATCCTCGAGCAGACCGACGGCGCCGAGGCCCGGGGCGTCAAGGAGCTGCGCAGCTGGCTGGTCAAGGCCCTCGACACCCTCGGCATGAGCGAAGAGGCGGCCGAGCTGCGCAGCCGCGGGCCCTACGTCGACCACCCCCTCTCGGTCATGCCCTCGACCTGGTTCCCCTCGACCCCCGCCGCGTCCGCGGGCGGGAGCGGGAGCGCCGCGGCCGGCGGGGGCGGTCCCGGGGGCGCCGCCATGACCTACGACGAGGCCGCCGCGGCCTTCGAGCAGGGCCTGACCGCGCTCAAGGCCGGCAACATCGAGGGCCTCGGCCAGGTCATCGACGCCTACGAGGCCGTCGAAATTCTCAACGGCGCCGAGTCTGACGACGCCATCGTCGTGCGCAGCTTCCTCGTCGCCTTCCTCGAGGCCGGCGGCTTCAACGAGGAGGCCGCCGTGTTCCGCAGCCGCGGCAGCGTCGAAGAGGCCAGCAGCGACGACACCCTGCTCTACCAGAGCATCTGGCTCGACATCCTCGAACAGCAGCAGAGCACGCCCCTGGGCAGCAAGTCGCTCAAGGGCGACATCAACTCCTCCAGCCCCAGCCCCAGCCCCCAGCCGACGCCCAGCCCCCAGCCCGAGGTCGAGCCCGAGCCCGTCGACCCCGACCGCCCCAACCGCCCCGGGGTCGAGGCCGGCTCCGCGACCCCCGCGGCGCTCATCGATCTGGGCCTGGGCAGCTTCCAGCCCGACCTGGGGCGCAAGGGCTACATGTGGAACCTCGGCTTCGAGGTCGAGTGGACCCTGTTCCGCGTCGGCCTGTTCGGCATGCAGCTCGGCGGCGGCGGACGCTTTGGCCGCAACCGCGACAAGCGGTGGGAGACCGACGCCTACGCGGCCCTGGGCCTCGACTTCGATCTGCGCAAGGTGTTCATCACCCCGGAGTTCGGCGGCGGCTACGACGGCATCGCGGGCGGAGACACGCCGCTGACCGAGGCCATGCGGGTCGGCCACGCGCCCTACTACCACTTCGGCGGCACCCTGGGCTTTCGCCTGGGCGACCAGCTCGCGCTCTACGGCCGCGCCGTCCGCCTCAACCGCGACCTCCCCGAGATCCGCAACGAGCTGCGCATCCGCGGCGGGATCCAGTGGTGGTTCGAGGACGAGGGCGCCGTCGACTTCGCCTTCGTGTTCACCGGCTACGAGGGCCCCGACGAGGGCCCCTCGGCCCAGCTCTACACCGGCAACATCGGCTTCCGGTTTTAGCCGGCCGTCAGCCCTCCCGAAGCTTCCCATGACCGCCCGCTCTGCCCCGCCGTCGACCCCCCAAGCGGGCGACCGCGTCTTCCTCGTCGACGCCAACAACCTCGTCCACCGCCTCTACCACGCCAGCGCGCCGCGCTTCGCCCCCAACGACCAGAGCACCCCGATCAACGCCGTGATCGCCTGGGGCCAGCGCATGCGAGCGCTGCGGCTCGGCCACGACCCGGCCTTTTTGTTGCCCATCTTCGACGGACCCGGGGACAGCTGGCGCCGCGCCCTGGCGCCCGACTACAAGGCCAAGCGCAAGGGCCAGCCCGACGAGCTCCGCGGCCAGTGGGAGCCGATCTGGCACCTGTCCCAGGCCCTCGGGTTGAGCCCCCTGCACCAGCCTGGGCTCGAGGCCGACGACCTGATCGGCGCCTACGCCAACGCCTGCGTCGAGGCGGAGCTCGAGGTCACGATCGTGTCCAACGACAGCGACCTGATGCAGCTGGTCCGGGGCCCCGACCGCGGCCCCGGCTCGGTCCGCCAGCTCGACGCCTTCACCGGCAAGCGCGTGGGGCCGGTCCAGGTCGAGGCCAAGTTTGGCGTCCCGCCCGAGCGCCTCGCCGAGCTGTTCGCGCTCACCGGGAGCAAGGGCGACGGCGTCCCCGGCATCCCGGGCATCGGGCCCAAGATCGCCACCGAGCTCCTGGCCACCTACGGCAGCCTCGAAGGCGTGCTCGACAACGCCGCGCTGATCCCCCAGCGCAAACGCAGCGAACGCATCCTGGCCCACCGCGACGACGCCCGCCTCAGCCTCCAGCTCACCGCCTTGCGGGTCGGCGAGCCCCTGCCCCTGCCCCTCGACGAGCTCGAGCGCTGGCGACCCTCCCGGCGAGCCCTCGACGCCTTCTTTGGCGCCTTCGGCTTCCCCAACTTTCGAGCCGCCATGGACGGCCCCGCCCCCGCCGAGCCGCCGGGCCCGGGCTACTGGTGAGGATCCAAAAGCGAAAGAGCGCGGACCCAGGTCCACGCTCTTCGTGCGTTCTATCTCAGAGTTCGAACTCGACCACCGTCGTGCCGCGTCGTTCTTCTTCGCGGCGGCGCTCCGTCTGCCAGCGCGGGGGCGGTGGCGGTGGCGCGTAGACACGCGGTCGGTCTTCGGGGGGGCGGTCGGTGTTGCGGTCCCTGTGTCGCTGGTCTCGCATCCGCCCAGATCATGACCCGAAACGCCCCGCCGTGCCGCACAAACTTGCGAAAGGACTGCGCTGCGGCCTCTGAGGGCCACCATCGCCGTTTGAGCACGGTTCTCGGCCCATTTGGGCCTCCCCGTGCACCCAAGGGCTCGACCACAGCGGGCGTGGCGCAGAGGCCACACCGCTCAGCCTGGACTGATCAGCCAGGTGAAGATCTTGTCGATCTGCCCGCGCAGGAGCACGAATTCGAGGGCTGCGAGCGCCAAAAAGGGCCCAAAGGGGACGCGCTGTCCCATGACCCCAGCGTCGGGGTCTTCCTCCCCGAGCTCCGGGTCGTCGCCGTGGACGTCCTGGAGGTCGGTGTTGGCGATGGTCTCGCCGCGCAAGAGCATGGGCACGGAGACGATCAGACCCTGCAGCGCGCCCGCGCCGAGGGTCCACGCGATGGCCATGGGGCCGCCGAAGAAGCCGACCATGAGCAGCAGCTTCCCGTCGCCCAGGCCGATGGCCTCGATGTCCCGCCACTTCAGGTAGATCCAGCGAATTCCCGCGACCAGGCCCAGCCCCGACAGCCCCGCGATCACGGCCGGCACGGTCTCGACCCCGATCAGCTCGGGCTGCCAACAAGCCAGCACCAGGCCGACGCCGGCCATCGGCAACACCACCTCGTTGGGAATGATCCACACGTCCAGATCCGTGAACGTGATGACCACCAGCGCGAGGCAAAAGAAGAACCACACCTGCCAGGCCAGCAGCCCCTCGATGCCCCCGCCCTCGAGCAGCGGCGTGACCACGTAGAGCATGTAGGTAGCGAAGCTCAGCAAGCCGGCGAGCAGCTCGACCAGCAGGTAACGCAAGGCGAAAGGAGCGTCGCAGTGCCTACACTTTCCACGCAGCAACAAGTAGGAAAGGATCGGGACGTTGTCGTACCAGGCGATGGGCGTCTCACAGCTCGGGCAGCGCGAGCGCGGGCGGAGCACGGACAGGCCCAGGGGCACCCGGTAGATGACCACGTTGGCGAAGGAGCCCCACAGCGTGCCCCAAAAGAAGGCCGCGATCCGCAAGCCGGGGCTCAGCAGGAGCTCGAGCAGGGTCGGATCCACGGGCACGGGCAAGGCTGCGGGAGCTCCGAACACCGAAGGAGTGTGACATGATCCGCCCTCGGGCACAGCCGCGCGGGGGCGTTGACGAGGTGTCACCCTGTTATTCTCCCGCGCGCATGTTCCGGGGCAGCTCCATCGGACGTCAGCGCGCCAGGTCGGCGATTCGCACGACCGGCCTCGCCGCGCTTGTCAGTCTGTCACTCCCGGCGTGCGCCGACGACGAGGACCGCACCGGGGACGGCCCGTCGAGCGGGGGCGCCAGCGGCCTCGCCATCCCCCGCGACGGAGCGAGCCCCGAGGACCCCGCGGCCGCCCGCTCGGCTCGGCTCGAGACCTTCGCCGTGGCGCCGAGCTGGGCCGAGCTCCGGGCCTTCGCCGCCCAGCCCCACGCCACCGCCCGCGCGGACCTCGGGCCCCACCACCTCCACTACCGCGCGGAGATGTCCACGGGCCCCAAGGGCCTCGAGACCAGCGCCGAGCCCCTGCCCCCCGTCGAGGTCGACGCGCCCGTCCACGAGCGCTTCTTCGTCGTCGACGAGCTCGAGCTGCGCTGGGCCTCCGCCCCCGGCGAGGGGCCGCGCTTTCACCTCGCCCAGTTCGCGCACGATCAGCTGGCGACCCCCGGGGGCAAGCCCGGCAAGGACGGCGACACCACGGAGACCCGGCGGCGCGAGCTCATCATCCTCGACGAGCAGCGCTGGGCCGTGCGCGACCACTGGCCGTGGACCACCGGCCCCGTCGAGAGCGACCTGTGGCAGCTGTGGCTCGACGACGCCCAGCACGGCGCCCTCGACGTGCTCGAGCTCGCCGGGCCTGTGAGCGACATCGACGCGGTCACGGCCGCCGAGCACCGCGGCCGCCCGGCGCTGCGCGTACGGCTCCGGAGCAGCGACCAGACTCACCCCGAGCGCGTCGTCGACGGCCTCGACCCCTGGCGCGGCCGCGCAGCCATGGAGCTGGTCTCCGGAGAGATCCTCCTGGACCGCGCCACGGGCCTGTGGCTCTCGGCGACGATCGAGCTGCGCTGGACCTTTGACGACCGCGCGCACCGCCCCGTCGCTGGCCACGTGCGTTTTGACGGCGCCGTCGAGACCCTCGAGACCCCGCCGACCATCGCCCCGCCCGAGGACGCCCAGCCCGTCCCAGAGCGCGATCGCCCCGAGCTGTTGCGTCAACGCTTGCTCGGCGGGCTTGCCGGCCCCTGAGACCCCGCGCTATAGCCACGCGATGCCGGAACAGCGGACATGGACGCGGGGCGAGCTGCCCGCGGCCCTCAACGTGGCCATCGAGGCGGCCATCGAACGCGGCGCGCGTGCGCCAGTGGTCCTGCGCCTGACCGAGGTCGCGGGCTACACCGACTGGGCCCTGCTGATGTCGGCGCGCTCCGATCGTCAGGTCCGCGGCGTGGTCGAGGGTGTCCGCGAAGCCCTCGCTCAGGTCGAGCCCGAGCCCACGCCCGAGGGCGAGCCCGGCCACCCCGTCAGGCTGCTCGGCGCCGACGGCCTCGACCACAACCTGTGGGCGCTGCTCGACTACGACGACTTCCTGATCCACGTGTTCTATCACCCCGTCCGTCGCCACTACGACCTCGAGAGCATGTGGTCCGACGCGCCGCGGGTCGAGCTGGGCCTGCCCGAGGACGTCCTCGACGCCAGCGACCTCGACGCCCTCGACGCCCCCGAGGTCATGCCCGACTACCGCGGCGAGGCCGAGTTCGGCGGCTTCGCCGACGAGTTCGTCGATGACGACGACTACGATTACGACGACGAGGACGACGACTACGACTACGACGAGGACGCGCGCCCGCTGAGCTTCCCCAACGAGGGCGGCCCCGAGGACGGCCCCGAGAGCGAGCGCGTCTCGCCCGCGGGGGCCAGCGCGGCCAACGACTCGCCCGCGCCCAGCTCGGACGAGGCCGCGGGCGAAGACGACGACGGCTCCGATCTCTTCGAGAGCTGATGCGCCTGCGACTCCTCGCCGTCGGCAAGCTCAAGCAGGCCGGGCTCGAGGCCCTGGTCGACGACTACCGCAAGCGCTCGCGCGCGCTCTTGCCCATCGAGCTGCAGTGGCTCCGGGACATGGATGGTCTGCGCGCCAAGAGCCCGGCGGGATCGCGCGGGTCTGGGCCGCGGCGGCGCGTGGTCCTCGACGAGCGCGGCCAGCAGATCGACAGCGAGGCCCTCGCCGGCTGGCTCGGGAGCTGGCGCGACCAGGGCGTCCGCGAGGTCGACTTCCTCATCGGCGACGCCCACGGCTTCACCCCGGCCGACCGCGAGGGCGCCGATCGGGTCCTCGCCCTGTCCAAGCTCACCCTGCCCCACCGCCTCGCCCAGGTCCTGCTCGTCGAGCAGCTCTACCGGGCCGGGACCATCCTCGCCGGGCACCCCTACCACCACCGCTGAATTCCCGGGAGAAAAAACGACAGAGCCCCCGCCTCCGCGGAGCGGAGAGACGGGGGCCCTGACGCGAACGGGAGGTCCGCGCTCGGTGGTGGTGAACGGGGCGGAGCGCCTAGGCGGCCTGGTTGAGGCCCATGGGATCCTCGGGAGCGAGGATCTCCACGCCGACCTCGGCCTCGGCGAACTTGCGCAGGCCGCTGCGGAGCTCGACGGCCAGGGTCACGAAGGTGCGGGGATCTCCCACACGCCGGCTGCGATAGCGGACGGACGCGACGGCGGTGAGGGACTCCCCCACGACGATCGGCGCGAGCGTGCGCAAGCGCCCCGCAGACGTGCGCTCGACCTGGCAGCCGCCCAAATTGCCGCTGCGGGCGAGGGCATCCAGGATCTTGCTCATGACCAGGCCGTCCGGCACGCGAGCGCCCGCGACGGGCTGCTCGAAGTGCGGGCGAAAGCCCGGATGATCGTCCCGACGGCCAAGGGCCATGTCCCGCTCCCACGCCCAGACGTCCTGGGGCGAGATCGTAAACGCCGGGGAAAACAGCAACTCACCAACACCGAAGCTCAGGGGATTGCGCATGTTTCGAACCTCCTGATTTGGTTCTGACTTCCCTTTGGGGAAAAGGCCATGCGGACAGACCCCTTTTCTGTGCGAAAGCAAGAAATTCGCGATTTCCATCTAACACCCACCTAGAAGCCCAAATTCGAGGTTTTGATCCACTGTTGATCCATTTGTGTAGGTAGTGTTTGCAACGAAAAATGCAGATCTCGAATGAGATCTCTGGTCGCAAGTGAGCATGGATCCAGTTTGTTTCCCCCAATTTGGACCCAAACAGCGCAATTCGCAGCACCCCGGGCCGACGACTCATCGGTGCCCTTTCAGCTCTTTCCACCCACCTGCCTCGGCTGCGCTCGGCTGCTCCGTCACCACCGGCCGCTGGCCCTTTGCAGCCTCTGCGCCCCCGCGCAGACCCTCTTGCCCCCCGAACTCGCGCGCACCCGAGCCTGGTCGCCAAGCTCCCAAGACGCATTCAGTGCCGCGCCGGACTGCGCAATCGAGAGCGCATTCGATCCTGTCACTTCACCTGGCGAAACGATGCGAACAGGCTGGATCGACGCGCGCTGGACCTACGACGGCCCCCTCCGCCGCGCCCTCCTGGGCCTGAAGTTCTCGGCCCGATTGGCCCTCGCAGGCCCCCTGGGCCGGCTCCTGGCCGAAGATCCGCGGCTTCGCAGCGACGCATCAGAGCGGCCTTGGGACCTGGCCACCGCCGCTCCGCTGCACTGGCGACGGCGCTGGCGACGGGGCTTTGACCAGAGCGAGGAGCTGCTGCGCTGGGCCCTGCGCCACGCCCGAGGTGGACCCGCCTTCGCCCCGCGCCTGCTCGTCCGCCAGCGGGCGACCCCGCCCCAGACCCGCCAGGACTCGGCCCTCGAGCGCGCGCACAACCTCCGCGGATCCTTTCGGGTCCGAGACGCCCAGGCCGTCGCCGGCCGGCGCGTGCTGGTGGTCGACGACGTCACCACCACCGGCGCGACCTTGAGCGCGTGCATGGCCGCGCTCGTCGACGCGGGCGCCGAGGCGGCGGGTGGGCTGGCCCTACTCCGCGCCGAGTGAGTCCCCGAGCAGCTCCCGGTCCACGCACGCGAGCAGGCCCACGGCCAGCTCGAGGCAGGCCTCCCGCTTGCGCAGCAGCAGGGCCCCCTCGACCTCGACCTCCCGGCGCGTGCGGCCGGCCGAGCCGGGCTCGCCGCCCACGGCCCAGCGCAACTCCGCCCCTTCCGGGAGCTTCCACGGGCCAGGGCCGCTCAGCAGCTCCGCGCCCGGTTGGGGGTCGAGGGCGTGGCGGTCCGCCAGACGCTCGACCCCGGCGGCCGCGAGGGCCAGGCTCGGATCGAGGGGCAGGGCCTCGGGCTCGGCGTCGACGCGGGCCGAGGCCGGGAGCTGCTGACCGCGAAAGACGAACGAGCCACAAGGGTGGCGAAAGTGCAGCTCGAGCTCGCCGTCCTCGGTTGGGTGCTCGGCGACGGGCCGCGCGAAGCTCGGTCCGCGTCGCTTCAGCTGCTCCGATCCGAAGTGTAGGGGCGCGTCCATGGGCCAGGGCGCGAGCGCAGGCCCCTCCTCCTCCAGCCCTTCGCTCCCTTCGATGGGCGCTGGCGAAAAGCTCCAGCCGAGCGCGTCTTCGTGCAGCGGCATGGGAATCTTGAGCTCCCCCACGTGCACGCTCCGCGCCCCTGGCTCCCCGCTCACGGGTGTCCCGGGGGCGATGGCAAAGCGCGAGCCCTCGCCCAGGTTCCAGTTCTGCTCGCCGCGGGAGACCTCGCGCAAAAAGAGCATCGGGGCGTAGACGTGGAGCTCGTAGTCCGACTCCACGCCGAGGCCGCCCACGCAGGTCACCGCGGCCTCCTCGGGCGACACGGACACCAGGTGAAGGAAGCGGTCGCCCCTCGCCTCGCCAGCCTTGGCCGGGAGCACCTCGACCACCTCCATGACGACGCCGGGGCCCTGTCTGGGGTCGCCGGCTCCCGGCCCGAGCACGCCTGCGGGGGTCGGGAAGCTCGGGGCGCGACGATCCGGGGCGGTGTAGAGCGTCGCCTCCTCGGCGATCACCACCCACTCCCCCGGAGCTGGGAGCGCGGGCAGGCTCGGCTTCGACGCCGCGGCAGATCCGCGGGCCTCCCCCGCCTCGACCGAGGCCTCGCGGTCCCCGGGACGCTCCGCTCGCTGGCAACCGAGCCCCAGACCGCTCGCCACCAGCACCCACGCCCAGCCCCAACCAGGCCTCGACCCTCGCCGACGCCCAAGAGCTGCCCTCGAAGCTGGCCCGCGCACCCCCCGATCTTACCCGACGCAACGCACGCGCACCCAGCCCATCCCCGAACCCCCGACGGCGTGTACTCTCCTCCCCCATGACCGAGCCGCAGCCCATCGTCCGTGCCGACCGCGAGGCCCTCAACCCGCACCGGGGCGCCCTGGTGTGGTTCACGGGCCTGAGCGGCTCCGGCAAGACCACCCTGGCCCGCGCCGTCGAGCGCGAGCTCAACCGCCTCGGCGTCCGCACCTACCGCCTCGACGGCGACGTCATGCGCGACGGCCTCAACGCGGACCTGGGCTTCAGCCCCGAGGACCGGCGCGAGAACGTGCGCCGCAACGGCGAGGTCGGCCGGCTCATGGTCGACGCCGGCCTCGTCGTGCTCGTCGCCGTCATCGCCCCCTACGCCGCCGACCGCCAGGCCGCCCGCGCCCGCTTCGGCGAGGGCGACTTCTTCCAGGTCTGGGTCGACACCTCCCTCGAAGTCTGCGAGCAGCGCGACGTCAAGGGCCTCTACGCCCGGGCGCGCTCGGGCGAGCTGAAGAACTTCACCGGCATCTCGGCGCCCTACGAGGTCCCCCAGAACCCCGAGCACCAGGCCGCGGGCGCCGGCGCGCTCACCGAAGAGCGCGACCGGGTCATCGCCATGCTCCGCGACGCCGGCGTGATGCGCTAAGTTGAGCGACGTGAGGCCGCCACGACGCGAGCTTGGTAGAGCTGCCCCGTGGCTCGCTGTCGCGCTGACGCTCAGCGCCTGCGAGCTGCCCGAAGCCTGGCGCGCGCGGTCTGACGAGGGCGCGGACGCGGACGCGCCCGCTCCAGCCCCCGAGGCCTCACCGCCGCCAGAGCCCCCGAGCGCGTCCTTGCCGGAGGCGGCCCCCATCCCGACCTCCGAGGTCGGGGTCCTCGACGTCGTCTACGACCCCGTGCCCGTGGGCCCCGGCTACGCCCGCAAGCGCGTGCGCTACGGCCGGACCCTCGACACCGGCAAGTACCTGGGCATCGGCTATGGCGAGGGACGCTTTTTTGGGCCCGAGCACGTCATCGTCAACCACTTCAGCGAGCGGCCGTCGAACATCGGTGAGGGGAAGCTGACCGAGAGCCGCCTCGTCAACGTGCGCACGGGCGAGGTGGTCCTGAGCATGCGCGACGGCCGATACCTCGAAGATCGCTCGGGGCTCGGCATCGTGTGGATCGAAGATGACGACCGGCCCTACCTGCTCGACTCTGCCCTCGAGTCTCTGACCCTCGCCGTGCCCGAGGGCGGCGACGAGCTGCGCTACGCCGAGGACTACTGGATCCACCTGCACCCCGACCGCAAGCTCGCGTGGGTCTCCGCCCAAGACGCCGAGGGGGAGCGCTACCTCTATCTGTGGCCCGACCACGCCAAACGCCCGCCCCCGATCCCCGAGGAGCCCTTCCCCGTCGAGTTTGATCCACGCCACGGGGACCTCGATTGGGTGCACCCCGACAACGGCGACATCCTCGCCGAGGTCCACGCGCCCCGCGGGGGAGACGAGTGGAGCAAGTGCAACGTCGTCAGCTTCACCCGCGAGGGCTACCAGTGTCGAAAACGGCCGGGGAGGCTGCTGTCCGATGGCTGGCGCTACACCCTGGGCGGCGAGACAATCTACAACGAGGAGCTTGGGGTTCACCAAGACCTCGACTCCCTGTGTGATGGCGAGCGCGAGGGCCTCGTCTCGGGTCGGGTCCGCTCGGAGTCCCCACCCCGCCTCGAGCTTCGCTGCTCCAACGAGTTCGACTTCCTCGCCGTGTGGTCTCCCGAAGGCGTCGCGCGAGTCCCCTCCAAGCTGCTTCCCGCTGACGACTACCGACCCCTCTACATCGAGTGGAGCGATCAAGGGGAGGAAGTACATTTCCTCGGCGCAAATCAGGTCAAGGGGCAACGGAGCATCTTCGATGCCAACGTCGGCCACAGTCGGCTGATCGGAGACGATTACCGCTGCCCTGTTGTCAGCACCCAAGGCTTTCACCCCGTATTCGCCATCGCTTGCGAGACAGCCCATCACTACCCGCTGTGGTTTGACTTCGTCGACTCCAAGGCGGGGATTCGAGCCAAGTTCACGGGGCGCGCTGGGGCCGTGAGCTCGACGGGGCTCGTCGTTGCCGTTGTTCGCAAGGGCAAGCAGGACGCGCTGGTCGAAGTTCTCGTCAAGGACTGAGCGAGCTCAACCAGTCTCTGAGCGACGCCCCAGGCTGATCAAATAGCGCCCATCGATGGACAGCTGCACTCGGCGAAACGCCAAATCATACTCCTCAGTCCCCCCTGCATCCTTGGCAGGCTGCTCCCCTTTCGCCTCGATCGTCGGCGGCGCTTTCGGCATCCAAATTTTCTTTTCGGCATCAAACCTCGCTCGATCGTCCTCCTCACTCGCCTCCACGACGATGTCGTCGATGGGAAGAGCAGGGCCGAGCAGGTTCTTGAGGTAGTTGAACACGCTGATCGCCCGATTCCGCGACAGCACCATGTTCGGGCCCTCGCCGTGGGGCTGATCGGCGTACCCGACCAGCTTCATCGTGACCTCCGGATGCGTCAGCGCCGGCAGCTCGCACGCCGCCATGACCTCCAGGGCCTCCATCGCCACCGGGTGCAGCTTCGCGCTGTTGACACAAAAGTGCAGCTTCGTCCCCTCGAGCGCCGAGTCGTAGGTCCGCTCCTGGGGAAAGGGCCCCTCGACCAGGTCGACGTCGCCCCCGTTCCAAGAGATGAGCTCCGCGTAGCCACGGTGGAGCTTGCCCTCGACCGCCGCGCTGTTCGAAGGGACCCACTTCTTCTTCTCCTCCGAGGTCCACTCTGCGAGCCCAAAGCTCAGATTCCCGGGGGGCTTGGCCGCGCCCGCCCTCCCCGCGAACGAGACCACCCCGCCCGACGCCCCCTTCCCGTGCTCGTCGAAGTGCAGGGCCGCGTCCCCGAAGGCCATGGTCACCCAGCCCTGGAGGTGCTCCGGCCGCCAGGCCATTCCCGAGGTGTTGGGCGCCTTGCCGTCGGTCGTCGGGATGGTCGAGCCGTGCTTGTCCGAGAGCGACCAGCCCACGCCAACGCTCACGAACGCGTACAGGGCCTGGAAGGGCTGCGGGCCCATGCTCGACACCCCAAACACGCCCGCCATCCCGGCGAAGGGAAGGCGCTTGCGCCACTTGCGGAGCTTCTTCATCGCGCGGGTCTGGCCCTCCTCGATCACCCCCTCGACCGCCTCCTTTCCGCCATCGACGACCTCCTCCCCGATCTTGTCGACGGTCTCGCCCATGTCTTGCTCGGCGGCGTGCCAGTCCTTGCCCAGCCCAAAGATGCCGACCTTCAGCTCGTATTTGTAGCCGCCCACGCGCTGGAGCCCCAGCCATCGCCTCAGGTTCTCGCTGTCCCGCTCGCTGCCGACCTGATCAACCATCGCTTGCAGGTGCGTCAGGCAGGTCCGCTGGGCGATGGGGTCGACGTCGATCCGCTCGTCGTTCAGCGCCTCCAGGGTCCCGACCCGCCACCACCCGAGCTGGTGATGATCGATGCCCCCCTTCGAGCTGGGGGTCTCACGCGCGGTGTCAGCCGCCACGCGCACGAGCGCGTCGACGGCCGCGCCGATGTTCTCGAGGTGCTGACGATGGAGCAGCTTCTCGACGTCCAGCCACTTGCTCCGCTCACCGAGCACCGCGCAGTAGTGCTGCAACAGGGCGCGCAGATCGAACATCTTCCCCCCCGACTCGAGCATCAGGTAGCTGTCCGGATCGACCCGCACCTCGGCCTCGAAGATCCACTCCTTCAGGCGCTCGCGCTGGGTCGGCGTCAGCGGGAACCATTGATCCGTGCGCACGCCGGGCAGCACCCAGCCCAGCTGGTAGCCGATGTAGTTGTCGAGCAGGTTCGGGGCGTCGCCGATCTGCTTGGCCGTGCTCGACATCACCGGGGCGAGGCGGGCGAGCTTCATCTCCCCCTCGACGTCCGGCGCCGCGATCCCCGAGTAGTCGAGCTCGAGCTGAACCTGTGCGGAGCCGCCGTGGGCGATGGCCCGCAGGCTCCCACACGCCAAGCTCTTGTCGTCGAGGACCGCCTGGGTGATGTAGAGCGCGTACTCGTTGGTCTGCGCGTCGATGCGGTCTCCCCCGTAGCGAAACACCCGGTTTTGGTAGCGAAAGGCGTCGTCGTCGTCCTTGGACCAGGGCGTGGTCGAGTTGCTCTCGACCAGCGCCAAGATGAACTCGATGTGCTCCCCGGCCTGGTTGATGAACAGGTGGTAGCGGTCCTTCGTGTCGCGCCACTGCCCCGTCAAGTTCGGCGTGACCCGCAGGTCCACCCGCTCCTCTGGCGAGCGCCCATCGTCGCCCACGCGGCACTTTGGGTGGATCGGCGTGCTCGCCGAGTAGCCCCCGCGCGGGATCTCGGGCTTGGCCTCGTGGCTCGTTCGGGCCTGTGGGTGGTGCTTGGGTTTGGCCATTGCGAACTCCTAGAGCGCGCTCGGGTGCAGCTGTCCGTAGCGCAGCCCCGCGAAGATCACGCTCTCGTTCCCGCTGTGGGCGATCACCGTCAGCGTGTAGCGCAGGTGGGTCGGCAGCGCCTCGTAGTGCAGGGTCAGCTCGCCCGCCTCGACCACGCCCTCGTCGGGCAGGACGCGCTCGATGAGCAGCCCGTCGTCGCCCTCGAGGCGGTAGGTCTCGGGCAAGGCGGGCTCCTCCGGGGTGAGGTCGGAGACGATGGTGAACGGCCCGGTGGTCCACTCGTCGGGCTCGTCGGGCAACGCCCACTCGCGCCAGCGCAAGACCGGGCTGGTGTAGACGGCGGGGGCGTCGAGGCCCTCGTCCACGTCGGCCGCGAGTCCCCAATAGAGCAGGAACTCCACGGCCCGGTCGCCGGCCTCGTCCTCGTGGGCCGAGGCCTCGCCGTCCTTGGTCTGGCCCGCGAGCTCGGCCCCGTGTCCCAGATAGACGATGCGCTCGCGGGGCAGGGCGTCGGGGTGCGTGCCGAGCTTGTCGAGCCAGCGCGCGAGCTCGTCGCGGAGCACGTCGAAGACCGCGCCGAGGGTCTTCCCGCCGCACACGCCGTCGACCGCGAGGGCCTCGCTGGCTTCGAAGCGCTGGTTGTAGTCGCTCTGGAAGGCCGAGACCGTCGCCTTGGACGCCGGGCTGGGCTTGGCGCTCAGCTCGGCCACGGGCTCCTCGCACACGCAGGTCCACGCCCGCCGGGTGCCCAGGTAGTCGAGGTAGGCGACGACGTCGCGCAGGCTCCCGTGGTCCCGAGCCAGCTCGACCCAGGCCTCCCGGGCGCCCTCGAGCAGATGGCGAAAGCCCGCGGCCCGGGCCTCGCTCAGGGCTTGATTCGCCTTGGCCCCGCCGTCGGCGCTGGCGTGACCCACGACCAACAGCTGCGCCCCGGGCTCGTCGAGGAGGCGGCGCAGCCCGTGGACGAAGGGCGCGAGCGGGTGGCGAGGGTTGTCCTCGCCCTCGAGCTGCGTCCACGGACCCGGCACGCTCAGCCCCGAGCCGTGGTCCGAGCGGGCCTGCGCCGGGACCAGACGCTCGACCACCGGCCGCTCGAGGACCAGCCAGTTCATCCGCGCGAGGTGCAGCGCGACGGCGGCCTCGGGCTCCCAGCTCGCTCCCGACAGTCGCAGCGTCCGGGTCTGCACGGCGATCCCCTCGGGGGGCTCTTGGGGCGCCTCGTCCTCGGCGGGCTCCGGCGCCCAGCGAGCGTCCTCGACGGTCACCAGGCTCGCGCTGCAGGCCCCCTGCTCGTCGCTGCCCAGGGCCACGCCGCCGCCCATGTCGCTGGCCGCCTCGGGGGTCGAAGGCAAGGCCAGGGTCAGCGCCTCCACGGGCCGGTGCCAGCGATCGAGCACGCGCAGCTGCGTCGGCGGCGGAGCGGCCTGAGCCAGGCCTGGGCCCTCGTCGATGGGCGTGTCGTCCGTCGCGGGCCCGGGCGGCGCAGGAAGCTCGAGCTCGAAGATCCGGGCGTGGCCGCCCTCGGACAGCGCCGCCCGGACCTCGACGACCACGAGGCTGCCCCGCCGCAGCGCCCCCTCGACCGCCCCGCGCCCCGCCCAGGGGCCCCACTCTCGCGCCACGTGGGCCCGCACCCGCGCCCCGAGCTCCGGTCTAGATCGAGTCCAGCGCGCCAGCTCGCTCGCCGCGACGGGCCCCTCGAGGCTGCGAGCCCGCGCCCCCCAACGCGCGCGCGCCTCGTCGAGCTGCGGGCCTCTCCACCACAACCAGCGCTGCGTCCCCAGGCGCTCTTCCAGCAGCACCCCCGCGCCCCCGATGATCCTCATGCCGCGATGGTAACTGCTAGGATGGCCGCGAGCACCCCATGAGCGAGCTGCGCTCCAAAGCCAAGGCCTTCTACAACCACCTCGACTTCGACAAGCCGATCACCTTCGGCCTCGATCAGCTCGTCGCGGCCAAGGACGCCCAGCCCGAGGGGCTCTACGTCGAGGCCATCCACGGCGTCGATCCCAGCCTCGACCCCGTGGTCGAGCTCGCCGACCAGATCGACTTTTCGCTCAGCGCCGGGGCCTACCTGTTCACCGGCAACCGCGGCACCGGCAAGACCACCGAGCTCATGCGCCTGGCCAAGCTCCTCGACGGCTACGGCTGCGAGGTCTTCTACGTCGACCTCTCGCGCTACCTCATGCTCACCCAGCGCGTCGAGGTCACGGACTTTCTCATCAGCGTGCTCGGGGCCCTGTCCGAGAAGGTCAACCAGCGCTTCCCCGGCACCCTCGGGGGCGAGGTCGGCAAGCCCACCTTCTTCGAGCGGACCTGGTCCTTCCTGAAGTCCGGGGTCGAGTTCGAGGGCCTGAGCCTGCCCGCCGGGCCCGCAGGCCTGCGAGCGGCCCTGGTCCACACGCCCAGCTTCAAAGCAGAGCTGCAAAAGCGCACCCGCAGCCACGTGCAGGTGCTCGTCGACGAGGCCCGCGGCTTCGCCCTGGAGGTCGTCGAGCTCGTGCGCGCGCGCCGGGGCGATCCCGACCGCAAGGTCGTGATGATCGTCGACTCCGTCGAGCGGCTGCGCGGCAACGGCACGCCCAAGGAGGTCCGCGCCGTGTTCCACAGCGCCGAGCAGCTGTTCGCCTCCAACGCCGAGCTGCTGCGCTTCGTCGGGCTGAGCGCGGTCTACACCGTGCCGCCCTACCTCCAGGCCCTCGCCGGGGGCCTGGGCTCGCTCTACGCCGGCGGGCGCATCTACGCCCTGCCGAGCGTGCACGTCTACGAGGGCCGGCCCGCCGAGGGCCAGCCGCCGGTGAGCTCCGCCGAGGGCGTGGGCAAGCTCGTCGAGATCGTCGACCGCCGCTACAAATGGCGCGCCGAGTTCTTCACCGAGGCCCAGCTGCGCCGCCTCGCCGAGCGCTCCGGCGGGGATCTGCGCGACTACTTCCGCATGCTGCGGCTGGCGATCACCGGCATCGCCCGGCGCGGCACGGACCACGCCCACGCCGTGCTCGAGGCGGCCGAGGACGCCGTGCGCCGCGACATGCTGCCCATCGCCGACGACGACCGGGCGTGGCTGGCGAAGATCGAGCACAGCCACCGACCCTGCCTGCCGAGCCTGGATCAGCTGCCCGAGTTTGCCCGGCTGCAGCAGGGCAAGTACGTGCTGCAGTACCGCAACGGCGACGACTGGTACGCCGTGCACCCGCTGCTGCGCGAGGAGCTCGGCCTGGCGTGAGCGCGCCCGCCGAGCCCGCGAAGACGGACCCGACCCTCGAGGCGCTGTGGCTCGAGCTCGAGCCGCACATCGACTGGCCCGAGGGGCTGGCGCTGTCGGTGTTGTTTGCCACGCATCCGTGGGCGGTGGACTTCTTGAAAGGACGCGTCGCCGCGTTGATGCGCGAGCGCGGGGAGGTGTTGGGCGAGCACGTGCCGACGACGGTCGAGGAGCTGCGAGGGCTCGGGCCCGTGTTGGAGACGGCGCCAGCTCGAGGGGTCGGCGCCATCTGGGTCGAGCTGTGGCGCGGCAGCGGCGGGCCAGGGTGGGACGAGGCGATGACAGCGTTGCTGCGCGGGCTCAACGAAGCGCGCAGCAAGCTCGAGCACGAGCTGAGGCTGCCGATCGTCCTGGTGCTGCCCTTGTCGCTGCGCGGCCAGGTCTTCGTCGACGCCCCCGACCTGTGGACGATCCGCAGCTTCACGGCCGACCTGCCCGTGCCGCGGTGGGGGATGCGGGAGGCCGTCCCCATGGCGCCCGTATCACGCTCCGCTCACCCCCTCGGAGCACCGTCCCCACGCGAACAAGAGTGGGCACGCATCTACCAGCTCGCGGCCGGAGACCCGAGGCGCGTCGACTTCCTGGCGGCGTCGGAGGCCATGTTCGACGCCTTGTCCCGAGGCGACCTTCCCACCGCCCGACGGACCGGTGATGAAGTCCGCTCGCTCCTTGGCGAGTCCCGTGGGCTCGAGATTCGACTCGGGACGATCGAGCTGTCCGCCGACAACCTCGAGCGCGCAACGCAGCACTTCGAGCGGGCGCTGTCCATGAGCGAAGGTCCAGCACAGCTCGCGCTCGCCCTACGGCTCATCGCCTCCGTCGCCTTCAAACGTGGCGCCTTGGACCGCGCCCGCGCCCGGCTCGAGGAGGCCCTGGGCATCCTCGAGGCCGCCCTCGAACACGACCCCTCCGCCACGGCGCTCATCCCCGAGCAGATCAACAGCCTGATCCGCCTCAGCGACGTCGAGCTCGACGACGGCAACCTCCGGCAGGCCCGCGCCCACCTCTCCCAGGCCCTCGTCGCCCTCGGCTGGCCCACCCCGAGCATCACCGACCTCCCCGACACCGCCCAGGTCCGCCGGGTGCTCACGGCCTTCCAACAGCTCGAAGAGCACGCCGGAGACCTCGCCCGCGCCAAGCACTACGCCGACCTCCTCGCCCAGCTCCCCCCGAGCGCAGGCTAGAGCTGGACCCACGCCGCCGGGTGGAGCTGAGGCCCGAGGGCGAGGCGTGGCGAAAGCCACAGTGGGTTGGGGAGGCGTCGGGCCAAGCAGCGCCACACGCCCGCGCGCCCACCGCGCAAACACAGTTTCGTAGACACCTTCAGAATCACGGACGCGGGCCTGACCAATACGGGACAATTCCAGCGATGGACACCCAGGGCTTTCTCGACACCTGGAAAGGGCTGATCGCCACGGCCGACCCCAACACCGGCATGTTCTTGCACCTGTCGAAGGGCTGGGAGCGCGTGCTGGGCTGGACCCGCGAGGAGCTCCTCGCCAAACCCTACGTCGAGTTCGTGCACCCCGACGACCGCGCCGCGACCCTCGAGGCGACCCAAACCCTCGCCCAGGGCAGCGACCTCACCCACTTCGTCAACCGCTACGCTTGCAAGGACGGCTCGTACAAGTGGATCGCCTGGATCTCGAGCGTCGACCCAGACACGGACCCCTCCGCGCGCTTGGTCTACGCCTCGGCCCACGACATCACCGAGCAGTACGAGGCCCAGCGAAAGCTCGAGGAGGCCCTCGCCGAGCTCAAGGGTCTGCGCGACCTGATGGAGGCGACCACGGATCTCGTCGGCCTCGCGACCCCAGACAAGCGCGTCCTCTACATGAACCGGGCGGGGCGGCGGATGCTCGGCTGGGGCGAGGGCGAGGACATCGCCAACGCCCCGGTCACCAACCTCCACCCGCCCAGGTACATGCGCCGCCTCGCCGAGGAGGGCATCCCCCACGCCCTCGAGCGAGGCGTGTGGAGCAGCGAGGGCGAGCTGCTCCGCCGCGACGGCACGGTGCTCCCGATCAGCCAGGTGGTCGTGGGTCTACGCGACGCGTCGGGCGGGGTCCGGGGCGTCGGCACGATCATCCGCGACATCAGCGGCGCCAAGCAGCTCGAGGCCGAGCTGCGCGAACGGACCCAGCGCCTGTCGGACGCCCTCCAGGCCATGGCCACGCCCTTCATCCCGATCACCCGCGAGATCGTCGTCATGCCGCTGATCGGGCAGATGGACGGGGAGCGGGCCGAGCAGATCATGCAGGTCGCCCTCGACGGGGTCCAGTCGAGCGGCGCCCGCGTCGTGATCCTCGACATCACGGGCCTGACCTCGGTCGACACGATGGTCGCCGGCTCGTTGATCCGGACCGCGCGAGCGCTGCGCTTGATCGGAGCCCAGACGATCCTGACCGGCATCCAACCCGCCGTCGCGCAGACCCTCGTCGGGCTCGGCCTCGATCTCGGCGACACGACCATCCACGCGACGCTGCAGATCGCGATCGCCTCGGCCCTCGCGGCGTCCTAGCCCCCCGCCCCGCACTGCGCCAACGCGAAGTCGCCGAACTCCCCCACGACCGGCCCCGTCCCCATGTTGTGGTGCGCCCCGTCGGCCGTCCACTCGCACAGCACCGTCCGCGACCCCGACACCTGCATCTGGTCGTCGAAGTCCATGCCCAGCTCGAGCGTCAAATAACGCAGCTCGCAGCGCTTGAACACGAACATGCGCTTGCGCGTCACCCGAACGATCGCCGCGGCGATCGCCTCGCTGATCTGGGTCACCTCCGGCATGGTGATCAAGATCCCCTCGACGCTCCCGTCGTCCGTGGCGATGTACTCCGCGCGCAGCCCAGCCTCGGACAGGCGCTGGCTGTCCACGTTCTCCCCGACCTTCGCCCACAAGTCCCGGAACATGTCCGAGCTAGCGAGCTCGCGCAGGTCGACGCTGCTGGCGTTCATGCCCCGGTGCACCACGCTCGGCAGCGCGACGTGGGCGAACACGTAGTGGTGCTCTCTGGGCTCGCCCATCCCGCCGAGCAGAGCCTCGATATCCAGGCCCGGGTTGAGGCCAGGACCCTCGTCGCCGAGGGCCTCCAAGGGAAAGCCGGGCTCGTCTGGACCCGAGCCGCTCAAGCCAGGACCTTCTTGATCTTCCCGAGCGCCCACTCGAGGTCCGCCTGCTCGACCACCAGCGGGGGCGCGAGGCGGATGGTGTGCTCGTGGGTGCCCTTGGCCAGCATGCCCTCCTCCTTGAGCGCCTCGCAAAAGCGCCGGGCGCCGCCAGCCTCGGGGTGGAGCTCGACGCCGTACCACAGCCCGACCCCGCGCAGCTCCTTGACGTGCGGGGAGTTCATGCCCTCGAGCTCGCCCTTCATCCACGCGCCCAGCTCGGCCGAGCGCTCGATCAATTTTTCGTCCACCAGCACGTCCAAGGCCGCGTCCGAGACCGCGCAGGCCAGGGGGTTGCCGCCGTAGGTCGAGCCGTGGGTGCCGGGGGTGAACACGTCCATGACCTTGCCGTCGGCGAGGAAGGCCGAGACGGGGTAGAGGCCGCCGGACAGGGCCTTGCCGATGGTCACGCCGTCGGCCCGGACGCCCGCCAGGGTGTGGGCGAAGAGCGAGCCGCAGCGGCCCAGGCCGGCCTGGATCTCGTCGCAGATGAGCAGCGCGTCGTGCTCGTCACACAGCGCGCGCAGGCCCTGGAGGTACGCGGCGGGCGGGATGATGACCCCGCCCTCGCCCTGCACGGGCTCGACGAGGATGGCCACGGTGTTGGCGTCGAACGCAGCCTTGGCCGACTCGAGGTCGCCGTAGGCCACCACCTCGAAGCCCGGCGTGAACGGCCCGAAGTTGCCGCGGGCCTCCTCGTCCGTGGAGAAGCCGACGATGGTCGTGGTCCGGCCGTGGAAGTTGCCGTCGCACACGAGGATCTTGGCCTGGCCCGCGGGCACGCCCTTGACCTCGTAGCCCCACTTGCGCGCCGCCTTGATCGCGGTCTCGACCGCCTCGGCGCCGGTGTTCATCATCAGCACGCGCTCGTAGCCCGACAGCTCGCTGAGCTTCTTGCAAAAGGGCCCGAACTTGTCGTTGCGGAAGGCCCGGGAGGTGAGCCCGAGGACCTTGGCCTGCTCGACCAGCGCGGCGACGATCTTGGGGTGGTTGTGGCCCTGGTTGACGGCCGAGTAGGCCGCGAGGCAGTCGAGGTAGCGCTTGCCCTCCACGTCCCACACCCAGGGGCCCTCGGCCCGGCTCAGGACCACGTCCAGGGGGTGGTAGTTGTGGGCGGCGTAGCGATCCTCGAGGTCGATCCACTGGCGAGCGTCGGTCATCGGGCGAATCATCGCGCCAAAGCTCGGCGCGTGGCAATGCGATGGTTGCTGCGCAAGCTCGGTGCCACCGGGGTGTGAAGGCGGAATAGCCCGGGGGGTCTGCGCGTGAGCCCGGCACCATGACGCCCTCGCTCTGGCCCGCCCTGTGGATGTCCCTCGCCCTGGTGTTCGCTCCCCCCAAAGCGGGCGCGAGCGCGCCTGAAACGAGCTTCGAGGTCACGGGCGTCGCCGAACGCCCCGAGCGTGAGGCGAGCGAGGCCCTCGACGCGCAGATCGCCGAGCTGCGCGAGACCGTCGCCGCCGAGCCCCGGGAGCGCCGCCACCGGCACGCCCTGATCCGCGCGCTGATGGACGCGGGCGAGCTCGACGAGGCCCTGGTCGAAGCCGAGGCCTGGCGGGAGATCGACGCCTACAACCTCATCGTCGTCCGCCTCATCGGCGACATCCACAGCGAGCTCGGCAACCAGCGCGAGGCCCTGCGCACCTACTCCGCGGTCACCGAGCTGCTGCCCGAGGACCCCGAGGCCCAGCGCGCCCTGGCCTCGGTGCTGGAGGTCCAGGGCGATCTCGACAACGCCTACGCCCGCATGCGCGTCGCCACGCAGCTGCGGCCCAAGGACCTGCGCCTGGCCTTCGAGCTCGCCGACCTGGCCCTGCGGCGGGGGCAGCTCGACGAGGCCCGGGCCGGGCTCGAGGCCATCGTCGCCCACCCCGAGGTCCCCGAGGCCCTCGAGGTCCCGGCCAAGCAGCGCCTGGCCCAGGTCTACTCCAACTTCCGCCGGGCCAGCGCCGGCGCCACCGAGCGCGCCGAGTGGACCGCGCGCGTCGACGCCCTCGAGCTCCCCGGCGGATCCGAGAACGACGTCAAGGTCTACCTGAGCTGGGACACCGACCGCACCGACGTCGACCTGTGGGTCATCAACCCCCGGGGCGAGAAGGTGTTCTACAGCCACAAGCGCGGCTCCCTCGGCGGCGTGCTCTTCCACGACGTGACCACGGGCTACGGGCCCGAGAGCTACACCCTGCACGACGCCCGCGCCGGCACCTACGCCGTCGAGGTCCACTACTTCGGCAACAACGGCGGCTCGATGAAGGAGGCCCGCGGCGAGGTGCTCGTCGTCACCAACGAGGGCCGCCCCGACGAGCAGCAGCACACCTTCCACTACGTCCTGCCCAAGCGCGGCGACAAGGTCCGCGTGGCCGAGATCGCCGTCGCCGAGTGACCCCCCCTTCCCGACCCGGCCCCCACCTGGACCCCGCCATGAAGACCTCCCCCCTGACCCTGTCCTCGCTGCTCAGCCTCGCCCTCCTCGCCGGCGCGAGCGCGTGCGTGACCCAAGCCCCCGCCAGCGCGGCCACCCGCGAGGCCGCCAATCACCCCGGCGCGGGGGTCGAATCCGGCGCCGAGACGGCGCGATGGCTCTACGCCATGGAGAGCGGCGGCGTGCCCCTGGGCGCCGGCAGCCTCGAGGTCCGGACCGCCGAGCTCGACGCGAGCCCCGACACCATCGCGGTCGGCCAGGACGCGGGCGCGGACTACCTCGCCCTGCGCACCCTCAGCGTCGACGCCCAGGTCGTCGGCTCCATGGCCCGCTACGAGGTCGAGCACATCTTCGAGAACCCCGGCGACGCCACCCTCGAGGGCACCTTCCGCTTCCCCCTGCCCCACGGCGCCATCGTGACCGGCCTGGCCATGGAGATCGACGGCCAGATGATGGACGGCGAGATCCTCGAGCGCAGCAAGGCCCGGGAAATCTACGAGGAGATCGTCGACAGCATGCGCGACCCGGCGCTGCTCGAGTGGGAGGCCGGGCAGACCTTCAAGCTGCGCGTATTCCCCATCGCCCCCGGCGAGAAAAAGCGCGTGGTCATGCGCTACATGGCGCCGCTGGTCCCCGACGCCGCGGCGAGCAGCGGCTTCGCGGTCCAGGTGCCCACGGCCCGACCCGCGATGCAAGACGCCATCGAGCGCGTGGTCGTGCGCGTCGACGGGGAGCAGCGCTTCGCGGAGGACCGGCGCACGGCCACGGACAACCTGCGCATTGGCCTGGACGACGCGCCGGTGCCCGCGGTGGTCCAGGAGCTCGACGCCGACGCCGGCCAGCGCTACCTCGCCGCCCGCCTCGAGCTCGACTGGTCGCAGATCCCCGCCCCGGCGGCCGACACCAAGACCGCTCGGCGCACGGTCATCGTCGTCGACAGCTCGCGCAGCGCCCTCGAGTCCTGGCCCCTGGCCCGCGAGGCGGTCTCGGCCGTGCTCGCCAGCCTCGACGAGGGCGCGCCCTTCATGGTCCTCAGCGCCGACCTCGAGGCGCGCAGCTACGCCGGGGAGCGCGGGGCCGAGGCCATCGCGGCCGCCGGCTTTGCGCGCAACGGCGTCGCCGAGCGGACCGCCGCCCTGACCCACCTCGAACTCCTCGAGCCCGACGGCGCCAGCGACCTCGGGGCGACCCTCGACGCCGTCGAGGCCCTGCTCGCCCAGGCCCCGGCCAAGGACGGCACCCTCGACCAGGTCATCTACATCGGCGACGGCACCCCGACCTGGGGGCAGACCGAGGCCCCGGTCCTGGCGACCCGCGCCCGCGCGGCCCTGGGCGACGCGCCGCTCTACGCCCTGAGCCTGGGCAAGCGCGACAGCCGAGACGTGCTCGAGGCGATGAGCGGGGCCACGGGCGGCCGGACCCTGCGCCCGCGCACCCTCGACCAGGTCCGCAGCTTCACCAGCTTCCTCGAGCGCGCGCCCCAGCTGCGCCGCCTCGCGGGGGTCCAGGTCGCGGTGCCCGGGCTCGAGGGTAACGCGGCCTTCGAGCTCGACCTCGGCGTCGAGACCGACGCGGACGACGACGAGAGCGACGACAACGACGGGACCCGCGTCGAGCTCCCGACCCTGCTGACCCCCATCAACACCACCTGGTACGAGGGCGAGCGCCCCGTGGTCCACCTCCGCCTCGCCGCCGACGCGCCCTTGCCCGAGCAGGTCGAGGTCCAGGGCACCCTCGCGGGCGGGCAGACCATCACCCGCAGCCTGCAGCTGGGCGAGGTCCGCGACGTCCCCGGCGTGCGCCAGCAGTGGATCGCCGAGATGCTCCGCCACGTCAGCGACAAGCCCACGGCCGTGGCCCTGAGCGTCGAGCACCAGGTGCTGAGCAAGCACACCGCCCTGCTCGTGCTCGAGAGCGAGGAGGCCTACGAGCGCTACGCCATCGAGCGCCGGGCCAAGAAGGCCCGGGAAGCGGCCGCCAAGGCGGCCAATGGCCAAGACCCGCAGATCACCGGGCGCGACCTCGACGGCGACGGCTCGGCCCCCTACCTCGGCCCCGGCGACCTCCAGCCCGGCGACCCCGAGGTCCACATCCCCGCGCCCCGAGACGCCCGCAGCGTCGACATCCTGTTCCCCGACGGCCACGTCCAGAGCGCGCGCTGGGAGGAAGAGCTGGGCCAGTGGACCGTGCGCTTTTTGGTCGACGACGACGTCGAGCCGGGCATCTACCAGGTCCTCGCCCGGGTCACCCACGGCGACGGCCGCGTCGAGCTGCTCGAGCTCGAGTACACCGTCGACGTCGAGGCCCCGACCATGCGCCTCGAGCTGCGTCAGCGCAGCGACGGCGCCTACGACCTGCTCGCCATCCAGGAGCTGACCGATGCCGACGCCGCCCGCGAAGCCATCGAGGGCGTCGACGCGGGCGCTCCGGCCTCGACCCTCGACGCCCGCCGCGTCGAGGTGCTGATGCCCGACGGCCAGACCCTGACCCTGCGCCCGGGGACCGAGGGCCGCTTCATCCGTCGCTGGGAGCCGCGGGCGGACGCGCGGCTGAGCTTCCCCATGGACGTCACCGCCGTGGTCGCCGACCGAGCCCTCAACAGCCGCCGGGTCGAGCTGGTCATCGACGCGGTCAGCGAGACCGCCGGACGGAGCGAGCGATGAGCGTCGCGGCCGTCTCGGCGCTGCTGGTCCTCGCGGCCAATCCCCAGCTCGACGCGGTCCACACCGCGACGCGGCGGGTCCACGGCTGCGCCGCGCTGCCCAATTTCGAGGGCCAATCCGAGGCCCAATCCGAGGGCCCCCCGGCCCGCTTCGCCGCCGCGACCGAGGGCGGGCTGCTCATCCTCGACGACGACGGCCGCCCCCTCGCCCGCCCGCTCACCGAGCTCGACGGCCTGCCCGGCACCCGCGTCCGCGTGGCCACGCCTCGGGCCGGCCACGCCGACCAGCTGTGGGTCGGCACCGAGACCGGCCTCGCCCGGGTCCAGGTCGACGGCCAGCGGCTCCGCGTCCGCCAGCGCTTCGCCTCGGCGCCCGTGCGCAGCGTCGTCGAGCACGCGGGCGAGACCTACGTCGGCACCTGGGACGCCGGCGTGCTCGTCGTCGACGGCGACGCCCTGCGCCCCGTCCCCCTCCCCGACACCCAACAGCCCTGGGGCGCCCAGGCCCAGCGCGTCACCGCCCTGCTCAGCCGCGGCGACGCCCTGCTCGCGGCCACGGCCGGCGCCGGCGTGTGGCAGGTCGAGGACGGCCGGCGCAGCCTCGCCCCCGACCTCGAGCAGCTCGGCCACGGCACCGACTGGGTGTGGAGCCTCGCCACCCACGACGGGGCCGTCTACGCCGGCACCCTCGTCGGCGTCGTCCGCCTCGACGGCGCGCGCTCGCGGACCTTCGGCACCCAGGACGCCCGCGCCCTCGCCAGCGTCGACGGCCGGCTGCTCGTCGCCAGCCCCGACGCCGGCCTCGCGGACGTGCACCCCGTGGACGACACCCTCGAGCTCCCCCCGCAGCTGCGCGCCGTCAACGGCCTCGACACCCTCGGCGGCCGCACCTGCGTCGCGACCGACGAGGGCCTGTGGCTGCGCGAGGCCGACGGAGACTGGCGCCGCCTGCTCGACGCCGGGCTCCCCTCGGGCGACGTCACCGACCTGCTCCGCGTCGGCTCCGGCGAGCACGCGCGCCTCTACGTCTCGACCTTCGACCGCGGCGTGCACGTCCTGGAAGACGGCCGCTGGCGCGCCCTCGATCCCCGCCCGGGGACCGCCGCCGCCATCGACCCCCAGGCCAACGCCCTCGCGGCCCACGACGGCTCGATCTTCGTCGCCACCGCCCGCGGCCTCTACCGCGTCGACGACGACTCCAAGACCAAGGACGCGGCCGAGCGCTGGACCAAAAAGCGCGGCCTGCCCCACGACAACGTGCTCAGCCTGACGACCCTGCGCGACGGCAACTTGCTCGTCGGCACCCACGCGGGCGCCGTGCTCCTCGACGACGCGGGCGAGCTCCGCTCCCTGGGCACCCGGTCTCGGCGCTGGGCGGTGTGGGCCGTGGCCGAGGGCGAGGCGGAGGGCGAGTACTGGCTCGGCACCACCCAGGGCCTGATCCACTGGCTCCCCAATGGGCGCTGGGTCCACCTGTCCATGCTCTCGGACCACCTGCGCGACAACTGGGTGACCGCGCTGACCTGGGGCGAGGACGGATCGCTCTACGTCGGCACCTACGCCGGCGGAGTCGACCGCCTGGTGCAGACCGAGAAGGGCTGGACCAGCGAGGCCCTCGGCGGCGGGCGCATCAACCCCGGCGGGCTGAGCTTCGTCGACGGCACCCTCCACGCCGCGACCATGAAGGGCGTCCTCGCCCACGAGGGCGGCCGCTGGCGCACGCTCCAAGGCGTGACGCCCTTCGAAGACGCGACCGTCGTGCTCCCCGACGCCGAGGGCGTGTGGTTTGCGAGCCGCCGGGGCCTGGCACACCGCGCCGAGTGATATGCTGACCCTCGATGTCCACGAGCTCAGGGGTTGACCGAGTCGATGGTGATCGCCTGGCGCAGCTGCGCCCCCAGCTCGAGGGCGCCCGCGCCTGGTCCGCTGGCCTCGTCGACGCCCTCGTCGACGCCCTCGACGGCGAGGACGAGGCCCAGCTGATCCTCCTCAACCCGATCGCGTGGGCCAGCGCGCGCGGCTTCGAGACCGACGAGACCATCGCCCTGTTCCTCCACGCCACCCGCGTGGGCCTGCTGCAGATCCACTGGAACGTGCGCTGCGGCGGCTGCGGGGAGCTCGTCGCCACGCCCGGCGGCCTCAACCAGCTCGAGCACGACTTTTACTGTGACTCGTGCGCGCGCAGCCGACCGACGACCCTCGACGAGAGCGTGGAGGTCAGCTTCACCATCAGCCCGGCGCTCCGCTCGATCCGCTTCCACGAGCCCGAGAGCCTCAGCCTCGCCGACTACTTCTTCGACTTCCGGTTCAGCCGCAACATCTCGATCCGCGGCATCGACCGCGACCTGATCCCCTTCCTGCGCGAGCAAAAGGAAGTCCTGACCTGGCTCGAGGCCGGCGGCGAGCAGCGCTTTGAGCTCGACCTGCCAGAGATCGGCTGGGTCGTCGGCAACCCGCGCACGATGATCGCCATCGAGGGCGAGGCGACCACGCAGGTCCGCGAGCTGAGCCTCGACTACGGCGCCCGGGCCTTCCTGCCGCGCACCACCTTGGCCCCCGGCCCCGTGCGCCTGACCCTGCGCAACCCCACCGACGCGCGCGTGCGGGTGTTCCTCTACTTCACCCCGATCGTCACCTTCTTCGACTACCTGCCCCACCTCAGCGGCCACCGCCTGCTCAACGACAGCGAGTTCCGCCGCTGCCTCGGCACCGACGTGGTCCGCCCCGGCACCGGCATCCCGATCAAGGACAACACCTTGCTGTTCACGGACCTGCGCGGGTCCACGGAGATGTACGAGCGCATCGGCGACAGCGCCGCGTTCGCCCTGGTCAGCCAGCACTTCGAGACCATGGCCCAGACCATCACCCGCTGCGGCGGGGTCGTGGTCAAGACCATGGGCGACGCGATCATGGCCTCCTTCAACCGCCCCGTCGACGCGACGCGAGCGGCCCTGGCCATCCTCGACGACCACGCGCCCAAGCAGCCCGACGAGGACCGCCTCGAGCCCAAGCTCGGCGTCCACCGGGGCGCGTGCATCGTCGTCAACCAAAACGACATGGTCGACTACTTCGGCCAGACCGTGAACATCGCCGCCCGGGTCCAGGGCGCGGCGGGCAGCGACGAGCTGTGCGTGACCGAGGCCGTGTGGCGAGAGGTCCGCGAGGACCCGAGCCTGCGCAAGGCCCTCGAGCACGCCGACGCCCTCGCCCTCGAGCCGGAGCGGGTGCAGCTCAAGGGCGTGCGCGAGGCGGTGACCGTCTACCGCATCCGGCCTGGCGGCTGAGCCCCTCAACCCGGCACCAGCAGCGCCAGGTCACCGAACTCATGGGAGCGGTAGCCCGCGCCCAGGGCCGCGTCCCAGGCCCGCTCGAGCAGGGCCTCGGGCAAAAAGGCCCGGAGCAAGCGGTAGTGGCTCTCGCTCGGCGCGTGCATGCCCGTGAGCAGGGCATCGACGACGCGCAGCTGCGTCGCCGCGGTCACGACGAGCGCGGTCTCTCCCGGACCCGGGCGCAGGACACCGTCGCCGTGCTCGAGGGCCGCGCCCTCGAGGGCGCGCACGACCGTCGTGCCCACGGCGATGATCCGCGCGCCCCGAGCCCGCGCGGCGGTGATGGCCGCGACGGTCCGCGCGGGGATGTCGTAGCGCTCGGGCAGGGGCAGCTGCGCGTCGAGCTCGGGGTCCCCGGTCGCGCTCAGCCCCGCGGCGTGGGTCAGGCGCTCGACCAGGACCCCCTTGGCCCGCAGCTTCCCCAGCAACGACGCGCTCAGGGCCCGGCCCGCCGAGGGCATCTCGGCCGCCCACGGACGCCCCGCGAACACGGTCTGGAAGGACCACAGCTCCTCCGGCTGCTCGAGGTGGCTGTACTGGATGGGCCGGCCCGCCGAGTAGAGCGCGGCGTAGAGCGACGCGCCCGCGCGGTCGAAGGCGAGCTCGATCAACCGGGGGCTGGCCGACGCGCGCTCGAGCACCCGGGCCCCGAGGCCGCCCGCGAGGACGAGGTTCGTGCCCAGCTCGAGGCGCGGCGGTGCCGGGCGCTCGTCCGTGTCCTCGCGCCAGTCGCCGCCGCCGAACACCACCGCCCGCCACCGGTCCTCGTCCACCCCCACCGGGCCGAGCAGGCGCAGCTCGATGGCCTCGGCGCGCCCTTCGATCCACGCGTGCCCGGGCAGGGACGCCGGCAAGGTCGCCGCGTCGTTGACCACGAAAGAGCATGCCGGCGAAGGCGACGGCGCTGCGGGTGCCGGCGTGGTCGTCGAAGCGCCGCGTTCCGTCGGGCGTCGCGTCCGTATGGACGTGGCCGACCTCACCGATCGTTGGGGATGGTTGGCCCAGGAGTCCGCGGTCATCGGGCACGGTCGGCGTTGCCATGAGCACCCCCTTCGGCTGTCACGACCTCAGCATCAGGGGATCCGGTCGTACATCTCCTGGACGATCTCGGAGCACGGAGTACCCTCGTAGGTCGTCGAGTACTCGATCGCGCCGAGGTCGGCCATCTCCCCCCGCGGGTAACCGCAGAAGTCGTGGGGGACGGCGAGATCAGCGGCGTGCTGCTCGACGATCGCGGCCCCATCGGCCAGCGAGAAGTCGCCCGTGCCCGGCGAGCCAAAGGCCGCGTCGAGCTCGCTCTTCGCGGGCGTGAAGTTGTCCGCCTCGTCGAGGACTCCGTCGGCGTAGTCCGTGTTGAAGCCGTTCTCGAGGATGTTGTAGCGATGCGGCGTGGTGTAGTCGGGGTGCCCCTGATAGAACACGGCGCTGCGCGGCTCGGAGTCGTAGACCGTGTTGTGGGCGACCCAGGACTCCCGATCGCTGTTGATCATGATCCCGCCCGAGCTGCCCCCGTTGTTGCAGCCCATGATGATGTTGTTGCGCACGAGCGCCTCTTGGTTCTGGCCGTTCTCGATGCAGTCGCCGTTGCCGTCCTGATCGTCGTCTCCGTCGCAGATCGAGGCCGGCGCGCCGTCGCCGAGCTGAATCCCCCGGTTGGTCTCGCCCTCGGGGCGGGACTTCTCGCAGACGATCAGGTTCTGCTCGATCAGCATGCCCACCGTCGAGGCCTTCGGGTACACCGCCGAGGCCGACTTGGGCAGCGAGGTCGGCGCGCTGTAGTCGGCGAAGATGTTGCCGCGCACGACGTGATCCTTGCCGCCGTCGAGGTTCAGGATGTTGTGCGGCGCGTCGTTCTCGACGTACTTGGTGTTGTGCCAGAAGTTGTCGATGAACCACACCCGGTCCGGGAAGCTCTTGGCCGGCCCCCCGCCGACGACCTCGCCGTTGAGCTTGACGTGCGAGGCGAAGTTCACGACCTCGTTGTGGCGGAAGATCAGGTCGTCGGCGTCCCCGACGAGGTGAAAGGCGTGCTCGCAGGCGCTGGCGTTGTCGCAGTCGCCGAAGAAGGTGATGTTCTCGAAGATCCAGAACTTCCCGCTGACCTTGAAGTTCTCGATGTGCGAGAGGTTGAAGGTCACGGTCTCGGGCGCCTCGGCGCGCAGGAAGATCCGCCCCGAGTCCGTGCCGTTGGCGGTGACCGAGATCAGCTGGTTGAAGTCGAAGCTGCCCGGGCACACCGTGATCACGTCCCCGCTGGTCGCGGCGGCGATCGCCGCGAGGATCTCGGCCTCGCTGCACACCTCGACGACGTTCCCGCCCTCGTGGCTGGGCCCGTCGTCGGGCTCGTAGAGCTCGTCGCCGCCCCCCGTCTCCCCCTCGGTCTCGCCCATGTCGGCGTCGGTGTCCGTGGTCTCCGTGTCCGCGTCGGTGCTCGTGCTGTCCGCGTCCTCGGTCTCGCCCGTGCCGTCCGTCGACGAGTCCGTGCCCGTCGAGTCCGTGGTCCCCGCCGTCGCGTCCGAGTCCGTCGCCTCGTCGCCCACGCCGTCGGCGACGTCGTCGCTGGTACAGGCGCACACGAGCGCGAACGAGAGCAACACACCGGAAGTTCGAGCAGACATGAACCCACGGTCGCCCAGCCCACCTCCATCGATCAATCGAAACACCGGTTCAGCGCGCTGTCCGGAGCTCGGGCGCCGCCCGTGACCGAACTCGGATCCTGCGGTCCTCCAGACTCCGAGGCCGCCGCCGACACCAACCCCGGGGAAGGGGCCCGTTCGGCGGGTTCGACCCCGCCTCGTCGAGCGCTCCCATCCAGTATCCTGGTTGCAGGATTGCTCGCTCGACGCCGATGGACCTCCCCCTCGATGACCCTGCCCTCGACGCCCTGGCGCTCCGCACCGCCGATGGAGCAGACGGTCCACAGATCGCCGCGCTGATCGAGGAGCTGCGCGCGCGCAGGCGGCAGGCCGCCCTCGAGACCCAGCTCCAGAGCCATCAGGCCGTGCTCTTGAAGCTCGCCCGCTCCGAGGCGATCACCCAGGGCGCCATGGACGAGGCGCTGCGCGAGATCACCGAGACCGGCGCGGCGATCCTCGGCGTCCCGCACTGCGGCGTGTGGCGCTACCTCGACGATCGCCGCGGATTGCTCTGCCTCGACGAGTACAGCTCGGGCGAGGCCCTCCACCGCGGCGGGCGCGAGTTTCTCAGCGCCGAGTACCCGCGCTACTTCGCGGCCCTCGAGCAAGCGCGGCTCATCGCCACGCCCGACCTGCGCGAGGACCCGCGCACCGCGGAGCTCGGCGAGGGCGCGCCGGAGACCGTGACCGCGATGGTCGACGCCCCGATCCGCGTGGCCGGGAGCCTGTTCGGGGTCATCTGCTTCAAGCACGAGGGTCGTCGCCGGGCGTGGACGCCCTCTCAGACCCAGTTCGCGGGGGCCCTGGCCGACTTCATCGCCCTGGCCACGGAGAGCGACCAGCGTCGCCGCACCGAGCTCGAGCTGCGCGAGACCATCGAGGTCGCCGAGCAACGGCTCGAGACCATCGAGCGCCAGCGCCAGGCGATCGCGGCCCTGTCCGCCCCGCTCATCGACGTCTGGGAGGGGGTGATCGCCGTGCCCCTCGTCGGCCTGCTCGACAGCGAGCGCAGCGTCGAGCTGACCGAGCGCCTGCTCCAGCGCGTGTCCACGGCCAACACCCACTCGGTGATCCTCGACCTCACCGGCATCGAATTCATCGACACGATGACGGCCAAGCTGCTCTTGCAGATGGTCCGGGCGACGGCGCTGCTCGGGGCCTTTTGCGTGCTCAGCGGGATCCGGCCCGAGATCGCCCAGACCCTCGTGGGCCTCGGCGTGGACCTCGGCGAGGCGACCACGGTCCGCTCGCTGCGGGAGGCCCTCGCAACCTGCTTGAGGCGCGAGCGCGCCTCAAGCTGAGTCGCGGACGTGGGGCAGGGAGGGCGTGGCGTCGCCCGCGACGGCTAGAGTGGGCAGGGACTGTGAAAAGTTCACAGTCCCTGAGCTGCTCCCCGCGACCTCAGAACATCCACACCGCGCCGGCGCCCGGGAGCTCGTCGTCGCTAAAGCCCTCCATGCCGCTGGCCGAGCCGTCGTCCTGGGGCGCCCCGACCACGAGCTCGAGGGCGCTGGCCGACAGGCTCACCCATCGCCCGAAGCCGTCGCTGACTCCGGGCACCCCCGGCTTGACGTAGCTGCGCTGGGACCAGCCGTCGTCGAGGATGGAGTGCTCGAACAGGTGCACCGCCCCGGAGTCGACGCAGCCCATGCCCAGGCCCGCGCCCGTGCCCCGGAGCACGCTGGGGAAGGCGCTGTCGTCCCCCGGCGCGCCGACGGCCGCGAACTCCCCGTCGGCCGAGAGCGCGACGGAGGCTCCAAATTCGTCGCCGCTGCTGCCCTCGCCGGCGTTGGCCTCGAGCACGGAGTGGGCCAACCAGCTCCAGTCCTCGCGCACGAACACGTGGGCCTTGCCCGTGCCCTCGAAGCCCTGCCCGCCGGCCAGGGGCGCCCCAACCACGAGGGTCTCGCCGGCCACGTCGAGGTCGAGGGCGGCTCCAAAGCGCGCGCCGCCTTCGGGGGCCGTGAGCTGTAGCTGCGAGCTCGTCGACCACGCGCCGAACATCCCCGCGAACACCTCGACGGACCCGCCCGCTTGGTTGTGCGGGGCGCCCACGGCCGCGAAGCTCCCCTCCCCGGCCACGCTCACGGCCGAGCCGAAGCGGGCGTGGGCCTCGGGCGCGAGGGAGGCCAGGCGCGCGAGCTCGTGCCAATCCAGCCCCTCGCGCTCGAACACGTAGGCCGCCCCCGCGTCTTCTTGCTCGGGCGAGGTCGTGCCCGAGGCGTCCTCGAGCTCGGCGAAGGGGGCCCCCACGACGACGCGCTCCCCGTCGGCCGAGATGTCGACGCTGGCCCCGAACTCGTCCCCGGCGTGGGCGTCCGCGGCCTTGAGGTAGGCCCGCTGCTGCCACTCGCCCTGGATCCGTTGAAACACGTAGGCCGCCCCCGCGTTCGCGGCCGAGTCGTCGAGCTCGTCCCCGCCCACGGTGGTGCCGCGCTGTCCTCGAAAGGCGTGCCGATCACAAGCATCTCCGTCTTCCGAGACCGCCAGGGAACGACCAAAGGAGTCGGCCGCCCCCGCGTTCGAGGCCTTGATGTAGGCGTCGAAGGCCCAGCCCTGCGCGCCCTTGCGGTAGACGTACACGGCCCCCGCCTGCGAGGCGGCGTCGTCGTTGGGGTCCCCGCCCAAGCCCTGCGAGGACCCGTCCTCAGACCAGGCCGAGACCGCCAGGGTCTGCCCGTCCCCGGAGACCACCGCCCGCGCCCCGAAGCCGTCGTTCTCCCCGGGGCTGACGGCCTTGACGTAGCCCGCCGCCTCGCGGATGTCCGCGTCGACGTCGACGATGTCCGAGTCGACGCAGGCCCCGTCGGCGCACGCCCGCAGGTAGTAGCCCGCGGAGGCGCGCAGGTGCAGCGGGACCTCGAGCTCGACGAGGTAGTCCGCGCTCCCGTCCTCGGCGAGCTCGGCGACGGGGAAGAAGGGCATCCCGGGCCACAGGCGCTCGAACACGACGTAGGTGTCGACCTCAACCTCGGGCTCAACCTCGGGCTCGGCCTGCCAGCTGAGCGCGAAACCCTTGATGGGTACGTAGTCCAGCGCCAGCGCCGGGCCGAGGCCCGCCTCGCCCTCGGTGTCCGCGCTCCCCTCCGTGTCGTCCGTGTCCGCGTCCGCCTCGTCGCCGCCCTCCTCCGTCCCGAGCTCGTCGTCGCCGACCGAGCCCCCGTCCTCGGTTGGACAGCCCGCGCTACTGACGAGTGTCAACCCGAGCACGATCGACCCCGCGCGCCCCGGGCCGCCCCGCCCGGCTGCCCCAAACTTCCCCACGGGTCCACGCCACCCGTCGCTTTTTCTCCACGCCATTTCAGAGGGTGGGCCAAAGCGAGTCCTGGCCAACCCTCTGTCTGTTTTAGCCGTCGTGGACGACGCCACGCCCTCCCTGCCCCACGTCCTCGACTCAGCCATCGCACCCGAGCCATGGCCGCTGTCGGGCAATCCGTCTTCGCGAACCGAGTTCCGGATTCATCGACGACGCATCGCACTGGACCCGGCCAGCGGCCCAAGGCACATTCCGAGGCATGCGACGCAAGCGTCTGCCGCACCGCGAGCCGACCGAAGACAACAAGGTCTGGATCGAGCGCGTGACCCAGCGGGCGCTCGGCCCGAGCCGCGCCGCGCTCATGGGCGTCGCGCCGCTTTCGTGGTCGGGGCGCGAGACCCTGCCGGATGAGCCCGTGCTCATCCTCAGCAACCACGTCAGCCTGTTCGACCCCTGGTTCACGATCACCGCCGCCGGCAAGCCCATCCACTACCTGGCGACGGCCGCGGCGATGCAGCAGCCGGTGATGGGTTTCGTCCTGCGCACCTGGGGCAGCGTGCCCAAGCGCAAGTTCACCGTCGACGCCGGGGCGATCCGTGCGCTCAAGAAGTGGGCCGACCTCGGCGCCTCCGTGGGCTCCTACCCCGAGGGCGAGCGCAGCTGGGACGGCGAGCTGCTGCCCCTGCTCCCGGGCATCGAGGCCCTGGTCCGCCTGCTCAAGCTCCCGGTCGTCCCGGTCCGCATCCTCAACGCCGACCGCGTCCTGCCCCGCTGGGCCTCCGTGCGCCGCCACGGCCGGGTCGAGATCCAGTTTGGCGAGGCCCGCAAGTTCCCGCGCAAGGCCCCGCCAGCGGAGGTCCGCGCGTGGCTCGAGCAGAGCCTGCGCATCGACCAGCGCGACGAGGCCAACCACTTCCCCGTCCGCGGCGTGCGTCTGGCCCTGGGCATCGAGAACCCCCTGTTTCGCTGCCCCCACTGCTTCGCCTGGGACGCCCTGAGCCCCCAGCGCAACGTCGCCAGCTGCATGCGCTGCGGCGCGAGCTGGCGGGTCAACACCCACAACGAGCTCCTCGCCGAGGGCGGCGGGGCGAGCTCGATGACCATCGTCGAGGCCCGCGCCCGGATCCGCGAGGCGACGGCGGACAACTTCTTCGTCAACGAGCACCGCTTCGAGCGCGAGGGCCTCGTCGCCGAGAGCCAGCGCGCGCCCTTGCTGAACATCTCCGGCGACCAGGCCGAGCCCATGGGCATGGTCCGGGCCCGGCTGACCCGCGAGGCCGTCGCGTTCATCGACGACGCCGGGCGCCCGCGCCTGACCATCCCCCTGCGCGAGCTCATGGTCGCCTCCGTCGAGCTGCGCCGGCGCCTGACCTTCCGGACCGAGAGCGAGCTCTACGAGCTGGTCCTGCCCACCGAGTCCCCGCTCAAGTGGCGCGAGCTGACCGAGCACTGGCGCGAGCGAGCCCACGCGGGCGACGAGGCCTGAGTGGAGGGGGACATCGAGGTCTGGACCATGGTCGAGGCGCCGCCCCAAGCGGGCGGAGGTCACGGCCCGCGTGGCACTGGACACATCCCGCCGCCCGAGGTCGTGGTCGTGCGCGAGGGCGTCGATCCCGAGCAGCCCGGCGCTCACGTCCAACTGCGCCCCTTGCCCCCGGGCCTGCGCGGCAGCCTGATCGCGCTGTTCGCCGGGGCCAAGCGCGACGCCCCTCGCCGCGACCGCTACGTCCTCGACGAGCGCAGCGCGACCAAGGAGGTGCTCGCCGGCCGCCGCCGTCACGCCCTCGTCGCCCTCGACCCCAGCGGACGCCCCGTGCTCCGCGTCCTGCCCGGCATGCGCGGGGAGCTGC